>CAZKTW010000031.1:0-22158 GCA_964555775.1 uncultured Bifidobacteriaceae bacterium | reverse complement strand
TGTTCGGACTCAACAAGGCCCGCCTGGCCAAAACCAAACCGGATGCGCTCATCATGCATCCCGGGCCGGTCAATCGCGGCGTGGAAATTGACAGCGAGATAGCCGACTCGGGCCGATCGCTGATTCTGGAGCAGGTGACGAACGGCCTGGCCGTGCGCATGGCGGTTTTATACCTGGTCAACGGCGGCAAGGGCCCGCAGGAAATCGCGGTAACATAGGACAGTCCGTCCCGGCTGTCCCTGTTTGGAAAATTCAAACATGAACAGTTGGACGCGACATCCTACTTTTTCTGAAATTCCTTGGGCAACTCGAAGCCTTCCCGTTGGGCCAGTTCCTCCCAGCCGCCGGGGAAAAGGGCGCTGAAACCTTCGGGAAACGGCTGCCACGGATTGATGCTGGTGGTCATGCTGTTGCCGGCTTGCTGCAATGTGTAATTTATCTGCCAATCGTTCCCGGCTTTGTATCGCTTGACCGTCAGGGTAGTCGGTTGAATTTGAGCCTGAAAAAAATCCGCCGGCATGGTGGCAAGAAGCGCCGCCGGGATTTTTGAAACGTCCGGACCGGGGCGCAGACCGAAGTCGTCCATCCAACCGGTCGAATGATCCTGGAGCCATTGAGCGCGCTCCGGGCCCAAAGCGCCAAAAATTCCATTTGTAAAGAGGGCAAGTTGGCGTTGGGAGAATTCCGGATCCGTCGCGAGGGAGTATTGCGCCAGCATATCGCCGGCGGGCTCCGTGCGCTGCACATGCTCCCGGGTCCAGGCGGCGCGCGCGTCGCCCAACTGCCGGGTCATCGTTTCGATGGCAGCCTGCTCGTCGGGCGTAATGGCGAAGATCTCGCGGGCCGCAGAGGTCAATTCGATGCCTTTCAGGCCGTCAAAGAAAATGCCTTCCAGCGATTTTTTGCTGACGATGACGTAATCGCCGGTGGTGTTCCAGTTGAAGCCCAGTTCGGCCAGCAACCGTTCCGTCTCGGCGGCGGAAAGATTTTTCAGCGCGCCGCCGGACAGGGTTTTATCCGCCAACTGCCCGGGCGCGGGCAGCTGCGGCCGGGCGGCAAGGAGTTGCCGGGTTTCGTTCAGGTGTTCGAGCATCTGTTGTTGCTCCCGACGCAATCGGGCGAGTTGTTGCGTCTGTGCCTGCCACGCGACGTTTTGGGTGGCGAGTTCGGCCCGGACATTTGCCGCCGCGTTGCGCAGGGCGCGGAAGACGGTAATTCCCGCCGTCAGAATCAGGATGGCCAGCATTGTGCGTCTCATTGGTCACCTTTCGTTCCCAGGCGCGCTTCGGCCTGTTGCCGGATCCACGCCAGCGCCGGTTGGGTCAACACCGTGGGCAATTGCCGGACATCGAAATAATCTTCTATCCTGATGCCGGCGGCAGAATCCGCGCCAGGCAGAAAAAGGTTCAGCGCCAGGCCGCCGGAACTGAACATCGTGCTCTGGTCGCCCCAACCGTAACTGGCCACCAGCTTGCCGTCCCGGTCCTGAATCCAGACGGCGATTTCCTGGCCCCGGTCCACGGCATCCAGGCTCAGAATGCGCCGCAGGGTATCCGTGCCGGAAGATCGGAGTTGCTCCGCGACGAGCGGCCAGCGTTCGTCGCCGAGCACCGCTTTCAAGGCGGCTTGCAATTCATCCGAGCGTTGTTTGACTTCATCTCCCAACGCGGGCAAACCCCAGACCTGGCTGGCCAGTGCCTCCGCGGGTGGGTTGACGTACCGCTCGCGGTTGGTTTCGTAGAGGTTCGTTTGCATCAAGCGGTCGAGCGCGGCAAAATAATTGTGTAGCGCCGTTTCCGCCTGCTCGCATTCGGCCGGGGACAGCCCGAGCAATTCGCGCGCCTCCGGTTTGAGCACACCGGGCTGCGTCACCGGCTGGCGAACGGTCAGCCGGGGCACCAATTTCTTGGGTATCCGCACGAAGGGCAGGTCGTCCGGCCATTGATAGTCCGCCGCCAGCAGCCGGGCGCGCACGCGATTTTTCCAGGCGGCAAACTGCTGTTCGGTTTCCGCGCCGCGCGCGGCGGCGGCGCGGACGTTGGCCAGGGAATCGTCCAGTTGCGCCGCCGATGCATTCAAGCGCCGCAGTTCCGTTTGCTGCAGGTTGAATTCGTTCTGCGCGGCGGCGAGGCCGGCCCTTGCTTGCGCCAGCGTTGTATCGGCCTCGCGTTGGTCACCCCATTGCCAAAGCGCCGGCACGGCGGCAACCGCCAGGCAAACCGCGGCGGTCTGCGCCTTGGTCAAACCGGCCAGCCGCGCCAGCCAGAGGCCCAGGCCCGCCAGCGCCGGGGGCGCCGTTTGCAGGGCTGTGTTGGCCACCAGCGCGACGGTGGCGGCGGACGCGGACGAGGCGGTGTGTTGCAATGCCGCAGCTGCCGCGGCCACCGTCGCGGTCTTGAAACCACGACGCTGGAAGAATTGCGACAACTTTTCGAGCGCGCCGGCCACCCGCTTTTGGGCCGCGTCTTCGCCCACGTCGA
Organism: uncultured Bifidobacteriaceae bacterium; assembly: GCA_964555775.1. Classification (GTDB taxonomy): domain Bacteria; phylum Verrucomicrobiota; class Verrucomicrobiia; order Limisphaerales; family UBA11358; genus UBA11358. The sequence continues at coordinate 19,678 of CAZKTW010000031.1, read as the reverse complement.
GCGCCGCGCCCACGTCGCGCAAGGACCGGCTTTCGTAGTAACGCAGCAGCAGCGCGGAGCGGTCTTTCTCGCGCAGTGACAGCAACGCCTCGTCCAGCAGCGGAATCAGCGCGTTGCCGGCGGTTGATGCATCCGGAGTTTTCATGGTGGTGCCCAGTTCGGCGGCGGTTTGTTCGCGGCGGCGGCGGCGCAGCTCTCCCCGCAGCCAGGATTTGGATTCAAGCAGCGCCGTTTTGTGCAGCCACGCGGGCAGGGAATCGTCCGGCGCGAACTGCCACGCCTTGCGAGCCAGCGCGCTGAAGACGTTTTGGGAGATTTCCTCTGCGCCGCCGGCGTCGCCTGCCTTGCGTAACGCAGTGGCGAAAACGAGGTCGATGTGCCGCCGGACAATCGCTCGAAAGGCGTTTTGGTCTCCCGCCCTGGCGAATTGTCGCAACTGCTCGAAATCGGACAGCCGGTCATTCATGATTCAACCATAGGCTGCCGCTGCGGAGTCAAATCCGAAACCATTTTGTCGGAAATTTACCATTCCCGCGGCGGGGGAAATAGTGAGGATCTAGCCGGCGCGAACCCACCCGGATCAGTCTGGCCCGGATGGCTTGAACGCGAGGCCGGTCACGATGGCCACGCTGGCCGAGGTGCCGAGCCGGGTCGCGCCGGCGGCAATCATCGCGAGCGCGGTCCGGGTATCACGGATCCCGCCGGAAGCCTTGACCCCGAACTTTGGGCCAACGGTTTCGCGCAGCAGCTGGATGTCGTCCACGGTCGCCCCGCCGCCGTTGAAACCGGTGGAGGTCTTGACGAAATGGGCCCCGCTTTCCACCGCCAGTTCGCAGGCGCGGATTTTTTCCTCCCGGGTCAACAGGCAGGTTTCGAGGATGACTTTCACCAAACGTTCGTCCGCGGCCTCCACCACGTCACGCAATTCGCGCAGGACGTATTTGTCGTCGCCCGCTTTGAGCCGGCCGAGGTTCAAGACCACGTCAATCTCCTGCGCGTCATCGTCAATGGCTGCCTCGGTTTCAAAACGTTTCACGTCACCGGACATCGCGCCGAGAGGGAAACCGACGGCACAACCGACCTTCACCTCGCTGCCATCCAGAAAATGGCGTGCGGCGATGACCCACGAGCCGTTCACACTGACACTGTGAAATTTGTGTTCGCGCGCCTCGGCGCAGAGTTTTTCGATGTCCTGGAGGGTGGCGTCCGCCCGGGTCTGGGTATGGTCGATGAACCGGGCCAGGGCGTCGGGAGTGGTTGGCAACGACATGAGGGAAGGATCAGCCATCGGTCAAACGCCAATGGGATGCCAGGCGGTCTTGAACTCGACCGTGTCGAGAATCCAATACGGGTTCTCAACTTTTGCGGCAAACCAATCCGCGGGGGCGAGCGATCGGCGGGCATAACGTTTCAGATTGATGGCCGTGCCCGCCTGCAATTTCGCGCCCAGCTCCGCATCGCCCACACCGTCCACGATGGCGTTGACGTCCAGGTGGCCGGCGATGTGCGGAATGAGTTCGGCCCGTTTGCCGGTGAGGAGGTTAACCACGCCGCCGGGCAGGTCGCTCGTGGCGAGGATCTCGGCGAACGTGGCGGCGGGCAGGGGACATTTTTCTGAGGCAACTACAATCGCGGCGTTGCCGCTCAAAATCACCGGGGCGACCAGCGACACCAAGGCCAGTAGCGACGGTTCATCCGGCGCCAGCACGACCACCACTCCTGCGGGTTCCGGGGTGGTGAAATTGAAATGCGAGGTGGCCACGGGATTCACGCTGCCGAAGATCTGCTGGTACTTGTCGGTCCAGCCGGCGAAATGCACCAACCGGTCAATGGCCAGCGTCACTTCGCGCCCGGCCTTCGCGGTACTGACCCCGGTCGAACGGGCAATTTCATTCACCAGTTCGCCCGCGCGGTTTTGCAGCATCTCGGCGGCGCGATAAAGAATCTGCCCGCGGTTGTAAGCAGAGGCCTTGCACCAGCCACCCACCGCCGCGCGTGCGGCGACGACCGCATCCCGGAAATCCTTGCGTGAGGCATGGGAAAAATTATCGAGGTGTCCGCCGGCGGCTGATTTTGCAGGCAGGTAACGTCCGCTCTCGCTGCGCGGAAATTTGCCGCCGATGTAGAGCTTGTAGGTTTTTTTGACGTCGAGTCGTGTGCTCATAACGTGAGGTTCTTGAAATTCCCCATTAAAAACAATTCAAATCCACGTTCGACCCCGGATCGTAAATTTCCCTACAGCATCTCGTAATGCGCGGGCGTGATCCCGTGACAAAGGTTGGTGGAAACCGACAACCTTTCACGGGCAGAACACTGCTTGGCTAAGGAGTCTCCACCCAGACAAATTCCATGCTGTCGCCGAGCTTTATTTTGTCTGGGCTGGCCCAGCGCACGGTCTGTTTTGTCCGGAGATTACCGTAAATGAAAACATCCGCCAACGGCCCCTTCTTTGCTTTGTAGAGGATATGGTTTCCGTCAGGTGAAACACCGGCTATGCAGTCAGGATACTCTGGTTGATTTTTCAGGATGCCAAGATGCATGAGAAATGCCGGAGCAAGACCGGCCCGTCCAAAATGTCTCAGATTCTTTAGATACGGCCGCAGGTAATCGGGTGCAGGCACTCCATCGAATAATGCGGGCTCTTCAGCTTTCGGCTCGACATACGGTCGCACGCTCTCATCGGTTTTTCCGGCCGCGATGTCAATTGTCCATACCCGTTCCTTTTGTTCTTTCATCTGCTGTATCGCAGAGAACTCCACCTTTCCATCCTTGGTGAAACCCAGATGGGTTCCAATGGGCATAAGACGTCGAGCCCCTCGAATTGGCTCCACCTGCATCATCACGGGAACGCGGATATCCTCACTGTGACCGTTGCGTTGGAGCAGAAAGGTGCCGCCAACCACATCCCTGCGCCAGTCGTTCTGTCTCGGGACCAATATCCAGGCCCGATTCTTGCCATTTGCGGAAAGCAATGACCCGCTATGTGCCATCTCCTGCTCATCCACATCGCCGAAATGGCCGACAAACTCTTCTTTGGCCAGGTTGTAACTCCAGGTTCCAGAGTTCTCGTCCGGTTTCTGCACCAGCCAGAATGCGCCGTCAACATCGAGCGGAATGAGCGGCACTTTCGTGTCGTTTTTCCCGGTTGAGGTATCAAGGCGGAACCAACCCCGGGTGTCTTTACAGAACACTGAGTTTTTTATTACGCCAAATGCGCTCAATCGATCACCTTGCCAAATACAACGGACGTCCCATGTCCGGTAGTTGATGTCGTAAAGGTTTACCTTGGAGTCGTATTTGCCGGCATCCACTCGCAGTTTCACAAACCGGGGAAAAAGACCGTCACTCTCATCCCTGACCAGGCAATTCAGCAACGGTTCCGCCTCCCATGATGAATGGCAAAATTCGACACGCTTGGTCACTGGCATATTTGGCCGTGACGGAATGCACTCCCACGCCCCGGCGATGAAGTCCCATTCGTTTAACTTGTCGGTTGGCTCCCGGGTGAAGATCACAAACTTCCCCGTGCCGGTGGGCGTTTGTTCGCCATCGGCCGGTGGGAATGTCCGTGCCAACGGGGCCTGGTTTCTCGGAATAGTATTCGTCAGCCCTTGTGCCAATACATCGCTGAAGTGCCAGCATAGCGAAAGCAGCGCGATCAAGGCGACTCTGGTCGTGAAGACAGAACGGGTCATTTGCTTAGCGCACAGTTCCTCAACTAAGACACCGGCATTTGCAATGCCGTTCAATCCAGCCGGCAATAGGCCGCCAGGCCCTGCAATCCGCCTTCGCGGCCGAAGCCGCTTTCCTTGTAACCGCCGAACGGGCTGGTCGGATCGAACTTGTTGTAGGTGTTGGCCCAGACGACGCCGGCGCGGAGCTGGCTGACGATCTTGAAAATCTTGCTGCCCTTGTCCGTCCAGACGCCGGCGCTCAGGCCGTAGGGCGTGTTGTTCGCGCGCTCGACGGCCTCCTCCGGGGTGCGGAAGGTCATCACGCTCAAGACCGGCCCGAAGATTTCCTCCTGCGCCACGCGATGCGAGGCCGTGACCCCGGTGAGGAACGTGGGCGGATACCAATAACCACGCGCGGGCAGCGGGCAATGCGATTGCACCACCTCCGCGCCTTCGTCCACGCCGCTCTGGACCAGTTCGCGGATTTTTTCCAGTTGCGGTTTGTTGTTGATCGCACCGATGTCGGTGTTCTTGTCGAGCGGATTGCCGAGGCGCAGGGTCTGGATGCGGTCGCGCAGTTTGCGGACGACCGTCGGGAAGATGCCTTCCTGCACCAGCAACCGCGAGCCGGCACAGCAGACGTGGCCCATGTTGAAATAAATTCCCGCGATGATGCCCTCGATGGCCTGATCAATCGGCGCGTCCTCGAAAATAATGTTCGCCGCCTTGCCGCCGAGTTCGAGCGTGATCCGTTTGCCCGTGCCGACGACCATCTGGGCGAGCTGCTTGCCGACGTCCGTCGAACCGGTGAACGCGATTTTGTTCACGTCGGGATGCTGGACGATGGCGGTGCCGGTTTCACCCACGCCGGTGATGACGTTGACGACGCCTTCCGGCAGTTCCGCTTCCTGGAAAATCTGCGCCAGCCGCAACAGCGTGAGACTTGTGGTCTTGGAGGGCTTGATGACGACGGTGTTCCCGCAACAAATCGCCGGAGCGATTTTCCACGCGGCCATGAGCAACGGAAAATTCCAGGGAATAATCTGGCCGGCCACGCCCAGCGGGCGCGGGGTCCGGCCCGGGAAGGCGTAGTTCAGCTTGTCCGCCCAGCCGCCATGGTAAAAGAAATGCGCGGCCACGAGCGGCAAATCCACGTCGCGCGTTTCCTTGATGGGCTTGCCGCCGTCCATGGATTCCAACACGGCCAGCTCCCGCATCTTTTCCTGGATGATGCGCGCAATGCGATAAAGATATTTGCCGCGTTCGCGGCCCGGCATTTTGCCCCAGACTTTATCGTAGGCGCGCCGTGCGGCCTTGACCGCCTTGTCCACATCCGCCTTGTCGCCGAGGGCGATTTCGGTGAGCTGGTCCTCGGTGGCCGGGTTGATGGAAGGAAAATATTTTCCCGAGTGCGGCTTGACGAACTGGCCGTTGATGAACAAATCGTGCCGGGGTGCGATGATGTAATTTTTTGACTCCTCCGGCGCGGGCGCATAATCCCATTTGTTGCCAAAATTCAACCGGCGTTCGCGCAAGGGAACAATCGGATGCCCGTTGGACGATTTTGCCGGCAACAGGCGGCCGGTGGTTTTACGGGCAGTGACTTTAGTTTTCATTTCAATGGTTTGTGGCAGCCGACGTAAGGAGGATCATTCTTCCATCGGGAAAGATTTGGAGCCTCCTCACGTCGGCTGCTACGAAATGGTTGATTGGATTTCACGGCAGCGAGAAATAATCCGGGCCCTGGTAGTTTCCATCCACGGTTTTGACGATTTGCATGAGCACGTCGTTGACGAGCGTGCTGGCGCCGAAGCGGAACAGGTCGGACGTGAGCCAATCATCGCCCAGGGTTTCCTTGACCATCACGAGATAGGCGAGCGCCTGTTTGGCGTTGCGGATGCCGCCGGCCGGCTTCATGCCGATGCGAACGCCGGTGGCAAAAAAGTGATCGCGGATGGCTTCCAACATCACGAGGGTGACGGGCATGGTGGCGGCGGGCTGGACCTTGCCGGTGCTGGTCTTGATGAAATCCGCGCCGGCCTGCATGGCAATTTCGCTGGCCAGACGGACGTTGTCGTAGGTGACGAGTTCGCCGGTTTCGAGAATCACCTTCAAATGCGCCGGGCTGGAAGCTTCCTTTACCGCGGCGATTTCGTCAAAAACCCTTGCGTAAGCACCGTCGAGGAATGCCCCGCGGTCGATGACCATGTCAATCTCGTCCGCGCCGTCGCCCACGGCGCGGCGGACTTCGTCGAGTTTGGTGCGCAGGGGATATTGGCCGCTCGGAAAACCGGTGGCGACAGATGCCACTTTCACGGGCGAACCGTCGCCCAGAAATTTCCGCGCGTATTTGACCATGTTCGGGTAAACACAGACCGCGGCGCACGGCGGCACGCCGTATTTCGGTTCGACGGGCTGGAGCGCCTTGCGGCAGAGATAGGCAACCTTGCCCGGGGTATCCTTGCCCTCGAGCGTGGTCAGATCCATCATCGAAATCGCCAGTTTCAGGCCCGCGAGTTTGGCGCTGGTCTTGATGCTGCGTTTGGCAAAGGCGCCCGCGCGTTCCTCGACCATCACCTGGTCAATCGTGGTTTGTGGCGCGATCCGCCTTGGGGTTGCGGCGACGGGATGAACCGGCGGCGCGCGAAGCGTTGGGGTTTGCCCGCCTGGTTTCAACCTTGCCATGGTTTTCATGCGGTTTAAATCTGAAGGCGGAATGAACCGGCGTCAATGCCCTTTCGAGAGGCCGTACCCGCCTGCAAAGCGCCTGTCAAACCGGAAGCAATTTGATTTGTTCGCTGTCCTTGGCCACGGCTTCCCCGAGGGTCTGGGCCTGGCTGCGACGGCGTTCGATGATGTGCTTGTCGAGCAGGGGATCGTAAGGCACGGGATATTTTCCGTCGTAACACGCCATGCAAAAGGATTCCGCCGGCTTGCCGGTGGCCTTGACCATGCCTGCCTGGGAAAGATAGTGCAGCGAATCGGCGTTCAGATAACGGCGGATTTCATCCACGCTGTGGTTCGCCGCCATGAGTTTGCTGCGGTCGGGGAAATCAATGCCGTAAACACAGGGATTCTGGTGCGGCGGGCAACTGACCACCACGTGAACCTCCCGCGCGCCCGCCTCCTTGAGGGTCTTCACGCGCATCTTGCACGTCGTGCCGCGCACGATGGAATCATCCACGATGACGACGCGCTTGTCCTTTACGAGCGAGGCGATGAGGTTCAATTTCACGCGCACATCAAAGTCGCGGATGAGCTGGGTGGGCTGCAAAAAACTGCGCCCGACGTAGTGATTGCGGATAAATGCCATCTCGAATGGGATGCCGGATTCCTCGGAATAGCCCATGGCCGCGCAGACGCCGCTGTCAGGCACGGGGATGACAAGGTCCGCCTGCACGCGATGTTCGCGCGCCAGTTGGCGGCCCATTTCCTTGCGGACTTCATAAACGCTGCGGCCGCCAATCACACTGTCGGGCCGCGCAAAATAGACGTATTCAAAAATGCAGAACGCCTTGCGTTGGTGTTCGGGAAAGGCCTGCATGCTGATCAATCCCTTTTCGTTGATAACCACGATTTCGCCCGGTTCCACGTCGCGGACGAACTCGGCGTGAATCTGGTCGAACGCCACCGACTCGCTCGCGAGCACCCAGGCACCATCCACCCGGCCGATCGAAAGCGGGCGGAATCCGTACGGGTCGCGCGCGCCGATCAGTTCTTTTTCCGTCATGATGACGAGCGAATACGCGCCTTCGATGCGGCGCAGCGTCTGGGCGATCGAATTTTCCACGCCGCCCAGCGTCGGCTGCGCGAGCATCATGATGATGATCTCGCTGTCCACGGTGGTTTGAAACACCAGCCCGCGGCTTTCCAGTTCGTCGCGGAGCTGCGCGGCGTTCGTCAAATTGCCATTGTGGGCGACGGCGATCTGCCCGCGCATGCAATCCACCGTGAGCGGCTGGGCATTGCGGAGGTTCGAGGTGCCGGTGGTGGAATAGCGGTTGTGGCCGATGGCCAGGTTGCCGACGAGGTCGTGCAGGATTTTGGGATTGAAAACCTGCGGCACCAGGCCCATGCCGTGATGCTTGAAAAATTTCCCGTCGTGGCAGGTGACGATGCCGGCGCTCTCCTGGCCGCGGTGTTGGAGCGCGTACAGACCGTAGTAGGTGAGTTCAGCGGCATTCGGGTGACCGAAAATGCCGAACACGCCACAATAATGTTTGGGATAGTTTTGCTGTTGCATCGCCCGCGCCGCTGAATTGTTACAGAGGTGGACTGAATGCGCAAGCCGGAAGAAAACCGGTTGGTGACTCAGTTTGAATTTAAATAGCCAAGCGTCAGGAAAAATAGAAGGCCAATGGCCGCGGCGGTAAAAATGACGCCAAACCATCTGAATCTTTTTTGGTCGCGTTCAACGCGATAGTCACCCACCCAGCCTGGACGCAAGATGTAAAGCAGACCGGAAACCAGGCCCAAAATTGCAATCAACAAATCACCCCAATTGGCCGCCAGGTAGGGAATGAGTGGTTTCACGTGCCTTGTTTTGAGTCCGCCTGTGCCACCCCACCCAGATGCGGCATCAGTTTTGCGGCCAGTTCCTCCGGCAGGCGTTTGGGTTTTTCGTTCACGCCGGTGCAGGCGTGGAACGTTTCGGCTTCCAGAACGAGTTTGCCGGCTTGATTGAGGATGCGATGTCCAAAATTCAACCGCACGCGCTCGACGGCGGTCGGCCAAACTTCAATGGCCAGCAGGTCGTCGTAACGCGCGGGTGATTTGTAGCTCAGGCGGGCCTCGATGACGGGAAAAATCACGTCGCGTTCGTGCCAATGCAGGACCGTCGAGCCAAGGGAACGGATAAATTCGCCGCGCGCGACTTCGAGCCAGTCGAGGTAGCGTGAGTGATAAACATGATTGCCGAGGGTGCAATCGGCGTAGCTGACGCGGCACGGGTGGCGGAATGGAACGGCCATGGGTGCAGCGTAAAGGCACGAGCTGGAAGTTCAACGCCGAAAATCGGTTGCACGAACGGTTTTTCGGGGTATCTTGCGGGCATGAATTGGCAACAAGCTGTTTCGCTGGCAATTGTGGCCGCAGCAGCTGGATTGTTATTGTGGGGCCGGCTGCGGCGCCGCGGATTCAGTTTTGAGCATGGCACACATTGCGGTTGTACGGCGCCGGGGCAATCCGGGACGAAAAGCTCGATTATTTTTCACGCGCGCAAGGGTGGACGGCCCGAAGTTAGGGTAAAAATGAAATAAGTCTCGCGAACTTGCTAATGCAGGCTTTTTAGGATATAATTTTTTATCATGGCTGTCACGAAAGTCAGTTCCACAATGCATTTTATTCCCCGCGGCTCGGCAGTAGGTGGACGTGGGGGCGCGGCCAGCGGCCGTTGGATTCCGAACACCGACGTTTATGAGACCGACACGGGTCTGGTCATCAAGGTGGAGCTGGCCGGGATGAAGAGCGAGAATCTGGAGATCACGGTGGAGGGCCATCGCTTGCGCATCAGCGGCAGCCGGCCGGACGTATGCCGCGCGAACAAGTGCAATTTTTTGGTCATGGAAATCAGCTATGGGCCGTTTGAAAGCGTGCTCGAGCTGCCTCCAGGTTACGACCTCAGCCAGGCCAAGGCGCTTTACGTGAATGGTTTTCTGCGCATCGACATCCCCTTGGCACACCAAATGCAGACCAAAAGCACGAAAGTTCCGATCGCCGAAGGAAACTAGCCGCGCATGAATCTTTTCCCGTGCGGCGGCATCTTAATCTGTATAGCATACGACGATGACATCGCCGGAGACAGAATTTATAAGCATTCTGGGCGGCGCCGAAAAATCGGACGCTCCGTCCCGTATTTCGGCACGTTCGCTGCCGGAAAATCTGCCCATTCTCGGGTTGTCAGACATTGTGATCTTTCCCGGCGCGGTTGTGCCGCTGCTGGTTGAGACCGGGCCCAGCCTCAAGTTGATTGACGACATTGTTGCCGGCGACCGTCTGTTTGGCGCGGTCTTGCAACGCAAGCCTGAAGTTGCCGAACCCCAGCCCGAGGATTTATACGAGGTGGGCTGTGTCTCAAGGCTGGCCAAGATGGTGAAATTTCCCGACGGCACCGCGCGCATGCTGGTCGAGGGCCTGTGGCGCATCCGCGTCAAAAACTACAAGCCGCCCGCTCCCTATTTGCGGGCGAACTACGAATTGTTGCGGGATGAGACGGAGGATTCCGTCGAGTTGCAGGCCATGTTGCGCAACGCGCACCGGCAGTTCGAGGAAATCGCCCGGATGTCCACCGCGCTTTCGGACCAGGTCAAGGTTGCCGCGCTGAACACCGAGCATCCCGGCCACTTTGCCGATCTCATCGCCGCCAACCTGAACCTAGGCCTGGACGACCGCCAGAAACTGCTCGAGACCATCTCCGTCCGCGAGCGCCTCCAGAAGCTCCTGCCCCTGCTCAACCGCGAGCAGGAGGTGCTGACGCTCAGCTCGAAAATTCAAAGCGACGTCGCCTCCTCCATCGCCAAGACCCAGCGCGATTTTTTCCTGCGCGAACAGATGCGGGCCATTCAAAAGGAATTGGGCGAAGGCGAGTCCGGCACCGGCGAAATCAAAACGCTGCGCGAAAAGATTGAACAAACGCTCATGCCCGACGAGGCCCGCAAGGCCGCCGAACAGGAGCTCGAGCGGCTGCAGCAGACGCCGCCCGCGGCCGCCGAATACGCGGTGGGCCGGAATTATCTCGACTGGATTTTGAGCATGCCCTGGGAAAAATCCACCGAGGACAAGCTGGATTTGAAGGCGGCCGAGCGGATTTTGAACGAGCAACATTTCGGCCTCGAAAAGGTCAAGGACCGGCTGCTCGAATTCATCGCCGTCATCAAACGCCGCAAACAAATCAAGGGACCGATCCTTTGCCTGGTAGGTCCGCCCGGGGTGGGCAAGACCTCCCTGGGCAAGAGCGTGGCTGATGCGCTGGGCCGCAAGTTCGCGCGGATTGCGCTCGGCGGCATGCGCGATGAGGCGGAAATTCGCGGTCACCGGCGCACCTACGTGGGCGCGATGCCCGGCCGCATCATCCAGACCCTGCGCCGCGCCGAAAGCCGCAACCCGGTGATTTTGCTCGACGAATTGGACAAGGTGGGCGCGGATTTTCGCGGTGACCCCGCGGCGGCGCTGCTGGAGGTGCTCGACCCGGCGCAGAACCACACCTTCACCGACCATTATCTCGATTTGCCGTTTGACCTGTCGCGGGTGCTGTTCATCACCACGGCGAACTGGTTGGAGCCGATTCATCCCGCGTTGCGTGACCGGTTGGAGGTGATTGAACTGCCCAGCTACACCGAGTCCGAAAAGCTGCAAATCGCCAAGCGCTATCTCGTCCCGCGCCAGATCGAGGAGCATGGGCTCACGCGTCAGGATGTAAAAATCACCGATTCCGCCCTGCGCAAACTCATTCGCGAATACACCCGCGAGGCCGGGGTGCGGCAGTTGGAACGCGAAATCGCCGCGCTCTCGCGCAAGGCGGCGCGCAAGATCGTCGCCAAAAACGGCTCGGCCCTGAAGGTGAAACTCGACGCCGACGTTTTGAAGGATTATCTCGGTCATGCGCCGTACATCGCCGAAACGGCGGAACGCATCACCGAATTCGGCATTGCCACCGGCCTGGCATGGACGCCGTTTGGCGGCGACGTTTTGTTCATTGAAGCGACGCGGATGCGCGGACGCGGCAATTTGATGCTGACCGGTTCGCTGGGCGAGGTGATGAAGGAAAGCGCGCAGACGGCCATGAGTTATTTGCGCAGCCAGGCCAAGCTGCTCGATCTCGATTTAAGCAATTACAACAAATTCGACATCCACATCCACGTGCCGGCCGGCGCGACGCCCAAGGACGGCCCGAGCGCGGGGGTGGCGATCGTGGCGGCGCTGGCTTCTTTGATGACCAAAAAGCGCGTGCGTTTCCGGATGGCGATGACCGGTGAGATCAGCCTGCGCGGCCGGGTACTGCGTGTCGGCGGCGTCAAGGAAAAGGTGCTGGCCGCGTCGCGTTTTGGCATCAAGGAAGTCATCTTGCCGGAGCAAAACAAATCCGACTGGCTGGATGTGCCGACGGAGGTCCGCGCCAAGCTCAAAGTCCATTTCGTCCAGCAGATTGCCGACGTTCTCCGGCTGGCGCTGGAGGAAAAATGATTTTTCGGTTCGCGCTGGTCGTGCTGGGTTTGCTGGCCGTCCTGGGCGCGGCCGCGGCCACCACAAATGAATTGTCCGACGCGGAAATCCAGGGCCGCAAACTGGCGCAACAAATTCTGCAACAACAATGGCCGGTGACCAATTTCACCCAGACCGGCACTTTGAAGATCCGTGATGCGAAAGGCAAGCGCACGGAGATCCCCGTCCGGTTCCAAATTTCCGTGGCGGGAATGAACGCGTCGAGCTGGTCGGGTGATTACGAGGTCACGGCGACCAACAGTCCGGTCAGACTGGTTATTGTCCATACGGATGACCAACCCAACGCCTACCGTCTATCCGAGAACGGTGGATCGAAAGAGTTGGAAGGAAACAAAGCCATGATCCCCTTCGCCGGTTCGGATTTCTGGATGGCAGACCTGGGCACGGAATTTTTTCACTGGCCACAGCAGAAATTGATCAAGCAGGGAGTGTGGAACAGCCGGGCGTACAGCATTTTGGAAAGCACGAATCCAGACCCGTCCACGAATGGCTACGCGCGCGTGGTTTCGCGGATAGACAGCGAGAGCGGTGGTATTCTCCATGCCGAGGCTTACGATGCGAGGGGCAAGAAGTTGAAGGAATATGACACCAAGACGCTCAAGAAGGTGAACGGTCAATGGCAGGTGGAGGAGATGGATATTAACAATGGCCAGAACGATTCGCGCACGCGGCTGGAGTTTGATTTGAAGAAGGAGTAAGGGGAGGCGGATTTCGTCCAGGCCCGGCGGCGCCCATCCTGGTGGATAGTTTGGTGATAAAATGCGAACAAGTCAGCCGGTCGCATGCTTGACATAAACCGGTTGACGGGTCAGTCTCGCGCGCGAGTTATGAATGCAAGCCTGCGCCGGAATTTCCTGATTATTTTCGCCTGTTTTACCCTCCCGGCGGGAGTTTTTGCCGTTGAAACCAATGCCGCCGCGGCGACCCTGCCCGTGGACGCGGCGAACGGCCTGCTCCAGGTCCAGCAACAGCTGCACGATACCCAACTGGCCATTGAACGCAACCGGCAGCAGGTTGAGGCCGAGACCCGGCGCAACGCCGTGGACCTGGCCACCCGCATCGACGCGCTCCAGCAGATTGTGGCCGCCCAGCGGCAGGGTGAAATTACGGCGGTGCAAAAGACCCAGCAACTGATATTGATCATGGGTGGAATCGTCGGGGCCCTGGGACTGGCGGTCCTGCTGGTGGTGGCGTATTTGCAGTGGCGCGCCGTTTCGCGGCTGGTCAAGTTGTTTTCCTTGCATCAGGGGGAGTTTGTCCTGGATCAGGACCGTATGGCGCCTTCACTGATGGCCGGGGCCGGCGTGGCGCAATCAAATGCGCAACTGTTCAGCATGGTGGATCATCTGGAGAAGCGCATTCTGGAGTTGAAACAGGCCACGCGCGCACCACTGCACGAAACCGCCGCCACCGCCGCTGTCCATGAAACGAATGGCGCGCCCAAAACGGCCAGCGACCGGGATGAATGCATTGCCAATCTGATCGATGAAGGCCAGGTGCTGATGACCGCCAACGAGCCGCAAAAGGCGCTGGAATGTTTTGACGTGGCCCTGGGGCTGCATCCGAAGCACGCCGAGGCCCTGGTCAAAAAGGGTGGCGCGCTGGAAAAGCTGGGCCGGCTGGACGAGGCCATCGTCTGTTATGACCAGGCCATTGAGGCGGACGGCGGAATGACCATTGCCTATCTCCACAAAGGCGGTCTGTTCAACCGCCTGTCACGTTACGACGAGGCGTTGCAATGCTACGAACGGGCGTTGCAGACGCAGGAGAAAAAGGCGCCGGGAGAAAAAGCCGCGGCCTAGGGTCAGTTGAATTCCATCCGGTTGCGCATGCGCTCGATTTCGAGCTGGTGGCGCATCATCTCTATCTTCAGTTTCAGCAATTCGCGGTTTTCCTCGGATCTGGCCGCCAGTTCCTTTTCCAATTCCTGAATGCGCGTTTCGTAGGAGCGCAGCCGCTCCTGCAGGGGCGCTTTTAATTCATCTAGGTGGTGGGTCAATTGTGAAAGTTCCATGATGGCGATATGCTGTGCCTGAAGCAGTTCCTTGCGCTGGATGGCGAGTTCCTGGACGAGGGTCTCCTTGATTGCCTGGGCCAGATGCGGAGCCAGTTCGTTCCTGGCGGCGGCCAGGGCCTGGTCCGCGCGCCGTTCTGCCTCGAGCGCCCGCTGGCGCCAGATTTCCTCGGTGGCCGTCAACTTGCCGCCGGCATTTTCGGATGGGGACGGCTGGCGGAGATCGCGCCATCCGGCCAGCAAACCCTGACACCATTCCCAGGTGCCTTTGACGATATCCGGCATGGGCTGGTTTGAAGCCGCGCTGGCGGGTGGGGCAGGCGGAACCGGACGCTGGCGGACGGAGGCGGGTTGAAGCGACAAGGTCGTTGGTTGGGGCTGGGCACCGAGCGTGCGGGTCATGATTTCATTGGCTGCGGCAGTGCCATCCACACCGCAAACCGGGCATTGCACGGGCGCCGGCATCCGGCCATTGGCCGGATACACGTCAAAGCAGTATTTTTGACCACATTCGCAGATGATTTTGATGTTTACCATGAGAATGCCTGCCCGGGTGCTGACGTCCAGCCGGTCAGGGTGAAATCAAATTTCCGGATTGAATGGCGCACGTCGTTCACCATAAAAACGATTTTTGTTCGCTGATCAACCGGTCGTCCCGCCACAGGGTGGCGCGCCAGGCAACGAGTTCGCCGAGATATTTATAGTCCGCGCCGGCCAGGGTCAACGTCGTCCAACGACCAAAATAACCGGGGGTGACGGATTGTTCGAGCGTGGTCTGGCGCGGCAAACTGTTGGTGGTGACGCTGCGCAGTTCCAGGCGCAATTTCAATTGTTCCTTCCCGGTGTTCGACGCCTTCCACAAAATGTCAAAACGGATGGCGGAAACTTCATTGGTATGCTCCCGCAGGTAAACCTGATAGGCATCGCGGTCGAAAAGACTCGGGGAAACCGCGTCGCGGCCCCGGGAATCAAGGAGCAGCGGCAGGACTTTGACGACGCGGCCGGTGACGGATTCGGACGCGAACGCGGTGGCAAACCAACTGAGCAGGGACAGGGTCAAAAAAAACCTGCGCATGGCGGAACAGTAGCGGCCGGGGCGGCAAATTCAACCCTGTTTTCACTATTTCCAGTAAAAACCCAGGACCTGGATGTCTGTACCCGAATTGCGGTAGAGGATGGCGACGTATTCGCGTTTGTAGTCGCCAATTTGGGCGGTGACATGGACCTCGAAGGTGAGGCTGCGCACGGTGCAGAGGTTGCCCAGTTTCGAGGCGAATTGCGGATTGAGGCCGGCGGCGGTGAGCTGGCTGGGATTGCGGAAGGGGGTGTCGTCGTCCGTGCCTTCCACGCCATCGGGGCCGGCGCGGGCCTTAATGATGTTTTCGGCGGTGGCCTCGTCCACGCCGGGAATCATTTGCAGCACGTTCGCGTCGGCGGTGTTGATGTTGATCCGGCCGGATGAAATGGGCGTAAAAATGTTCACCAAGCCGAACGGATAATCGGGCGCCTGGCCGGGGGAGGTGCCGAAGCCGAGTTTGTGTTGAAAGACGGCGGGCGTATGGTTGGTTGCGTTGCTGCCCCAATACATTTCCGGCGTGACACCTTTGACCAGCAGCAGTTCAGACAAATCATCAATGGGCGCATTCTTGGCATAGTAGGGCACGGCGAGACCCTGATAAGTATCACTCTCGGCGCCGGCCGCGAGGGGCAGATCATCCGCATCAATCCAGTCCTTGATCGAATCGGAGACAACGGAAATCTCGCTCGCATCCACGCCCATAAGCGTCAGCGCTTGTATGATCAACTGGTCGTTGCCGGGGTTGTTGACGGTGTTGATGTTCACCTTGCGTTCAAGATCAATGATTTTGACCGAAACGGTCCCCTCGCCAACCGGATAATGATCCAGTGACAGCCCGCTCAACCCGCTGTTGGTTGAATCGGGACCTCCGGGACCCCCAGCCCAGACCTGATTGAGTGAATCGTACGGTTCATTGGGAATTGTCAGTTGCTGCGACAAGACATAACGCGCCAGTTCCATTCCGGATCGCCCCAGCCAGAGCAACTGTTGCTCCGAGTCCGCGTTTTGCGCGAGGCGGGTCTCGACCTTCATGGAGAGAGCGAAGCCCGCGGCCAGGGCCGAGAGCACGAAAATGGCAATCATCGCCATGATCAACGCCATCCCATCGGAATTATGGCGAGCGCCGGTTCTCATCAGGGATGAGCTCCCAGTCCACCGTGGGGGTTGATGCCCGTCCCGCCCGCTACGCCGCCCCCCCTGGAGGCTTGCAGGACGCTTGGCAACATCATGGATGGTATCGCGATGACGCGCGTGATGGCCAGGGCCGATAACTTGTTGTTGGGATCCGCGCTGCTGCCCAGCACGAGGCTGACGCGCAAAATTGGCGGAATGGAATTGGTATCATCCCACTGGTCCACCCAGTCCACGGCGTTGGTGTCCCAACATTCCACGACGAAATCCTGCACATTGCGCGCCAGCACGAGCGGAGTGCCTTGTTCGTCCGAATCCACGTCCATGAGGATGGGATTCTGTCGCAGCATCAGGTCTCTTTCCGAATCCGGCCCGGATTCGAGGGTATAGGTCAGCCGCCGCAGATTAAAATCACCAAACCGGCCGTTGCGCGGAAAGATCGCCGGTACCCGGGCGACAAAGCTCAGCATCGGCTTGTCGCCATTTTGGACGATGAAGCTGTAATAGGATTGCGACGCCTGGAACGACTGGACACAGGTCAGGGAGTCTTCCAGGGTGCGCACGGCGATGCGCTGGCGCTGGACCTGGGCGGCCGCTGCATTACCGACCTGTTTGGAGCGCAGGAGAAGCGTCCAGGTGGAGTAAATCGCCGCCACCAACATGCCGAAAATCGCGAGGGCGACCATGATTTCGACCAGCGTGAACGCGCGGCAACGGGGTTGGTTCATGAATTTCATCGGCCCATGGGATCCAGGCTGCCGGCCGGGGATTGGGGGCGGAAAAGCAGAATGCTCATTTTGGACACGACCGGCTTGTTGTATGAACCATTGTCTTGCACGATGAAGTCCACCTGAAACAGTTTGTTCGACTGCACTTCCGTAACGGCATAGGTCCACGAGTAGCCTTGATAGGCTTTGCCGAGAAACTCGCTCAGGTTGCCCGAGGTCAGGCCTTCGACCAGTTTGTTCGTCAAGGATAATTCGCCCGCCAGCACGCCGGCGTCCACAATCGGGCGCTTCAAATGGCGCGCGTTTTCGAGGGAGCTGGACACCAAACCCAGAATCGAAAACACCGCCATGAAAAAAATGCCGATGGCCACCATCACCTCCAACAGTGAGAAGGCCCGCGGGTTCCGCCCGTGCGGGCGGGTGTTCAATCTGGCTTTCATCTTGTGACGGGGCCGGTCGAGGCCAGGGCGGTGGAAAATTCCAGGGTGATTTTTTGCCACGCGTCACCGGAGTGCAGCACCAGCGTCAGTTCGTCGCACGTGCCATTCGGGAAAAAGCGCACGTACGCGACCTCCGACGCGCCATAGTCGAGCAGATTGATGTCCAGCATCGCAATGTCCACGTTGTTCGGCAGCGTCACCGATCCTGGCGCGCCTTGCGGCGGCGGCGTTGATCCGGGATTGTTCGCGGGAGCACCCGTCAGCGGCGCCGGGGATGTGTCCATCGGGGCGTCGGCCAGCTCCAGCCGTTTTTCGGCGGGATGAAAAACGATCTCGGTGGTTCGATTGCTGTAAATCGCCCGGGTACGCGCGTCGTTCAGCAATTGCTGCACTTCACTCAAAATTTTGCGCATGCCATCCTTGCGAAACGATTGGAGGATGGAAGGTATGCTCATGGCCGCAATGAGGCCGATGATGGCCACCACGATCATGATTTCGATCAGCGTGAATGCCGCCCGCGGACAGGTTGTTTTGGCCGGCGCCATTTTCATTGCAAAACTCAATGGATTGCCGAAATCAACCGGAACAAGGGCAGGAAAATGCTCAGCAGCAGAAAGGCCACTATGCCGCCCATGACGAGGATCAACACCGGCTCAAGCAATTGCGTCATCAAGCGCAACGCAATGGTCAGCTCTCCCTCATAAGTGTCCGCCAGATTGCTCAATGCGGCGGGCACATTGCCGGTTTCCTCGCCGATGCGCACCAGGTCCACCATCAATTGCGGGAACAGTTTGCTCTGCGCCAGCGGTTGCGCGAGCGTCTTGCCGTCCGTGACCGCCTCACGCGTTTTGGCCACGGCTTCCTTGATCAGGCGGTTGGGCAGGACCTGTTCGGTGATTTTCAGCGCCGTCAAAACGGGAACGCCATTCTGGAGCAACGTGCCAAGGGTCCGCGCAAATTGACCGAACAAATTTAAATTAATCACTTTGCCGATCACCGGCGCCTTCATTTTCCATTCGTCCAGTTTCCGTCCGCCGGTTTCACTGGCCTTGAAACGAAAAAAGACAATGATCGCGAGGAGGATGACGCTGCCGATCAACCACCAATAACCAAGGAAAAACTGGCTGCTGCCGATCAGGATGCGCGTGGGCAGCGGCAACGGGATGTTAAAGCCGTTAAAAATGGTCGTGAATTGCGGCATCATGACAAACATGAAGAACGCAATCAACGCGATGCCCATGCAAATCACGATGGCCGGATAAATCAGGGCCGAGGTGAATTTCGTCTGGATCTCGGCGAACTGTTGGAAGTGGTTCGCCATGCGTCGCAACACTTCCACCAGGGAGCCGCTTTGTTCGCCCGCCCGCACCATGTTGATGTACAAATCCGAAAACACCCGTGGCTGCCGGGCCATGGCGTCGGACAAACTCCGGCCTTCGGTCACCTCCTGCCTCAAATCGCGGCTTACCTCGGTGGGAATGCCCTTGGACTCCAGGTGGGTCATGCTGTTCAACGCCACGGTGAGCGGCATGCCGGATTGGAGCAGGTTCGCCAGTTGCTGGGTAAACGTCGCCAGTTCCTGCAACTTGGGTTTGCGTTTTTGGGAAAGCTGGGCGCGCAGCGTGGGCGGCAGAAACGCGGCCAGATCAAAGTTCTTCGCGGAACCTTTGCCATTGGCCGCCACACTGCCGGCCTTGGCGGTGTCCACCGCGACGGGAAAGAGGCCGAGACGCTCGATTTGCGTGACCGCCGCCGAGCGGTCCGCCACGTCCAAAACCCCCTCCACCAATTCGCCGCTGCGGCGGCGCGCCCTGTAGGAAAACTGCGGCATAGTCCTTTATTTAAAACCGTTGCCGGCCGAAAGTTTCATGTGCTTTTGCCCAGAACCTCATTGGTGCTGCCCCGCCGGTAGCCCTGCAAATCCAGCGTCACGTGCGCGTAACCGATTTTTTTCAACGCCTCGGATATCTTGGCGGTCGCTTCGCCGGCCAGGAAACGCGGAATCTCCGAGGGGCCAAGCTCGATGCGGGCCAGATGAGTGGCGAATGTCGAGGGACGAGTGTCGAGGGAGTCCTTTCCCGTCACCCGCCACGCGTCACCCGTCACCCGCAGTTCATGGTGGCGCACGCGCACATCGTGAAAGCCCAGGTCGCGCAGCACATATTCCGCCGCCTCAATCATGGCCAGTTTTTCCGGCGTCACCGGCTCGCCATAGGGAATGCGCGAGCTGAGGCAGGCCATCTGGGGTTTGTCCGCCGTCGGCAGGCCGAGTTGCGCCGAGAGTTCGCGAATTTCCGCCTTCGTCAGGCCGGCTTCCTTGAGCGGCGCCCGCACCTGGAATTCCGCCGCCGCCTGCGCGCCCGGACGAAAGTCGCCGGTGTCACTGGCGTTTT
>CAZKTW010000030.1:0-22459 GCA_964555775.1 uncultured Bifidobacteriaceae bacterium | reverse complement strand
TCACCTGCCGGTCATCAATCCAAAGCCGCACGCCGTCATCGCTGGAGGTGAAAAATGTGTAAGTCCCGGCTTGCAGGGCTTGGACAAATCCGTCCCAGCGGACGCTGTAATGGTCGTGTGACAATCCCGGCGGCGGAGTGTCGCTCCAGTTGAAATCCACCTGCGCATCCGTTCGGTTGGTGACCAACGTGTCAAAATTCTCTCCCTGGAAATATCGGGCCGTGAGACCGCCGGTCTCGCCGGTATCAGTGCAAAGTTGAGCGGCGGGAATCGCTTGTTCCGCGCCCGCGCCGACGCCTACGTCGGTGATGGATGGGTTGTCCCAGAGAATTCCGTAGCCACAACTTGAAACCAAAACCGGCACGGCGCTTTCGGTCGGATTTTGCTGCTGCAAGTGAACCGTGGCGCCACAATAATTCATCAAACCATTCGCGTGCTGGCCCAGGCCGTAAACCGCCTCCTGCGGTGCCAGCACAAATTCCTGCCGGCTCCGCAGAGTATCGATGCCGTTAATCCGGTTTGGCGTCAGGGATTTTCCGCCGTCGGGATTTTCGGCAAGCATCGGCGCGCCGTTTTTGTCGAAAAAGGAAACCGCGCCGGTCGCCCGATTGACCCGCGCCTGGATTTCGTCCGTGCGCAGGATGATTTCGCCTTTGGTGTCGCTCAATTTCCATTTCGTGCGTTCCGGCTTGCTGATGACGGCCAGGCTGGCGGATGTCGGCAGCTGGTCCTGCGCCGTGTAAGTCACGCGGATGATGCGCGGCGAATATACTTCCAGCCGCATCACGCCGGGTTTCATTTGCAAGGTGATACCGTTGGCATCTTTTTTGACACCAGTCACGGCGATGGGCGTGGCGCAGGTTCGCGCCGCCGAAAAAAAGACGGCGCAAATAAACACGGAGCCAAGAAAATGTTTCATACTTTGTTCGCTTTTCTGATCTTACCGGTACGGTAGAGATCGTCAGTGGCAATTTAATCGGATGTTGTCCGACGCTGCGCCGATGAGCAATTGATAATTTCCGGTTTCCACCACGTATGGCTTCTTCCGCGTGTCCCAGTCGCATAGCCGTTCAGCCGGAACTTCAACCGTAACTTACGTGGATTTGCCGGACGGCAGCGGGGAAGCGAAGGCCGAATTCTAAAGGCTAAAATGTAAAGAATCCGGCACTAAAAGTGCTGAAAATTAAAGCTTAAAAAGCCGGGTGCCAACCAAAAATCCCGGATTTTATATGCACAATGAACAATTGATTACTGAAGCCAGAGCGAAAATCATTTGGGGGGAAGACGCGGCGGCGGTGCGTGAATACCTGACCTCGAACGGCCTGCCCGGACCGGAAGCCGACGAACAGATCAAAGCCTTCAATCTGGAGCGACACCAGGAGATTCGAAAAAAGGGCGTCAAAAATACCCTGATTGGCGCCGTGGTCACGGTCGTCAGCGGCAGCCTGATCTACCTCTTGCTGGCACAGCCGGTGGGGGATCATTGGAGCACCCGTACCGGCAAAGTTTTGGGATTATTGATGCTGGCCGCCGGCTTTGGTTTTTGGAAGCTGACGAACGGAATCATTTATCTCGTCCGTCCACAATCCGAGCAGAAAGCCATATCCGACTTGTCGAATTGACCACGTAGAAGGCCTTCGGCCTTTGCGGTTGGCCGTTGGTACAGAAAATTACTTTAGCCTTCGGCCTCATTTTTACGGCGAGCGGAGGCGATAGAAACGGCCGGGATGATTCATCCATTGCGGATCGCTGAAATAGGATGATTCGTCGGTGAGCGTGTTGGTTCCCACCGGCGACCAGGCCGGATGGGCCAGATTCGTGGAGGCTTCCACCACCACAACCATGCCACTGGCCCAGTTGATGTTGAATCCAAACCGGTTGGTCCGCACACCAAAGCAAGCGTCGCTGGTTTGCATCCGCGGTTTCCACAACGCGGTTGGCGCCCCACCGAACGCCGCACCCCAGCCGGTCGTCCCCGGCAGGCAATAGACGGTCGGATGGTTGGCGCCGTAAAAGGCATACGAACCCACGCCGGGGGCATTTCCCCGGAAACACACTTCCGTCAGGCTGGTGCAGGAATAGAACGCGGCCATCCCAATGCCAGTGACGGTGTTGGGAAGCGTGATACGGGTCAGGCTGGTGCAGTTCAGGAACGCCCAGCTCCCGATGTTGGTGACACTGTTACCCAGCGTGACATGAGCCAGACCGGTGCAGTAAGCAAACGCCCCGTCCCCGATGCTGGTAACGCTATTGGGGAGTGTGACGCTGGTCAAGCTGGCGCCGTTGAAGAACGCCCCATCTCCGATGCTGGTGACCGAGAGGCCAAGGATGGTGTCGGGGATGATCACGGTGCCGCCTGGGCCGGCATATCCCGTGATAGTGATGGTGCCGCCATTGATCGTGCAAGTGTACGGTACCAACACGGTCGGACGGTCGCCAAACGTGGAACTCCAACCGGTGGTCCCCGACAGGTAATAGACCATCGCATTATTGGCGCCATAGAATTCATACGAACCCACATCGGGGGCATTTCCTTGGAAATAGACTCTTGTCAGGCTGGTGCAGTATGAGAATGCCATGGATCTGATGCCGATGACGCTGTCGGGGATCGTCAAGTTGACCAGACTGCTGCACCATCTGAACACCTCGCTCCCGATGTTGGTCACACTGTTCGGGATCGTGACGTTGGTCAGGCTGGTGCAGTCAAAGAACATGGTGTTCGCGATGCTGGTGAGACTGCCGGGGAGCGTCACGCTGGCCAGTCTGCCACACTCGGCGAACGCCTGCTCTCCAATGCTGGTCACGCTGTCGGAGATCGTCACGTTGCGCAGGTTGGAGCAGGAATAGAAGACACGAAACCCAAGGTTGGTCACGCTGTCGGGGATCGTGAGGTTGGTCAGGCTGTTGCAGTAAGAGAGCGTGTTGTCCCTGATGCTGGTAATGCTGTTGGGGATCGTCAAGCTGGTCAGACCGCCACAGTAGGCGAAGGCGCTGTCCCCGATGCTCGTGACACTGTTGGGGATCGTGATGCCAGTCAATCGGCCACAGTGATAGAACGCTTTGTCCCCGACGTTGGTAACGCTGTTGGGGATGATGAAGGTTTCAGCTTTCCCTCCCGGGCATTCGAGGAGCGTGGTCTGGCTCTTGTTGAGCAAAACCCCATCGGCGCTGCTGTAAGAGGGGTTAAACGCATCCACCGTTATCGTTCCCAAGCTGTTGCAGTAATAGAACGCCAGGGCTCCGATGTTGGTGACGCTGCTGGAAATCGTGACGTTCGTCAGGCCGCTGCATTGATAGAACGCATTATCCCCGATGCTGGTCACGCCGTCAGGGATCATCAGGTTGACCAGCCTCGTGCACATGGCGAAGGCACTGCTCCCGATGCTGGTCACACTGTCGGGAATCAGGATGTTGGTCAGGCCACTGCATTCAGCAAAGGCGCCGCCCCCGATGTTGGTGACGCCGTTAGGAATCGTGAGGTTGGTCAGTCCGATGCAGGAATAAAACGTACCACTCTCGATGCTGGTAACGCCGACGGGGATCGCCACGCTGGTAAGGCTTCGGCACTGCGAGAACGCCTGGATCCCGATGCTGGAAACGCTGTCGGGGATCGTGAGGTTGACCAGGTTGCGGCAGGAAGTGAACGCACCACTCCCGATGTTGGCGATATGGTTGGGAATGGTGATATTTGTCAGACTGGCGCAGTTGTTAAACACATTCGCCCCGATGCTGACCACCGGCAGGCCAAGGATGGTGTCTGGAATGATCACGACACCGCCGGGACCCGTGTATCCCGTGATGGTGATCGTGCCGTTGTTGGTCGTGTAAGTGAAATCTGTCGGCGGTGAAAAGATCACAAATTCGGCGAGACTGGTGGCCGTTCCGGCGGGGTTGCTTACGACAATCAAGCCGGACGTCGCGCCGGGGCTTACCGTTGCCGTGAGCTGCGCATCGGACAGCACGCTGAAGGGCAGGTCAGTCCCGTTCAGTTTGACTCCGCTCACCGCTGAAAAGTTCGCGCCATTGACGGTGATGACCGTCCCGAGGGAGCCGTTGGCCGGGGAGAAGGACGTGAGGATCGGCACATCGCATACATCGCCAATCCCATTACCATCGTGGTCGGCCTGACTGGGATTGTAAACATAGGGGCAGTTATCCGCCGCATCCGGAACGCCGTCGCCGTCTGAATCCAACAAATTGATCTGCAACTGGGCCACTCGGGTGACCGCCCGATCCAGGGCGTTGGAGACATAACACCGGTAGCCACCGGCATCTCCCAACGTCACGCTGCTCAGGGTCAGGTTGGACGTGGTCGTTCCGCTGATATTCCCTCCGTTGACCAGATTCGTATTGTTTTTCTGCCACTGGTAGGTAAACGGAGCTGTGCCGCCGGTGGCCGTGGAGAAAACCACCGTCGCCCCGGCATTCACCGACTGATTGGAGGGTTGGCTGGTAATGCGCGGATCTTCACATACATCGCCGATCCCGTCGCCATCCTGATCGGACTGATCGGGATTGAAAACGTACGGACAATTGTCCGCGGCGTTCACAACCCCGTCGCCGTCGGAATCCAGCGTGGCCCAATCGATCGTCAGCACAGCCACGCTACTTGTCGCGCAGCCGTAGTCGTTGGTGATGATGACCTGGTAATTGCCGGCGTTGTTCGTTAGCGCGTTGCTGACTGTGAGCGACGCATTCGTCCCGCTCGCAATGGCGTTGCTGTTGAAGAACCATTGATACACCAGCGGGTCCGCGCCAGTTGCGGTGACCGCGAACGTGGCGTTGTTGCCGATCCCGATCGTCTGATTGGCGGGCTGGGTCGTTATTTCGGGAGCAGACCCGGCATTGGTCAGCGAAAGCCGTATGGAATCAAGCGTCACCGGCACGTTCCCCGAGTAGCCGTCAAAGGTATCCACGAAAAAGTTGAGTGTGCCGGCGGGAAGATTGGCGATGAAGATGCCAGTGACGGCGCCGTCCACTTTGAACACTGCTGACGTGCTCGTGACGGAAATTTCGTAGAGGTGCATGGATGCCACGCCGGGTGTGATGACATGGGTCTGGTCCGACCCAACGCCGCCATTGCGGACGCGCATTCCAACGGTGGCATTGGCGGCGGAATAAAATTCAATGGCATTGTCGGCGTCGCTTCCCACCCGCAAGCCGCGCGGTTGTCCGTCGCCATAAATTCCGGGATTCCAACCTTCGGCATATGCAGCCGCCGTAAAACCAAGATTCAACGTGCTGCCAGCCGACATGACCGCTCCGGTCCGGGATTGCAGCCAGGATGTGTTCGCTGAGTCGGTGCTGAAAATTAACCACCCACTGCCGTTTTGGCTCAAGTCGCCGCCCCAGATGAATCTAGCGGCATCGGGTGCCGTCCCCGCCAAAGCTGTGAAATCATCCTCCACCAGCGTGGAGATGACCTGGGCCGGGGCGGGATGCAAGCTGGCGAACAAAACCGCCGTTAACACAAGAATGAAGCTTCGTTTCATAAATTTTTCCGGGCAATGTCCAGGCAGAGCGACTCCAGGCAATCAGGAAACCTTTCATGATCCCAACCCCCTTTTTTTACATAAGTCAAACACAACACAATATATTCACCGTCGCATGATTCTTATGCCTATCAATCCACGGTTTTTGTCAGGCGAAGGGCCAAAGAAGTTGGCGCCGATGTTCTGACTGCGCCAAAATCACTCTAGCGTTTGGCATTTATCCATTAGCTTTTCTCGACGTTCTGAACCGGAATTGGACGCCTGAGAGCCGTGTTTCTGTAACCGATGCCGGCATGATCATCGAGATCAAGTTGACTGTGGTTCAGGCCAGCGGCGTGGAACTGTTTATCGACGCGGATCAGTTATGTGTCCGCGGTCAGCACGCCGACCACGGTCCCTTTGAGGTCCGATTTGGCATCCCGCCAGATCGTAACCTGGCGGCTGCCAGGGTGGTTTTTATAACGGATTACCGATAAGCGCGCCAGGCGCAGCCAAATGCCGCGCCGGAAGCCCGGTTAATCAACAGCATCAGAATCTCAACAACTCTTGTACCCGGAGACGATCATGATATGCTTTGAATACATGAAATCTTATCGGAGATTTTGGTTGGGCCTCCTCCTGCCTGCCCTGATCATCGGCGGCGCCTCCTGTTCCCGACATCGTCCGTCTTCCCGGAACGCCGAGGCATTTTTCAACACCGGCGTTAACGAATTGCAGTCCGGCAACTGCGACCAGGCCATCGCCGACTTCACCCAAGCCATGGCGCTGAACACCAATTATCCTGATGCCTACCTCTACCGAGGCGAGGCCAAAAGTCGTCTCAAGGATTATGCCGGGACCATTGCGGACGACACCAAGGCAATCGAACTCAAACCCGGTTACGCGTATGCATATTTTACGCGTGGCAACGCCCGGGCGGCGCTCAAGGATTATGCCGGCGCCATTGTGGACGATACCAAGGCCATCGAGTTAAACCCGCAATACAAACTGGCCTACTATATGCGTGGCAACGCCCGGGCGGCGCTCAAGGATTACGCCGGCGCCATTGTGGACGACACCAAGGCGATTGCCCTGGACCCCAACAACGCCGAAGCCTACCTCAGTCGCGGCAATGCCCGGGTGGCGCTCAAGGATTATCCGAACGCGATACTGGATTATAACAAGACCATCGAACTGGAGCCGAGAAATGCCAAGGCGTACTTCCAGCGCGGCAACATCGAGGCCGCGCGCATTGATTACGCCGGAGCCCTTGCCGACTTCGACCTGGCCGTTGAATTCAATCCTCAATTTACGGACGTTTACGCCGCCCGCGGTGACATCAAATACAACGTCAAAAAGTACACCGAAGCCATCAATGATTACAATCAGGCCCTTGCTCTCAACCCCCAATACGCCCATGTGTACTGGAGCCGCGGGAACGCCCGGTTTGCCCTTCGGGATTACACCGGGGCCATTGCCGATGACACCCAGGCCATTGCCCTCCTGCCCAATTTCGCGGATGCCTACGGCTCGCGCGGCAACGCCCGGTTTCAGCTGAATGATTACCCTGCCGCCATTGCGGATTGCACCAAGGCCATCAGCCTGAATCCCAACCATGCCATGGCCTATTTCACCCGCGGCAGCGCCAAATATTTTCTCAAGGACTTTGAGGGTGTCGTTGCCGATTGCACCCGGGCCATCGAGCTCCACCTGCAGAGTGCGGACGCCCATTACTTCCGTGGCCTGGCCGGAAAACAACTTAAGGATTACGACGCGGCGCTTGCCGACTTCAACGCCGCCGTCGAAATGGATTCCGCCAATATTCCGTACCTGGTCAACCGGGGCTGGGTGAAATTCGCCCTCAGCGACTTTGACGGGGCGGTTGCGGATGGCGCTCGGGCCATTGAATTGAACTCGAATGACTCCGCCGGCCTCATCCTGCGCGGCGAGGCCAGACGATTGCTGAAAAAATTCGACGATGCCAACGCCGACTTCACCCAGGTCATCGGCAGGGATCCCAAAAACGTCCTGGCCTGGTCGTGTCGCGGGCTGGCCAGGGAAAATCTCAAGGAGATTGACCACGCCTTGACCGATGGTTCGACGGCGGTTGGACTGGATCCCCAAAGCGCTCCGGCCCATGAAAATCTCGGCCTCCTCCAAAACAATCAGTCGCAATTCCAGCCGGCCCTGGAAAATTTCCGCGCGTCCGTGCAACTGGATCCCCGGCTGGAGTATCCCCGCTTTCGCATCTGGCTAATCCGGACCCGGCTGGGTGAACCGGAGGCCGCCACCCAGGAACTGGCCGGTCACGTGAAATCTCTTTCCGGCGCGGCGGCGCTGGATTGGACGGCCAAGATCGGGCAATTCCTTGCCGGGTCCATGACCGAGGAAGATTTCCTGAATGCGGCCAAAACCAACGCGCATAACCCGAAACAGCAGATCGGCCACCTTTGCCAGGCCAATTATTACGCGGGCATGAAACATCTGATTTCCGGCGACAAGGAAGGCGCCACCGCGCTGTTCAAGAAATCCCTCGACACCGGAGAGAAGGGTTGCGCGGAATATGTCAGCGCCACGACGGAGTTGGCCGCCCTGAAAAAGTAGCACCTGCCGGGAAGGCAGAGAAGCGGAGGGTGTCGGGGATCGGGCGCGTTCCCATTCGTGCGTGTTGTCTCAAAAGCAGGTGAAAAAGTGGCATTAGGATGAAAAAGGAGTATATTAGGCCGGCTCTGATGGCAGACCGATCTGTGCATTTGGTTCCTCCGATGTTCGGGTTTTAGCCTGTTATCAGGGCCGTCTGCCAGTAACGGCTGAATGCTAAAATCTAAAGGCTAATAAAGAGAAAACATCGAACCCCGAGGAGGAGAATAATTACTTTAGCCTTTAGCGTTTAGCCTTTAGCTTTCCTCGCCATGAGCGAGAATAAACGCATCCCCACCGATGGCGGACAAGGGCTGAGTCACAATCCTTTTGCTGCCCTGTCCAGCGCCGGGTTGCCACCCGCGCCGGAAAATCCACCGGTGGACGTGCCACCCTCAAAACCAGTACGGAAGAATCGTGGGCGTGTGGACATCATCCGGCAGACGGCTGGACGCGGCGGCAAGACGGTGACGGTGGTGAAGGGCTTTGTCGGCATCGGGTTGCCGGAAAAGGAACAGCTGGCCAAGGCGATGCAGCGCACCTGCGGGACCGGCGGTACGGTCAAGGACGGCCAGATCGAAATCCAGGGTGACAAACGCGTGGAAGTGGCGCGCATTCTGACCGAGGCCAACTTTCGTCCGGTCTTCGCGGGAGGCTGAGGAATAATGCCGAAGGCTTCCGCTTTCACAAAAGGGTGTGTTGCCAAAACTGTTTTCCGCCTTGCCTGCGCGAAAGGCGGCGACCAGAATCAGGGCAACCTGAACCGGTTCGATTGCCTAATGTACCGCCACGCCTTCAAGATGAAACTCAAGCCGGGCGCAGCTGCCGAATACAAACGACGTCACGACGAGATCTGGCCCGAACTGGCGGCGGAACTGCGGGCGGCTGGTGTTGCGGATTACTCGATTTTTCTCGATGAAGAGACGCTCACGCTGTTCGCGATGCAGAAATTGTCGGACAACAACACCGCCGCCGCGCTGCCTTGCGCCGCCATTGTACGCAAGTGGTGGGATTACATGGCCCCGCTGATGGAAGTGCAGCCGGACAACGCGCCGGTCACCAAACCGCTCAAGGAAGTTTTTCACCTGGATTGAACATATACCGCCCAGTTTGCCCCTTGCCTGCCCGCGCTACTCGCCTTGAAATCCATCGAATCAAAACCGCATGACCAGCCTTTGTAAAATGATTTTCCTGTGGTTGCTCGCAGCCAGACTGGTTGCCGCCCCACATTTTCGCGCCATGGCCTCGGAGGCTGCATCCATCAACCTCGCCGGCGAATGGCGTTTCGCCCTCGATCGCAGCACGGAACAGCTCCTGCCGCAAAATGCCGGCCACGAAACCCCAAGTTTGTCGCCAGGCGACGGGGTCGCCCAGGAATGGTTCAGGCGCGATCTCCCCGACAAAATCCAGCTCCCCGGCATTCTCCAGGCCCAGGGTTACGGTGACGACATCAGCACCAACACTCCCTGGGTGCTCGGCCTTGGCGATGCGTGGTGGAAGTTGCAGCCGGCGGAATTGCGCGGGCGTTTTTCGCAGCCGGGCCACGTTGAGGTGCCGTTCCTGTCCCAACCGCCAAAACATTACCTCGGTGTCGCCTGGTATCAACGCGACATCGATGTCCCCGCAGATTGGCAGGGTCGTCATGTCACCCTTTTTCTCGAACGTCCGCACTGGCGGACCACCGTGTGGCTCGACGACAAATGTTTTGCGGCAAATGACAGTCTCGTCGCCGCGCACATCACCGATCTCGGCTTGCTTTCTCCGGGCAAACATCGCTTGAGCATCCGCGTTGACAATCGCACTCAACTGCCGGCGGTGGGCCACCAACTTGACGCCCACAGCATCTCCGACGCATTGGGCGCGGCCTGGAATGGCATCGTTGGCCGCATCGAACTGCAGGCCACCTCACCCGTCTGGATTGATGATGCGGAGGCATTTCCCAACCTTGTTGAAAAATCCGTCCTGATCCGGATGAAGATTGGCAACGCCACTGGCCGGCCCGGTTCCGGCACCATCTTGGCCGGAACCCATTCCGCCGCGGCAACCTGGGCTGCCGACGGTGGCCAGGCCGAACTGGAAGTGCCGCTCGGAGATGAGGCCCGGACTTGGGACGAATTTCATCCGAACCTCCAGCATTTCACGGTCCTGCTCAAGGGGGCCAACGCCGATGACTCGAAATCCCTGACCTTTGGCCTCCGTGAAATCAGTTTCAACGACCAGGAACTCCTCTTGAATGGCCGCCCCATCAACCTGCGCCTCACACACGATGGCGGTGGTTTCCCGCTCACGGGTTATCCGGCCATGGATGTCGGGTTGTGGAAAAAAATCATCCAGGTTTGCAAGGATTACGGGCTGAACGGCATCCGTTTTCATTCCTGGTGTCCGCCGGAGGCCGCCTTCGAGGCCGCCGATGAAATGGGATTTTATCTGCAGCCCGAGTGTGGCATGTGGAACGACTTCGGCGACCCGGCGATGCAACAGCGGTTGAATGACGAAACCGCCCGGCTCCTCAGGGGTTATGGCAATCATCCGTCCTTCATCCTGCTGTCTCCCAGCAATGAACCGAGAAACTACGCGCGCGTGACCCCGCATTGGGCCGCCGACTGGCATCAAAAGGATAATCGCCGGCTCTTTTCCGCGGGCACCGGCTGGTCCGATCCATCACAGGTGACTGGTGGCGCGCAGTACGCCACCCTGGTGTCCATGAACCGGAACCCGCTGCGCAACATCACCGGCTGGTTCGGCCGCGACTACCGCGCCGCGCTCGAAAACGTCCATGTCCCGGTTCTCGGACACGAGGTGGGCCAATGGTGTGCTTATCCGGACTTTGATGTGATCCAGGAATTCACGGGCTACCTGCGCCCGGGCAACTACGATATTTTCAAGTACATCGCCCAACAGGAAGGCGTGCTCGACCAGGACCACATTTTTGCCTGGGCCTCCGGCCGATTTCAGCTTGCCGCCTACAAGGAGGAAATCGAGGCCAACATGCGTACGCCCGGCCTTTCTGGTTTTCAATTGCTCGACCTGCACGATTATCTCGGCCAGGGCACCGCCCTCATCGGGGTCGTGGACGCATTCTGGCATCCCAAGAGCTATGTGACCGCCAGGGAATTCCGCCGCTTCGCCGGTCAGACTGTCCCGCTCGCCCGGCTCACCAGCCGGACCTTTACCACTGATCAGTCGCTCGAGTCAGACGTGGAAATCTATCACTTCGGCGAAGCGCCCCTGGCTGGCGCTGTCCCTTACTGGAAGATCGTGAACGCGGCGGGCGAGACGCTTGCCGGCAGCCAGTGGGCGGCCCGCAACATTCCCGTCGGCAAAAACATCCCGCTGGGCAGGATCTCGGTGAATTTGTCAAAATTCGCAATGCCCGCCGCCTGCAAACTGATCGTGGGGTTGCGCGACACCCCGGTTGAAAACGACTGGAACTTCTGGGTTTATCCCGCGCAAGTCAGCACCAATGTGCCGCCCGATGTGCTTGTGACCCGGTCCTGGGATGAAGCCCGGATCCGGCTTGCCGCCGGCGGCAAGGTCCTGTTCCTGCCGGACAACGCCAGTCTTGATCCGGTGAAGTGTCCGCCATTGAAAAACGTCCCCGTCTTTTGGAACATTCAGATGACCGTCCGCCCGCCCCAGAATCCCGCGCCGCGATTCGATGCCATGCTTGGCCTGGTCTGCCACACCAACCATCCGGCGCTGGCGGAATTTCCCACCGATGTCAACTGCGACTGGCAGTGGACGCGGCTGGCGAACAACGTACGTGCGGTCAACCTCAGAGGCGCTCCGCCCCAGCTCCGCCCCATCGTCGAAGCGGTTGACGACTGGAACCGGAACTGGCGGCTGGGCGTGATTTTTGAATGCAACGTCGGTCCGGGCCGGTTGCTGGTTTCAGCCATCAATCTCAATGGTGAACCCGGCGATTCCGAATTGCTGCAATTGCGCCGGTCATTGTTCGATTACATGACCGGGCCGCACTTTCAACCCGCGACCAAGCTCACCCCGGAACAGGCCGGCAGTTTTTGGGTCGTGGCCAATACCGCCCCGCCCGCCGGGCCCACCCGCCGGTTTGATCCGGATTTGAACGATGGCTCCGTCCCGGTTCCCGGACCAAAAGCTCCTTGAAGATTCGAGGCCCATTTCGAGCCGGTGGACGACGGAAAATCTTGGATTCAAAGTTTTGAAACGCAATTTAATGGATTGTTCATGAAATTTTGCTAATCTGCCTGTGTGGCATAACTAATTGTTGATCCATTGAAAGAGCCGAATAAAATATCCGCCGGGGACATAACCGACCCGGCTGTTTACTTCAATCGTCGGACTTTTATACGGACCGGAATCGCGGCGGCCAGCGCCGTGGCGACGGGGCTGGTCTATCGGCGGCTCAATCCGGTGGCCACCGGCACGGTGGATACGCCCTTGATCCAGGGGCTGGTAACGCCCGCCGCGGTGGCGGCGGCGGATGCCACCGGTTTTCGCGTGGCTGAAACGGAGACCTCCCTCCGGGACATCACGCATTACAATAATTTCTATGAATTCTCGACGGACAAGGAGGGGGTGGCGTCCGCGGCGGCCAGATTTGAAACCAACGGCTGGCAGGTGTCGGTCGAAGGTCTAGTGAGCAAGCCGAGGGTCTTTGATCTGGACGATCTGCTGAAAATCAGTCCGCCGGAAGAACGGATCTACCGCATGCGTTGTGTCGAGGGATGGTCCATGGTGGTTCCCTGGGCCGGATTTTCGCTTTCCAAACTTCTCGACCGGGTCGAACCGCTTGGCGATGCGAAGTTTGTCGCCTTCGAGACCTTGCTGGATCCCCGGCGCATGCCGGGACAGCGGAGTGACGTGCTCAAATGGCCTTATGTTGAGGGCCTGAGAATGGATGAAGCGATGCACCCCTTGACCCTGCTGGCCAGCGGGCTGTATGGACGCGCGTTGCCGCCCCAGGATGGCGCTCCCCTCCGGCTGGTCATCCCCTGGAAATACGGTTTCAAAGGCATAAAATCCATTGTCAAAATCAAGCTGGAGGCGACGCAACCGCGCACGACGTGGAGCGAGTGTGCCCCGAACGAATACGGCTTTTATGCGAATGTGAATCCGCAGGTGGATCATCCGCGCTGGAGCCAGGCCACCGAACAGCGCATCGGCGAATCCGGCCGGCGCCCTACGCTGATGTTCAACGGGTACGCGGCGCAAGTGGCCAGTTTATACAACGGGATGGATTTGCGCGCAAATTTCTGAGGGCATGAAAGAGAACGATGTTCGCTTCGCCAGGTTTCTCCTGGTCGTCAATGGCTTGGTGCCGTTGACGGTGCTGGGTTGGGACGCGTGGCACCACCAGCTGGGGGCCAACCCGGTGAATTTTGCGATCCTCACAACCGGCATGCTGGCGCTGATTTTTTTGATGCTGACCATGCTGGTGACGCCGTTGCGAAAAATCAGCGGCTGGAACTGGATCATTTTCTCCCGGCGCACACTCGGGCTTTTTGCCTTCTTCTACGCGTCCCTGCACTTCCTGATCTTCTTCAGTTTCGACCGGTCGTTCAGCCTTTCCGGCACGTTGTCGGAAATGGTCAAACGTAAATACCTGATGGTGGGCATCACCGGTTTGCTGGTCATGGTGCCGCTGGCCATCACCTCAACCAATGGGATGATCAAACGCCTGGGCGGCAAACGCTGGCGGGCGCTGCATCGGCTCGCTTATGTGGCGGCCGTTGCGGGGGTGCTTCACTATTACATGCAGGTGAAGGCCGACGTACGCCAGCCGCTGGTGTTTGCGGCGGTGCTGGCCATCCTGCTCGGATACCGGATGGTGGTTGCCGCAAAAGCCAAAGACTAAAACAAAATTGCCGGGTGGACACCCCTTCCGCGCCTTTCCGGATTTTGGCCTGAAGCTTATTGGATATTGGCCTTTGGCCTTCTTTTTTTCGTCCCTCGCTGGGTGCAATTCACCCCTCAATTCCTGCAATATGTCCCTAATTCATTACGTTTTAGCATGTTTGTGTTAAATAAGTTGCACAGTTCAGCGAAGCAGTTGGAAAGAGGATCCGATGCGAAATTTTGGAGCCAATAAAGAGAATATGAAAAAGTCCTGGACGTGGTTTTTGGTTGGCAGCCTGCTGGCGGCCGGTGGCCTGGCCATGTCTGTTTCGGCCGCCCCTACGGCTGCCTACCAGCTTTCGTTTACATCCCAGCCGGTGAATACGACGGTCGGAGCAAGGATGGCCAGCGTGGTGGTGCAGCTCAAGGCCCAGAACGGAACCAATGTGCCGCAAAGTGGCACAGCGATTTCCCTCGCGTTGAACAAGGGTGCCGGCCTGACGGGAACCACAAAGGTGAATACTGACGTCAGCGGCAAGGCGACCTTTACCAATTTGTCCATCATTCAGGCCGGCAGCGGAAACGCGTTGCTGGCCACCGCCACCAGCCTTAAAGGCGCCACCAGCAGCGTGTTTACTGTCAGCCAGGGTGCGACCACGGTCACACTCACAACGTCAACCAACTCCGTGGTGTATGGCCAATCCGTGACCTTTTCCGCCACGGTCAGTCCCGTCGCTCCCGCCATCGGGACGCCTTCCGGAACGGTGACTTTCAAAGATGGCAACACCACCTTGGGCACGGGAACATTGAATGGATCGGGCAAGGCGTCCTTCAAGACCAACAGGATTTCCGCCGCGAACACCGTCCATTCAATCACCGCGGTTTACGGCGGCAACACTAATTTCACCGGCAGTACGTCGAGCGCGCTGGCGGAGATGGTCAACCAGATCGCATTGAAAGTTTCGGGCATCACGGCCACCAACAAGATTTATGACGCCAAGACCACCGCGAGCCTGAAGACGAACGGCGCGACTTTGGTTGGAGTCCTCGCCGGGGACACGGTGGTCTTGGGCGTCAGCAACGCCACGGGTACGTTTGCCGACAAGAACGTCGGCAAAGGCAAGGTCGTGACGGTTTCCGGATTAACGATCGGCGGCACCAGTTCCGGCAATTACACACTGAAGCAGCCCACCACCACCGCCAGCATTACGGCGCGCAGCCTGGCGGTGACGGCCATGGGCGTGAACAAGGTGTACGACGGAAAGACCAACGCGACCGTGACGCTTTCAGACAATCGCGTTTCGGGCGATGTCCTCGCCGTGAGCTATGCGACAGCATTTTTTACCAATAAGACCGTGGGTACTGGCAAACCGGTAAACGTGAAGGGCGTTGCCATCTCGGGTACCGATTCCGCCAACTATCTGTTGGCTGCCACCACGGCCTCAACTTCGGCCAATATCACGGCGGCCACGCTGACGGTTTCGGGCATCACCGCCGCCAGCAAGGTTTACGACGCCGCGACTGCCGCGACCCTGACTGCCAACAGTGCGGCCTTGGTTGGGGTCATCGCCGGGGACACGGTGACCTTGAGTGTCGGCGGAGCCAGCGGAGTATTCGCCGACAAGAATGCCGGTGTGGGCAAGCCGGTGACGGTTTCCGGATTGACGATTGCCGGGGCCAGTGCGGCCAATTACAAACTGATGCAACCGACGGCCACGGCCAGCATCAGTCCGCGCAGCTTGACGGTGACGGCCGCGGGTGTGAACAAGAATTATGACGGAACGACTGTTGCCACCGTGACATTATCGGATAACCGGGTGGCAGGTGATGTTTTCGCCGAGAGTTATGCCACGGCGTCATTTGCGAACCAAAACGCAGGCAATGGCAAAACCGTGAGCGTGAGCGGCATTGCCATCTCCGGCACCGATGCGGGCAATTATTCGCCGGCCACCACAACGGCCACGACGACCGCCAACATTACCAAGGCCATGCTGACGGTGACGGCGGATAATTTGTCCCGCCCGTATGGCGCGGCCAACCCCACCTTGACGGCCGGTTTTTCTGGCTTCGTAAACAACGAAATCCTGGCGACCAGTGGTGTCACTGGCAATCCCAGCCTGACCACCACGGCGGTCGCAGGCAGCACGGTATCGGGCGGTCCTTATCCGGTTGCCGCTGCCCTCGGCTCACTCAGCGCGGTCAATTACAGCTTTAATTTTGTGAACGGCACCCTGACCGTGACGACGGCGGGCACCGTGGTCAGCATCGTTTCCGGTCTTAACCCGGCCATCACCAACCAGAACATCACCTTCACGGCAACGGTGAATCCGGTGGCTCCCAGCACCGCAATCCCGGCGGGCGCGGTGCAATTCAAAAACAATGGTGTGAATCTGGGCAACCCGGTTGGCCTGGCGGGCGGCCAAGGCAGTGTCACCGTGTCCGGAGCGGCCCTCGGTGCCGGCAGTTTCACCATCACGGCGGAATATTCGGACGCGGCCGGCAATTTTGGCCGCAGCACCAATGGATTGACTCAAGTGGTCAGCAACCCGGCACCGCCCGTGGCCTGCAAGATTTGCATCGCCCCGCCGCGAGCCGGGAATGTGACTGCCACCCTGACGGGAACGCCCGGCCAGGTTTATGTGCTCGAAGCCTCAACGGACATGGTCCATTGGGCGGCCGTCAGCACGAATGTTGCCGATGCCAATGGTTCGTTGTCGCTGATCGATACGAACGCCGGAAAATATCCCAGTCGTTTTTATCGCGGCGCCACCGCCCCTTAAAACCATTCGGAGATTGAATCCACCAACCCACCCTTGACATGAATGGAGATTCCACTTGTAACACGGCTCTGCGCCCTGACGGCGTTATTGAGATCGAAGCCGCTCCCGGACGCGATACCAGCGTTCAGTTTGCGGTTCCCGTTCGGGAATTAAACCTGGAAGCCGGCAGGGACCAGGTGGCTGATGCCGGTCCGAAGCGTTCCCTGCAGATCCTTTGCGTTGATGACGACGAGACGGTTCTGGAATTCATGACCGATTGCCTCACGCACTATGGGCATCAGGTGAAGGTTGCTTCCGGCGGAAAGGCCGGGATGGAATTGTTCCGCATCGCCATGTTGAAAGGCCAGCCATACGACGTGGTCGTAACCGATTTGGGCATGCCGGATGTTGATGGCCGCCAGGTGGCGCGGACAATCAAGGCCGAGTCGCCCCACACGCCCGTCGTCATGATGACCGGTTGGGGTGCGGCGACCAAGGATGCCGGAGACACCACTCCGGGAGTGGATGTCGTGGTCAACAAACCGGCGCGCATAGGGGAATTGAACGACTTGCTGCTGCGGATCACCAAGGCCGCGTAAAAGACTTCGTCTCACGCGGCAGGCAAGGTAAAAGCATTCCCCCGTTGTTCTCATTGCAGGAATGTGAAGGTCAGAATGAACTCCTGCTTTTCAACTCCCCCCGCCGGTATCATGCTGACTTGCCATTCAAGAGGCACAAAACAAGGGCGTCAAGCCGCGCGGGCTCACCCTTCACCCTGACCCTCTCCCCGATGAGGGAGAGGGAAGGGCAAACGGATGTTCAGCTTCATCCTACGACGCACCCCCATGATCGTCGTAGTTTTTCAAAACCACCGGCCGATGATTCTCCCTCTCCGCTCCATCGGATGGAGGGGAGAGGGCCGGGGTGAGGTTTCAGTCACTGTGAACGCAAATGGGTATCAGCGCAGTTGACAGTTGAACCCGCTTTTGTCCCAATGCGCAGAGGTCCGCACAATGGGCTCTGCCTTATGCGGACCGGAGGGTGGCTTCAACATCGGCCATCGGAATAAATGAGAGTTTTGCCAGGGATGAATGCGCTGCGAATTTTTGTGGATTTTGCCATGACCCCGGACGTTCTGGAAATGCTGCGGGCGGGGATCCGCGGACATCAACTGGTCTTTCCCAAAACGGCCACGGCCTCCGTCTTGGCCCAGGCGGAACGGGAGCCGCAATTCGCCGCGGCGGATGTCGCGTTTGGTCAGCCCGATGTTCAGGCGATTACTGAGGCTGGACAACTGAAATGGATCCACATCAGCTCGTCGGGCATCGCCCGTTATGACAACCCGGAGTTCCGCGACCTCATGGCCCGGCGCAAAATTCCGTTGTCCAACAGCGCGAGTGTTTACCACGAAGCGTGTGCCACCCACGTTCTGAGCTTCCTGCTGGCCCAGGCGAGAAATTTGCCGTTGGCCCTCCGGACCCGGACCGCCAATGGCACCGATGTTTGGCGTGCCCTGCGCGGGTCCTGCGCTCCGCTGCGCGGAAAAACCGTTCTCATCCTGGGTTACGGCGCCATTGGCAGGCGGCTGGTTGAAATGCTCCGCCCCTTCGACATGAATATTATCGCCTATCGCCGAAACGCACGGGGCGATGAAGGTGTGCCGGTCGTCACGGAGGACCGGCTGGCCCACACGCTCGCCCATGAGGCCGATCACATCGTCAACATTCTCCCGGACAATTCCGAGTCGCGCCATTTTTTCAATGACGCCCGATTCTCGGCCCTCAAACCGGGAGCTGTGTTCTACAACATTGGGCGGGGCTCGACGGTGGATCAGGATGCGTTACTGGTGGCCCTGCGTTCCGGGCGTATCGGGGCAGCCTGGCTGGATGTGACCGAACCGGAACCTCTGCCGGACAATCACCCGCTTTGGGCGGAACCCAATTGTTTCATCACCCCGCACGTGGCGGGCGGGCATTTTGAGGAGACCAAAACCCTGGTGTGTCATTTTCTCCAAAACTTTGAGCGTTTTGTCGAAGGTAATCCGCTGCTGGACCGGGTCATGTGATAAATATGGATCTGATTTTGGGGCTTGGGTCTGGTGGGTGACAAAACATCGGATTCCGAATCTCAGCACCCGGAGCCCGGAATCGGAAACCCGCCCTCCGGCATCAGCGTAATTGACACGACGCATTAATTTTGCACAAATGCGCGGAAGCCATTCCGCGTAAGAGGCCTTCAGCCTCGCGCGGCAGACGCACCATGACAATGCCAGACAAAGCCATTTCCACTGATTCATTGCAGCAGGAAGGCCGCACGTTTCCGCCGCCACCCGAAGCCCTCAAGCGCGCGCACCTCAAAGCCGCCCAGTTTGCCGCCCTCTACCAGCGTTCCCTCCGCGAGCCGGATAAATTCTGGCTGGAACAGGCTGCGACCCTCGACTGGTTCAAAAAACCAACGGTCGCCGGCAAATACATCTGGGACACCGACGCGCGCAAAATCCAGCATGCCTGGTTCGAGGACGGTCAGCTCAATGTCACCGTCAACTGTCTCGATCGTCATCTCCAGACCGCGACGCGCAACAAGGTCGCTCTCCTCTGGCAGGGCGAGCCGGAGGAGGACGTCAAACACATCACTTATGCGGAATTGCACGCGGAAGTCTGCAAGTTTGCGAATGGGCTGAAATCGCTCGGCGTCAAAAAAGGCGACCGGGTGGCCGTGTACATGCCAATGATCCCCGAGGCCGCCGTCGCCTTGCTCGCCTGCGCGCGCATCGGCGCGATTCATTCGGTCGTGTTCGGCGGGTTCAGCGCGGATTCGCTCAGCGACCGCATCAACGATTCCACCTGCAAGCTGCTCATCACCGCGAATATCTCGTTGCGCGGTGGCAAGGGTATTCCGCTGAAAAGCATCGCCGACGAGGCGCTGAAGAAAACCCCGAGCATCGAAAAGGTTGTCGTGGTCCGGCGCAACAGTGAACCTTGTAACATCGTTGCCGGCCGCGATGTCTGGTATCACGATCTGATTCTGAAGGCGTCGCCGGAATGTCCGGCCGAACCGATGAACGCCGAGGATTTCCTGTTCATCCTGTACACCTCGGGTTCCACCGGCAAACCCAAGGGCGTCGTGCACAGCACCGCCGGTTATCTTTTGTGGACGGCGCTGACGCACAAATATGTTTTCGACATCCATGATGATGATGTCTATTTCTGCACGGCCGACATTGGCTGGGTGACCGGCCACAGCTACGTTGTCTATGGCCCGCTCTGCAACGGCGCCACCAGCTTGATGTTCGAGGGCATCCCGACGTTTCCCGACGCCGGACGTTTGTGGAAAATTGTCCAGAAATTCAAGGTCACCGCGTTTTACACAGCGCCGACAGCCATTCGCGCGCTCATCCGGATGGGCGATGAATGGCCGGCCAAACACGATCTCAGTACGCTGCGCGTGCTTGGTACGGTCGGCGAACCCATCAATCCCGAGGCGTGGATGTGGTATCACCGGAACGTTGGCTTGAACCGCTGTCCGATTTGCGACACCTGGTGGCAGACGGAAACTGGCGGACATCTCATCACGCCGCTGCCAGGCGTCAACACGTTGAAGCCCGGCAGCGCGAACCGCCCGTTTTTTGGCGTGGAACCGGTGGTGTTGCGCGACGACAACACGGAGTGCGCGCCAAATGAGGGCGGCAAGTTGTGCATCAAGAAACCGTGGCCCGGCATCATGCGCACCACCTGGGGCGATCATGACCGTTTCGTGAACACCTATTTCTGCACGTTTAAGAACATGTATTTCACTGGTGACGGCTGCCGCGTGGATGCCGACGGCGATTACTGGCTGCTTGGGCGCGTCGATGACGTGGTGAATGTGTCCGGCCATCGCATCGGCACGGCGGAAGTCGAGAGCGCGCTGGTGAGCCATCCGAAAGTGGCCGAAGCCGCTGTGGCGCCCATGCCGCACGACATCAAGGGCCAGGCGCTCTACGCCTTTGTCACGCTCAAGGACGGCATCCACGAAAGCGAGGAACTCAAGCAGGAACTCGCGGCGCACGTGCGCAAGGAAATTGGAGCGATCGCCGTGCCGGACAAGATACAATTTGCGCCCGGCCTCCCGAAGACCCGCTCGGGCAAGATCATGCGCCGCATTTTGCGCAAGATTGCCGAGAACCAGACCGACCAGATCGGCGACATCTCGACGCTGGCGGATTCGCAGGTGGTGGAAGCGCTGGTGAAGGGGAAACAGTGAGGAAGGCCAAGGAGATGCCTCTGGATCGCGAATAACCGTCGCCGCCCCAAAGGCACCGGGCGAGTATCAGCGGCTTCACCACCATGGCGCCCGGCTTCAGGCAGCGAAAGATTCGATTGCCCGGCAGGTGCTGCCGTCAAACAATATCTTTAAGCGCCTCGTCCGCCACCTCGTTGAGCACCCGCCAGCCGCTCACGGTATTCGCTACGAGCAGATTGAGTTTGTTGAACGAGCCGTTCGGCAACTGGCGAAGCTCCGTCACCGCCACCACCCCGCCGATGTAACGCTGACGGTCGATGAAAAAGGTTTCCACCCCCTTGAGGTCCGGCCACGCCTCGGCGATTTCCTGGCGATATTTCCGTTCCAAAAGCACGGCGTTACGCTTCCGGAGATCCTCGTTGCGCGCCAGGTCCGGGTCCGCCTCCATCAGCATCAGTATCCCCTCGATCAGGAAATTCTTGCACGCGCAGGCGGATTCGACGTGCTGCCGGCGACAGGCGTCCTCGAGGCACAGAATGGCGCCTTCCGGCGTGTTGAAATCCGCTTCGAAGATGGGCAGCGCGCGCAATTGCTCCAGCGTCAGGTCCGGTTGTACATTTTCCAGCATGGGCGGGATTGTTGCGTCAAAAGGTTCGTGCGGGAAGTTTTGTCCTTTTTTCCCGGTGCACGCGAGATTTTTCTTTGCGTTGCGTCTGGTACAGTATCGCCATGCGAAAGTTGCCGCGCTCCTTTTACGACCGGGACACCATCACGGTTGCCCGGGAACTGCTCGGCAAATGGCTGGTCCACGGCTCGCGCAGCAGCGAACGCATCGGCCGGATTGTCGAGGTGGAAGCCTACCTCGGTCCGCACGATCTCGCGGCGCATTCAGCCAGGGGACTGACGGAACGGACAAAGGTCATGTTCGGCCCACCGGGCCATGCCTATGTTTATTTCGTCTATGGCATGCACCATTGCATGAATGTGGTGACGGAACGTGAAGGTCACGCCTCCGCCGTGTTGTTGCGCGCCCTCGAACCGGTGAAAAATGTCATTGGCCGGACCTGCGGCCCCGGCCTGCTCTGCCGCGCCATGCACATTGACCGGCGCCTCAACGCCCACGACCTGCTCAGCGACAATTTCTTCATCGCTGCACCGCCCAAAGCTGAATCGTTCACCATCGTAAAACGGCCGCGCGTGGGAGTGGATTACGCCCGGCACTGGGCCCGGCGGCATTTGCGGTTCTTTCTCAAGGGTAATCCGTTCGTGTCGCGCCCCTGAATGAACTGAAATGAGGTCTCGGATAACCCGCCCGTCCGAACCAATAAAAAACGGAGCCCGGTTTTACCCAAGCCCCGTCATGAAAACTGAAATGTGATCAGTAGCGATCGCGACCACCGCCGCCACCGCCGCCACTACCGCCGCCGCGAAAATCACGACGCGGACCGCGGCTGCCGCCGCCGCCGCCACCCGGACGCTCTTCGCGCGGGCGGGCAATGTTGACCGTCAGGGCGCGGCCATCCAATTGCGCGCCGTTCAGCGCGGCAATGG
>CAZKTW010000029.1:0-22944 GCA_964555775.1 uncultured Bifidobacteriaceae bacterium | reverse complement strand
ATCGGCTGCAACGGGATTTTGGTGGAGCGGGTTCGCCTTCCGTGGCTGCGATCAGGGCAGCGCGCACGGCCTGTCCCGCCATAGCAGTGCGACGGCGGAAGTGACGCGCCCCACCAAGGAATGGGTATGGCGGCAGCCAAAGGAGTCTGGTGTCCGGGTTTCGGGGTTGTGTTGTCGGGCTGGTTTCGATTGTGATACCAGGCTGAGACGATCAAAAGCGACGACCTTCATCTTGCCCGGCCCAAAAGGGCAAACGTCATTTCAAACGCACAAGATGGTCAGCTTCCTGGGGCCTTGCGCGCCAAGGACGAGAACCTGCTCGATGTCGCGGGTGCGGCTCGGTCCGGTGATGAATGAAATCATGCTGGGATAATTGTCCCCGTATTCGCGTTGCAACAATTCGAAGGCGGCAGGCAGGTCGGGCACAAGCTGGTCGCGCCGGGCGAGCACGACGTGATGGGGCGGCAGGATGGACAAGGCGCGTCCGCCGGCGCGCCGGCTGGAGACCACCACGCTGCCGGTTTGCGCGATAAGCGCATCGCACTCGGTGATGCCCACATCGCAGGTTTCGAGCGCATGGATGTCGAAATGTTTGTCCGTATGCACCATCCGCAGGCCCAGTGCCGGGCAGATGGCGTCCGGCAACAGGCCGGTGTGGCAGGCGGCGGATTTCCAGCCTTCCGCGTCACGCAACTGGACGAGCGCCGCGCGCATTTCGTCGCTGGAGCTGACCAGGAGAAAATCGGCTTTTAAATCC
Organism: uncultured Bifidobacteriaceae bacterium; assembly: GCA_964555775.1. Taxonomy (GTDB): domain Bacteria; phylum Verrucomicrobiota; class Verrucomicrobiia; order Limisphaerales; family UBA11358; genus UBA11358. The sequence goes on along the minus strand of CAZKTW010000029.1, from coordinate 22,187 downwards.
GTGGCGTTCTGGTGGAACAACGCGACCCATTCCTTGAAATTGCCGCCGACAGGGGGCAACCACTGGCGCACGCCGGACATTGCTGGTTCCGGCAACGGCTCGACTCCGTCGCGCGCGCCGGGCAGGGGAGCCCGGACTTTCAGCGCCTCGCGGATGCGGCCCAGGATGTTATCGCGTTCGCTCATGACAGGATGCGGATGGGAGAAACTGCGGAATTGGGTTTCCAAACCCGCCCACGAAATCGATGCGTGGGGCGAGGCTGCTGATGAGCCGGCTCGCGAGGATGATCGCCCCACCGAGCGATGAAATCATCCCTTTCCCGGGATTTAGGAAAAAACGCTGAACATTTAACATCCAACTCCGATAAACTCCGATAAACTCCGATAAACTCCGATAAATCGCGAGTGGATCGCGAGTGGATCGCGAGCGGACATTCAACGTCGAATGTCTTAGAGCCTGTCTGAAAATGTAGCATCAGCCATCCTGGCTGACGTGGAGCCGGGCTTCCAGCCGGCGGAAAAAACCGTCCGCAATCATTAGCGCCTTTAAAATCCCGGGCAGCGGCGTCATGGCGGCGATTCTTCCGGGCGGCAGGATGCCGCCCTCCACGGCAGGCCGGGAGGCCCGCCGCCACTTTTTCAGACAAGCTCTTTGCCAGTCGAACGTCGGTGTGGGCGCGGGGCGTTGAGAGTTGAGTGTTCAATGTTCGCCTGTGGTATTTGCTCATCTTCGTTTCCGCCACCAATCCTTGAAGGATTGTCCGGCCAGCGGGGGCAGGTCGCGGGTTTTGGTCCACGCCCGCAGCGGGTCGAGGGGGCCGCCCCGGATGAGTTTGTGGAAGGGCTGGAGCAGGCGGCCGATTTTTTTTCCGAACGACCACACGGCCGGATGGTTTACGAAGGAGGTGAACAGGTCGTAGGCGAATTGTTCGCGGCCGGAAGGTTTCTTTTTGACGGCGTTGCGGCGGTTATGGAGCAGGTGATGGTGCAGGTCGATTTTGACCGGGCACGCATCGGTGCAGGCGCCGCAGAGCGAGGAAGCGGCGGAGAGATGTTTCCAATCCTCCAAGCCGCGCAGGTGCGGCGTGATGACGGAGCCGATGGGGCCGGCATAGGTGGTGTTGTAGGCATGGCCGCCGACGTTGCGGAAAACCGGGCAGACGTTCAGGCACGCGCCGCAACGGATGCAGTGGAGCGCGTCACGCTGCTGGACGTCAGCCAGCAGCCGGGAGCGATGATTGTCCAGCAACACGACGTGAAACTCCTCCGGGCCGTCGCATTCGCCAAACTGGCGGGGGCCGCCGTAAAGCGTGTTGTACGCCGTCATCAGCTGGCCGGCGCCGGCGGTGGCGAGCATCGGCAGGAACAACGCGAGGTCGGCCATCCGCGGCAGGATTTTCTCGATGCCAACCAGGGTGATCATCGTTTTTGGCAGGGCGGCAGTGAGCCGGGCGTTGCCCTCGTTTTCGGTGATGGAAATCATGCCGGTCTCGGCGATGGCAAAGTTTGCGCCGGTAAGGCCGACGTCGGCGGCGAGGTATTTTTTCCGGAGCGCGTGCCGGGCCACCCCCGCGAGTTCCTGCGGATCATCCGAGGGCGCCTCGCCGAGGGCGTGCTGGAACAGATCCTTGATTTCCGCGCGGGTCAGGTGCAGGGAGGGAAACACGAAGTGGGAGGGCCGTTCGTGGCGGAGCTGGGCGATGAATTCGCCGAGGTCGGTTTCCACCACTTCATACCCGACGTGTTCCAGGGCCTCGTTCAAATGGATTTCCTCGGCGGTCATGGTCTTGGACTTGACGATGGCGCGCGCGCCCCGGGCCTGCACGATGCCGACGATGATGTCACACGCCTGTTTGTCGGTGCTGGCCCAATGAACCTTGGTTCCCCGCACGGCGAGTTTATCGGCAAACGCGGCGAGATGCTGGGGCAGGGAATTGATGGCCTCCCATTTGGTTTCGGCGGCGGCCTGACGCGCCGTCTGCCAGTCCCGGAATGCCGCCTGTCGCTGGTCGCGGGCCACTTCGTGCTGTTGCAGGGCGTTGCGGAGGGTCTGGCGTTGACGCAGGTCGGCCGTGGCGCGCCGGGCGTCCCGCAAATATTTTGAGGCGTAACCGGTCATGCTAAAAAGTTTTCAACCGCGGATGGACACGGCGTAAAGCCGGCTGGCAGCCACGCCGCCAGGCGCAGATGGACAAGGATAAATCCAGAATGGGAAAACACCTTTTCCCTCACCCCGTCAAAACGGGGAGAGGGGCAGAGTGGGGGGATTTGAGCCTGAAGCGCCACCCCGACCCTCTCCCCCAACTCTGTTGGCGGAGAGGGAGCAAACGCAGTTGCGCAATGCGGGGTCTGTGGTTCCAAATTGTTCATTGTTGGACGAGCACCTCGGCGAGGTGGAGGGTTTTGATTTTCCTGCCCTGCCGGGAAAGCAGTCCCTGGATTTGCATCAGGCAGCTTGAATCGTTCGAGACGATGTATTCGGCGCCGGTCTCGATGGCCGAGTCGCATTTGGCCCCGGCCATGGCGGTGGAAATCATCGGGAATTTGGTCGCAAACGTGCCGCCGAAGCCGCAGCAGGTCTCGGCCTCGGACATTTCGATGAGTTCCAGATCGCGGACCTCGGCCAGTAATGCCCGCGGCGCGGTCTTGAGGCCGAGTTCGCGCAGGCCCTGACAGCCATCGTGGAAAGTCACCTTGGCCGGGAAACGCGCGCTGAGGTCGGTCACCTCGAGCTTGTTGACAAGGAAATCGGAAAATTCCCAGGTGCGCGAGGCGATGCGTCCGGCGAGTTCCGCGTGGCGCGTGCCGACGAACAGTTCCGGGTAAAACTTTTTGACCATGGCGCCGCAGGAACCGGAGCCGATGACGATGGCCTCGGCATCCTTGAGGAGTTCCAAGGTCCGGGCGGCGATGGGGCGGGCTTGATCCCAATAGCCGGAGTTGAAGGCGGGCTGGCCGCAGCAGACGAGCGGCTTCGGGCAGACGACCTGATGACCGAGGCGTTCGAGGATTTGCACCATGCTGATGCCCGCGCGCGGAAACAGCGCGTCCACAAAGCAAGGAATGAACAGCGTGACGGTCATGTGTTCTGCTGGCATTGTTCACACGACGGGACGAAGTGTCATCAAAAATCTGGGGCACGCAGGGCTGGGGAGATGCGTCCGCGCCGGGTTCAGCGGCGCCCGGTTCCGCCCGCGGCTTGGCGGGCGAAGACATCGCAGCGCGATGTCCCTGCCAATCAAAGCGTGTTTGGGCGCGCCTTTCCGCTTGTTTTGCGGGTTCACTCTGTTATTCAAGTCGCCATGATCAAAAAGGCCGTATTGGGTGCTCTCCTGGTTTGGGTTGCTGGTTTGACGGTGCTGGCGGACCCGGCGGCGGACCCGTCCAGGCTGGCGGCGGCCAATACGGGTTTTGCGTTTGATTTGCTGAAACAGATCGCGGGCGGACAACCGGACGCCAACGTTTTCATTTCACCGTTCAGCGTTTCGAGCGTGCTGCAAATGGTCGCCAATGGCGCGGCCGGCGATACCCAGGCGGAGATGCAGCGCGTTTTGAAAACGACCAGCCTGCCGCCGGATGCCTTGAACCCGGCGGCCAGGGACCTGAACCAGTTGCTGAATTCGCAGACCAATGTGATTTTGCGGCTGGCCAATGCGATCTGGTTTCAGGAGGGAATCCAGCTGAAGCCCGGATTCGTGGCCACCGACAGCCGGTACTTTCAAGCCGAGCTGGCTTCCGTGGACTTCAAAAAGCCAGAGTCAGCGCAAACCATCAACGACTGGGCGGCCAACCGCACCCAGGGAAAAATCAGGAACGTCGTCCAATGGCCGTTCGATCCCTTGACGCGGGTGATCCTGGCCAACGCGATATATTTCAAGGGCAAATGGGACCGGCCATTTGACAAGGGCGCCACCAAACCGCGGGCCTTTCATTTGTCCGGTGGCATGGAGAAACCGGTGCCGACAATGTGGCAACGGGGACATTTCAATTATCAGGAAGGCGATGATTTTCAGGCGGTGCGGCTGCCGTATGCGGGCAGGCGGTTGCAGCTGTATCTCTTTTTGCCGAACACGAACTCCAGTCCCGGGAAACTTCTGGCCGGCATGGACGACAGCCTTTGGCGGGACAAAATTATCCCGGGCTTTCGCGATCAAGAAGGGAGCCTGGCATTACCCCGCTTCAAGGTGGATTACGATGTGGTCCTCAATGATCCATTGCGGGCACTGGGCATGAGGCACGCCTTTGAAGACGCCGATTTTTCCGCCATGGCGGGCGAGCCGCTGTTTGTGAGCAAGGTGAAACAGAAAAGTTTTGTGGAGGTGAACGAGGAGGGGACCGAAGCGGCGGCAGTGACGACGGTGACAATGAAAAGCATGGCCATCATGAAACCGATAAAACCTTTCGAGATGATTGTGGACCGGCCATTTTTCTTTGTGATTGGCGACAACGAGACCCAGTCCATTTTGTTCATGGGTGTGGTCAATGATCCGGCGGGGCAGGGCGGGGGCGATTGAAAAAGCGCCGCCTCACCCTGGTAATTTTAGGTAAAAGGTCAAATCAAACTGGCGTGTTGCCCAAAGGGCCGGACCGCGGGTGTCCCACCCGCAGCAGCCAGGGTTGCCAAATGAACACACGAAATGCCCGAGAATTTTGCATGGTCGAACGTGCTGCGGCTGGGACAGCCGCGGTCCGCCGCCAAATGGTTTGGACATCAAGCCCAAACGACCGCCCTGGCCCTCTCCTCCAAGGAGAGAGGGAATTGTTGTCCGTCGGTGGGCGAATCGGGCATTCCTTGCAATTTCGCGATTCTGACACAGGCTGTCCCTGCTCACCGGGGGAGAAGGTCAGGATGAGGGCGAGATTTTCTTGCCACCTTTCAACTTGTTTTGGCAGGTCACTCTGTTATTCAAAGCGCAGTGAACAATCCATTCCGCCTTGGTGTGCTCGGCTCGGGCAAAGGGTCGAACTTTGCCGCGATTGCCGACGCCATCGCGGCGGGCAAAATTCCAGCGGAAGCGGCCATTGTCCTGAGCGATGTCGAGAGCGCGGGGATTTTGTCGCACGCCCGTGACCGGAAGATTCCGGCCCGCTTCATCCCGCCGGGAAAATTCCGCACCAAACTGGAAGAGGACGCCGAGCGGGCGTTTGTGGCCGCGTTGCAGGTGGCGAAGGTGGATTTGATTGTGTTGGCGGGTTTCATGCGGGTGCTGAAGGGCGATTTTTTGCGCGCGTTCGAGGGCCGGATGGTGAACGTCCATCCGTCATTGTTACCGTCGTTTCCCGGTCTCGAGGCCTGGAAGCAGGCGCTTGACCACGGCGTAAAGGTGACGGGGTGCACGGTGCATTTTGTGGATGCGGGCGTGGATTCCGGGGCGATCATTGGCCAGCAGACCGTGCCGGTGCTCGACCACGACACGCCGGAGACGTTGCATCAACGCATCCACGCGGCGGAACACGAGTTATATCCGAAATGTGTGGCGGCGATTGCGCGCGGGGAGGTTTCGGTGGCGGGGCGGAGGGTGATTATTAAAAAGCAAATTTAAAGACGGATGAACTTGGCGAGGCTGACGCTGCAACCAAAGATGATGGCCGCAAAAGAACGCCGAGAACGCAGAGAGGGAAAATCTTTTCTTTGCGCTCTTTGTGTTCCTTCGCGGCAAAAGTTTACGCCGGAAAACAAAACTTTCCCAGATAGTTGTACGGATGAACACGGATCAGAACAACCGGATAGTGCCAACGATATGGACAGCGGTGGCAGCCTGCCGAGGCGCCGCCGCTTTCCGTGCGGCGGGTGGCTTCTCAAAGTGTCGTGGCGCTTCGCTTCCCGCCGCAGTCCAAAATTTGTGGCTGTGGTGCAAACCACCTTGGACCGATCCGGGTTTATTTGTTTCCATCCGCGGTAAAGAATGAAAAATATTTCCATCATTGCCGCGGTATATATCTGTCTGCTGGCCGGGTGCGCTTCGCCCAAACCGGTCGAGGCGCCCAAGGCGGTCGTTGCCGGCGACAGCCAAAAACCGGAGGTGAGTGACGATTTCAAGATTGAGCTGGCGGTTTACGGCTACTTGTTGGAAAAACATCCCTGGGAAAGCAATGATTACACGGCGATTTTCATTGAGAGCAGCGATGACAGGGTGGAGGCGCTCATTAAACAATTTCCGCATCAGGTTCCAGCCTTCAAGCCGGGCGACCGGGCGCTACGCAGTCCGAACCAGGCGCCGATTGACAGGGACACGGGCAAACCGGGCCTGATGCTGAGCGCGAAAGCCGTGGACCCAACCAATGATGTGTCCGAAGCCATCGGCACCTGGAACGGTGGCGAGGCGGTATCGGGATTGTATGCCTTCGTGCTGGTGAAAGTGGATGGCGAGTGGGCCATTCAAAGCGTGAAATAGCAGCACAGAGTTGCAGTTGGCAAAATCATCAACTCCCTCGCCCCGCTGGCCGGGGAGAGGGGATTTGAATTTGGAAGCAATTGACCTCCTCACCCCAACCCTCTCTTCCCTCGGGGGAGGAGAGGGAGAAAATATGGCAGTGTCATTTGTGCCCGTACTGACCCACCTGCCGTTCCGGGAAAGAAGAAGGTGGTGTTTTTGCGGCGGAGTTGGCAGATTAACCGGGCTACGCGCGTGCAATCATCGTTGAAACGGGATTTCACGTCCACGTACGAAACAGAGTTACAGAAAGCAATATTGGCAGGAGCGCGCGGCTGCGCGTCCGGCTGACCAGCCGGTCAGCCCTGCCAAAAAAGATTAATGAACAAGAAATTAAGATTTGGTCTGCCGAAGGGCAGTTTGCAGGACGCCACCATCGAAAAGATGGCCAAGGCCGGTTACAACATCCAGGTGAGCAGCCGTTCCTACGTGCCGTACGTGGATGACGACGAGCTGGAAATCCGGCTGATCCGCGCCCAGGAAATCAGCCGGTACGTGGAGCACGGCTATCTGGATTGCGGCATCACGGGCCACGACTGGATCATCGAGAACGGCTCGAAGGTGCATGAGGTGGGGGAATTCTTATTCAGCAAGGTGTCGCGCCGTCCGGCCCGTTGGGTGTTGTGCGTGCCGGAGAATTCGCCGGTGAAATCGGTGAAGGATCTGGAAGGCAAGCGCATCGCCACCGAGGTGGTCAACCTGACGCGGAAATACCTGAAAAAAAACGGCGTGAACGCGGAGGTGGAATTTTCCTGGGGAGCGACCGAGGTGAAGGCGCACGAACTGGTGGACGCGATTGTGGAGGTCACCGAGACCGGCTCCTCCTTGCGCGCCAACAAGCTGCGCATCGTGGATGAGTTGCTCAGTTCCACGCCGCGGCTCATCGCCAACCGCACCGCGTGGAAGGACGCCTGGAAACGCAAAAAGATCGAGACGCTTTCAATGCTGTTGAAGGGCGCGCTGGATGCCGAATCGAAAGTCGGGTTGAAGATGAACATCGCCGAGAAGAACGTCAAAAGCCTGCTCAAGAATCTGCCAGCCTTGCGCAACCCGACCATTGCCAATCTGAGCCTGAAGGGCTGGGTGGCGGTGGAGACGATCATTGACGAGCACGTCGTGCGCGAACTGATTCCGCAACTGAAGGCCGCCGGGGCGGAAGGAATTATTGAATATCCGTTGAACAAAGTAGTATATTAGCCGCGACATCAATCCTATGGGTTCACTAAAAAAACGCCGCAAGGCAAAAATCAACAAGCACAAAAGGCGCAAGAAGCTGCGCTTGAATCGTCACAAGAAGCGCACCTGGCAGAAGTAATTCCGCCCTGCGCATTGTGGCTCATCCGTTCGCGTGCGGTGGTTTACCGCGCCGCCGCGAGCGGTCTTTTTTCGCCGGACACCCGGCCAGCCTTGAATCATGGAACATCGTTTTGACAAGCATTACACGCGCGACGAAGCCCGCGCGTTGCTGCCCAAGATTCGCAAGTGGCTGGAGTTGCTCAACCGGCTGCGAAAGGATCTGGAGCGTTACGACAAGCGCTTGAGCGGCCTGGCGGAGCAGGGGCACGACATTGGCGGCAATACGGTGAACAACTGGATTCGTGCGCTGGCGGACATGCAGGAGGTTCTCGCCGAGTTTCAACGCCGGGAGATTTTCATCAAGGATCTGGAACGCGGCCTGATTGATTTTCCCGCCATCATTGGCGGCAAGGAAGTGTTTCTCTGCTGGGAACAGGACGAGGACGACGTGGAATTCTGGCACGACCTCGACACCGGCTTCGGCGGCCGCGAACCGCTGTAATGCCCGGGAGTGCCGTTGGCACAAGTTCATTTGAATCTGTCCCAAGCCGGAACGCTGGCCGATAACTCACCGTTAGAATTCGCCTGATAAATTTTTCCGTGGCGCGAGCCGGCCGGCGGCGAGTTGAAAAATTAATTCCTCCTCCGGAGTGTCCATAAATTCACCGGCGGAAAATTGCGCATCGTCAACGGGTTGTGCGCTGAAATAACAAAATGCAAAGAACGTTCCGGATGGGATGGACCATCTTGGGACACTTCATTGACACGGGCGCCGCGGCAAAAGTGTGGCCGGCAAACTTGCATCTCACATACGGCTGAACTATCTTTCGCGCGCCTATGGAAAAAGTTGTGATCATCGGTTCGGGTTGTGCGGGCTGGACGGCGGCGCTTTACACGGCGCGCGCCAACCTGTCGCCCCTCGTGCTCACCGGCAAGCAACCCGGCGGCCTGCTCACCACCACCAGCATCGTGGAAAATTTTCCCGGCTTCCCCGAAGGCGTGGACGGCTACGAACTCATGACCCGGATGCAGAAACAGGCTGAACGCTTCGGCGCCCGCACCAGTTTTGGCCTGGTGGAAAAGGCCGATTTTTCCAAACGGCCCATCGCGCTCACGGTGGACGGCGAAAAAATGGAGACGGAAACCGTCATCATCGCCACCGGCGCCAGCCACAAGCATCTCGGCGTCCCGGGTGAAGATTTGCTGGAAACCAAGGGCGTGACGTATTGCGCGACGTGTGACGGCGCGCTGCCGGTTTTCCGCAACCAGGCGCTTGTCGTGGTCGGCGGCGGCGACTCCGCCTGCGAAGAGGCGATGTACCTGACGCGGTTCGGATCAGTCATCCATCTCGTGCACCGGCGCGACACGTTGCGCGCGTCGAAGATCATGGCGGAACGCACGCTGTCGAACCCGAAAATCAAGCCCATCTGGGATTCCGCCGTCACGGAGGTTCTCGACGTGAAGCAGGACAAGGTAACCGCGGTGAAATTGAAGAATCTCAAGACCGGCATGGAATCCATTTTAGAATGTGCGGGCGTTTTCGTCGCCATCGGGCACGGACCCAACACGGAAATCTTCAAGGGCCAGATCGAAACGGGTGATAACGGCTACATTATTCCCAAAAATGGCACGATGACGAATGTACCGGGCGTGTTTGTGGCGGGCGACTGCGCCGATCACGTTTATCGCCAGGCCATCACCGCGGCGGGCGCGGGTTGTGCGGCAGCCATTGACGCCGAACGATTTCTGGCGGCACAGAACCACTGAGGCGGCCGCGAATCAAACGGCGATCAATTCGCAGCCGTGGACGAAATGGGGTTTGGTAGGGACATCGCGCTGCGATGTCCGGACGCCGCAGCGCGGCGTGCCTACCATTTTGTGTTTGTCGTAGGGCGGTGCTGCCGCGCCGCCGGGAGATTTCTCCGGCAATTCCAGGCCAACCTTAAAGCTTTCCGGCAGAGCGCGGAACAGGGCAGGTCGTTCCCGGGCCAAGATACCGGCCAGCCAATGTCTCATGCTCATCAGGATGAATTCGCGCTGACGCCGGTACTCAAATTGTTTTTGCGCCCCGGCACGTGGCGAAGCTTTACGTGCCCAGAAATGTTGATGGGCAAACACGGCCTCGGCGCGGCGGGCGAGTTTGGACGCTAATTCCTCGCCTATCGGATGGGAGAGCATGTCCCGCCAGCGCGGGACAGGTGAGGGCCCCCAGCTTGTCCGGAAATAATCGCGCGCCTCATCCACGATGCGCCAAGCCAGATACAGCGGACAAAAACTGGTGGCCCGTTCAAAATCCGTGACCGGTGCGTAAATTTTTCGCGGCTGTTTCATTCGGTTTTCTCTTTTTGCTCTCAACTTTCAACCCTCAACTCTCAACAAGTTTATCCAACCAGTTGGACAAAGACGGTCCAAGCCAATTTGCGTTTCACACTTACAATGTCTGCTTCCCGCCGGGGTGATAGGGCGCGGGTACTTCATGGAGGATGCCGGTGGATTCCGCCACCGCAGACTGACCGACCGACCGGATTGCGAGTTCCCGTGCGCGCAGGACGTCGAGCAGGGCCAGCTTTTCCGCAATAGGCCGCGCAGCGAGGTCGCGGCGCAGGGCGCGTTTGCTCTCCAGAATTTTTGCCGGATCAAAGGTCATGGCTGATCGTGAAGAAATTGTTGCTCGAAACGCCGCCACGCCGCAGTCAATCCGTGCCGCGCCAGGACGGCTTGAAAACGGGCCGGATCCAACACGCCGGCTTCGATGAACTGGAGCAGCCGGGCTTTGTCCTTGGCACGTCCGGTCTGGAGCGCAATGGCGGCGAGATGTTCGGCGGTGAAAACGCGGACGGATGTCCCGGCCACCTCCTTTTCCACCGCCTGGGCGAGCGCCTCTTCACCCAACGGGCTGGCGGGAGGAAGAAATTGTACCGGCCAGCCGGAAATGACGATGTATTCGCCCTGAACCGTGCCGCCGCGCGCGGTCAGGTAATCATAAATGCGTTGCGGGCTGACGATGACGCTGCCGGCCTCCGGTTTGAACGAGACAAAGATGTCCACATCCAGCGTGGCCACCGGCTCCAGATAAAAAGTCGCGCCCACCGCGCCGCCCACGGCGTAGCGTTCAATCACGCCGTCGGCCTGCATCTGATTGATGGTCTGGATGACATCTCGGATATTCATGTGCGTCTGTTGCCCGGCAACCCGGCTGGCATGGGCCGAGATTAACAATGAGTTCAAAAGTTTGCAAACCAGTGATTGGTTTATGTCAAAACTCCATGGGAATGTCTTCTTTGTGGCTGCGGAAAATCAGTGAACCGGCCGGCGTTTGAAGATGTCAGGGACGGTTCTATTTCCGCGGTTTGCCGGTCCGCCCCGGCCAGCCGTCTGGGAATCGCAGACATGGACCACAGTCTGCCCGTTTTCTTATCGCTGGCAATATCTTGTCGCCAATAACACAATAAATGGCCGGCGCAAGACACCGACAGAAAATAGCAACCGGCCGGAAGCGGAATTTCCGGCATTCGTTATTTTGTCACCATGAAAATACAAATGAAGATGTTTGCCCGGGTTTTGGGAATATTGGCGCCAGCCATCTTTATTCAAACGGCCGCAGGCGCGGAAGAGCCACAGGCGCTGCCGACGACTGCGACTGCTGCATCCGTCGCACCGGAAACGCGCCATGGATTCTTGGACGGGCTGGATCACCGCAGTTCGTACGGCCAGGGATTTTTTCCCGAGCCGATGCTGGTGGATGAATCGGACGTGGACGACGAAGTCCGGCTGGATTGGCTGCACACGGAAGCGAATGCGCAACAAGACGATGAGGCCAAGGTGGAACTGGAAAAAAGTTTCGACCTGTTGACGGTGGAATTGGAGGTGCCTTACGAGCGCGCCGCCGCCGCCGGTCAAGGCATCCAACAAGGCATTGGCAACATTGATCTGGGCGCGCGTTATCCGTTTTATCAATTTGTTTCCGCCAACGAATGGTTTGACACCACCCTGGGCGCCGCCGTCGAAGTCGGCATCCCGGTCAATTCGGACGTCAGCCAGAACACCGAGTTGGTCCCCAAAATTTTCAACGATCTGCGGCTCGGCAAACATTTCACGCTCCAATCCCTGTTTGGTTATGCCACGCTTTTCGGCGGCGGCGAGGAAGGCGGCCGGCAGACCTTTGAATCCGGTTTTGTTTTCGGTTACACGATTCAACACCGGGAACTGCCGCTGCCCGGCGTGGAACAGTTCATTCCCATGTTTGAACTGGTGGGGAACACCCCGATGAACCAGGGTGATTCCGGCCGGACCAGCCTTGTCGGCAACGCCGGCTTCCGCATCAACCTCAAAACGGTCGGCTCGCTGCAGCCGCGGCTGGGACTTGGAATTGTCTTCCCCGTTGACAACAATGCCCGCGCGGACGTTCACTGGGGCATCGTTACGAGCCTGGTGTTCGAGTATTGAATTCATGATCATCAATCGCCGACAATTTTTGTTGCTGACCACTGCAGCGGCTGCCGGCTGCAAAACGGTAACGGACAATGGTGTTTCCACCGTTACCAAAGAACGGGTGGTGAATGCAGGAGCGGCTGGCGATTATGCGGCCGACGGTGTGTACGGCCGTTTCCGCAACCAGGGATTCTTCGTGGTCCGCCAGGGTGAGACAGTGTTTGCCGTTTCCGCCATTTGTACCCATCGGAAATGCAAGCTGGCGGCGGAACCCGATCATTCATTCTTGTGTCCGTGTCACGGGTCTACGTTCGATCCCCGGGGCCGGGTGATAAAAGGGCCGGCGCGGCGCGACCTGCCAGTGTTTCAGGTGGATAAAAATGAAAGCGGGCAATTACTGGTAAGGATTCCCCTGACGTGAGACGGTTGTTTTTCTCCCCGGCGGGCAAAAAATGGGCTTGGATTTGCCAATTCCGTTCCTGAATTCTGCATTGACGCTGGCGAGGTTGCCGATAAACTGCGGGTTCGGTCTGGCTAAACTTTATTATTTATTATTTAGAAACGGATAAAAAATATGGCAGTCAAAGTTGCAATTAACGGGTTCGGCCGCATTGGACGCCTGGTGTTCCGGGCGCTGGTTGAACAAGGCTTGGTGGGCAAGGATATCGAAGTGGTGGCCGTCGGCGACATCGTGCCGGCGGACAACCTCGCGTATCTGCTCAAATATGATTCCATTCAGGGCCGGTTCAAGGGCGAGGTTGGCTCGAAGAAGTCCGCCGCTGACAAGCCCGAGGACGACATCCTCATTGTCAATGGCAAGGACATCAAGGTGGTCAGCGCCAAATCGCCCGCGGAACTTCCGTGGAAGGCGCTGGGCGTTGATCTGGTGATTGAATCCACCGGCCTGTTTACCGACGTGGAAAAGGCCCAGGGCCACATCACTGCCGGCGCCAAAAAGGTCATCATTTCCGCCCCGGCCAAGGGTGATTGTCTCACGGTCGTCATGGGCGTGAATGAGGGCAAATATGATCCGGCCAAGAACCACATTGTTTCCAATGCCTCGTGCACGACGAACTGCCTGGCGCCGATTGTTCACGTGTTGCTCAAGGAAGGTTTCGGCATTGACGAAGGCCTGATGACGACGGTGCACAGCTACACCGCCACCCAGAAGACCGTGGACGGTCCCAGCAAGAAGGACTGGAAGGGCGGCCGCAGCGCGGCCCTCAATTTGATTCCGTCAACCACCGGGGCTGCAAAAGCCGTGGCGCTCGTCTGCCCGGAAGTGAAGGGCAAGCTCACCGGCATGGCGTTCCGCGTGCCGACCCCGACCGTCTCGGTGGTGGACCTCACGGTGAAAACCGTGAAGGAAACGAGCTACGCTGAAATCAGCGCGGCGATGAAAAAGGCCAGCGAAACCTATCTCAAGGGTATTCTCGGTTACACCGACGACGAGGTGGTCAGCTCGGATTTCATTCATTGCCAGCTTTCGTCGATCTTCGATGCAGGTTCGGGCATTGAATTAAACAAGAAATTCTTCAAGCTGATCAGTTGGTACGACAACGAATGGGGCTACAGTTGCCGCGTCGGTGACCTCGTCAAGCTGATCATCAGCAAAGGGGTTTAATCCCGGTTGGATGCTTCAAAACGGCGATCCGGCAACGGGTCGCCGTTTTTATTTGCGGTTGCGGGCGAGTCCTTTCAAAAAAGGGAACGGCTGGTCATGGGGCACCCGGACCGGTCGGGTTGTTGGTGGCCGGTGGGGTGCCTGCTCTCAATTTGTTTTCCACCTCGGACAGCCAGTAGGCGTTTCCGGGGTCGGGGGCGATCTGGTTCAATTGCAACATGGTTTCGCGGGCCGCCGAATAATTTCCGGTCTGCCAATAAAGTTTGAACTGGAGCTGCAACACGGCCGGGTTGGTCCGGGCCAAGCCCGCAGCCTGTTCCAGCGCTGATCGGGCCAACTCCGGATGGTTCGCATCCAGGGCCGCCCGGGCCAGGTTCAGCCAGTGATCCAGGAGTTGCGGCTGCGCTTGCGCCGCCTTTTGGAGAAAGGGCAGGGCTTGTTCCGGTTCACCGGTGGCCGCCAGGCCGACGCCGTAGATGGAAAGAATTTCCTGATTGGTTGGAAAGAGCCGGTTGGCCTCGGCCAGGATGCTGACGGCGGAGCGGCTGATGGCCGGGTTTACAGATTCCGGGACGGAGAGTTTGCTGCCGGTGTTATCGGGGGAAAAAAGGCGCTGAACGCTGGACATATGGAGGATGGCCGAAACCGCATTGTTTTCCACCCGCTGCGTTTTGGGGCCTTCCTGGGCACTGCGAATAAACAAGGTGATCGGATCCTTCCAGATCCAGGAGCGATTCCACGCCGTGACAGCCCACAGCAAAACAAGCAGGAAGGCCATGGGCCGGACCAAGGGTTGCCTCGGAGTGACAGCGGCGATGGCCGCCAATCCAATCAACCAGCCGACCAGCGGCAGATACAGGAACCGTTCAGCCATATATTGCATCATCGGCAGCAGATTGGAGACGGGCAGCAGGAACAGACCGGTCCAAAAAAGGCCAAATCCGAGCAGGGCCAGTTTCTGACTGCGCCCGGCGACAAACCCGACGGCCAGCAGGACGACCAACAACCCCAGGCCCGCCAAAACCGACATTGACCCAAAGGAACAGCGGCCGGGCAGATAGCTGTAATCAATGAAGAAAGGCGGTATGCCCCAGAGCAACCGGAAGTATTTCGGCACGACCGGAAGCATGTCGATCAATGTTTGCGTATAAGTCCCGGAAATGGGTTCGGTCTGGCTGCTGCGTCCAATCACCAGATGCCGGTGCAGCAGGTAAACCGTCGCAATCATGAAAAACGGGGCGGCACGGCGGGCGCTTTCCTTCCAGGGAAGACGTTGAATTCTTTGCAGCAGGACGAACGGAATGGCAGCAAAGGGCACGGCGGATTCCTTCGAATAAACCGCCAGCGCAAAAAAAAGCAGCGCCCGCCAGCGCGCCGCCCGGTTTTCCGGCGGTTGCAGCAATTCCCGCAGCGAGGCCAGCACGAAGAAAGCTGCCAGGATGTCGTCCAGCGACTTTGCCCAGCAAACCACCTCGGAAACCACCGGATGCACGGCAAAGGCCAGCGCGGCCCAAAGCGACCACAAATGAACCTGTCCTCCGGTCAAATGTCTGGCGAGTTGCGGGAGCAGAACCGTCAATGCCGCAAACAGCATCATTGCCGTGCCCCCATGCCACAACACATTCGCCAGGTGATAAATCCACGGCTGAGGAACCTCCCGGCCCGCCAAGAAATGAAGCAGGGCATAGTGCGCCGTGCGGATCGGCCGGAAAACCCTGAAATCACCCGGTCGTGTTGCCTGTGCATCGAGGCGATAAAACATTTCGGGAACATGGCGCAGCGAACGGACGCTCGGCAGATCGCGGATAAAGAATTCGTCGTCCCAGACGAAATCAAACGAGATCGTGTGCCCCCAAACCAGCAGGGTGACAAGCCCCAGCAGGAGGTAAGGCGGCCATTTTTTGGCAAAAAGATCCATTGATTTCCGATTTGCAGCCGGGTCTGAAAACCACAAATCTGCCGGGACATCCTTTACCGGACTGGCACCGCAGGCAAGCCGGACTTTTAAGGGCCGGGCCGGGCGGGCGGCTCTTTTTCGATCACTCTTGCCTTTTCCAGTTTCTCCAGCTTTGGGGCAATCACTACCCGGCAATAACCTTCGTTGCTGTGATTGTCGTAGTATTCCTGGTGATAACCTTCCGCCGGATAAAATTTCGCGAAGGGCGCAATTTCAGTGACGATGGGGTGCTTGAAATTCTTTTGCGCCGCGGCCTTTGATTTTTCGGCCGTCATTTTTTGCGTGTCATCGTGATAAAGAATGACCGAACGATACTGGGTGCCTTCGTCGGCCCCCTGCCGGTTCAGCGTGGTCGGGTCGTGGGCCTGCCAAAAAACCTCGAGCAACTTTTCGTAGGAGACCTTTTCCGGGTCAAACTCAATTTGGGTGACTTCCGCGTGGCCGGTGGCGCCGGTACAGACCTGTTCATAGGTGGGGTTGGCGATGCGACCGCCAGCGTAACCGCTGGTGACCGATTTGACGCCGGGCAGCCGCTCAAACACGGCCTCCATGCACCAGAAGCAGCCGCCGCCAAAAGTTGCCCGTTCGGTTTTGTTTGTATTCATATTCACGGTGTTGGCGGGTTGTGCCGGCGCGGTCAAATTTAGCGCGCCAACTGCCAGTAAATGACAAATAATGCGTTTCATTTTCCGCGTTGAAAATTCAATCACCCTCGGGCCGGTCCAAATGTTCGCCCGCCGGCAGGCCGGCGTATTTTTCAAAATGCTCCGGGCGCAGGGGCTCGGATATCACCTGCTCGCCACTGAACCATTTGCCAAGATCAATCAACTTGCAGGGGTGCGAACAAAACGGACCGTATTTCCCGGCAAACCAGTCACCCTTCTTTTTGCACGTCGGACAGACAACCTTGGGCCCGCGTTCATTCATCCGTTATTGCGCGACCAAAATCTGGTTCGAGGACAGCAGTGAAATGTAGTCCCGGAGAATCCGTTCCGTTTCATCCAACATGGGGTCATTCGGCGCTGGCCCCGCGGGAAGGGTGGTGGTTGGAGATTCCGTGGATCCCGCGGGTGCCGGGTGGACCGCCGGCAAACTCTTTGCAGCCACGGTGTTGGTGAACACCAGCGGCGGCGGGAGGCCGGGTTCTCCGGCGTTCTTTACGGTCAGTTCATAAATCGTCACGTCCGGGACCTTGCGCGCGGCCCGTTCGGCATCACGTTGTTTCTGGCGGGCGTCGGTGGTCTGCCGCTCTTCCACGCGTTCGTGTTCGTTGAGCGAGGCGGTCTTTTCCGCCTGTCGTTTCACGAATTCGTCAATGTCCTGGCGGACGTAAATGAAGTCCTGGTTGGTGGCCACGCGCGCGGCCGAACGCTGGCGCAACTCGCCCAGATAGGGTTGCACCAGGTTTAATTTGGCGTAATTCAGGTTCAATTTGTCATAATCCGCACTTGGAATGGTATCCCAGGGCAGCGGATTTTCGAGGGAAGACTCGCCGAATTGCGTTGAATAATTCAGCAGGTCCGGCAGCACGATGTCCGACAAGACACCCTTCAACTGGGTTGAGGCGCCGCTGATGCGGTAGAATTTGCGAATGGTGATTTTGACCGTGCCGGGGTCATTGGTTGCGGATGGGTTGGCTGGCCAGACAAAGGGGCGCAGGGGATTCAAATTCTGCACCGTACCTTTGCCAAAGGTGGAAATGTCGCCCACGATGAGCGCGCGCCCGTAATCCTGCAACGCGGCGGCAGCAATTTCTGACGCCGACGCGCTGGCGCGGTTGACCATCACGACCAAGGGCCCGTCGTAAAGCACGGAAGGATCAGGATCCCCGTCCTTGTTCAGCTGGCCTTCGGGCGAGCGGGCCAGCACGACCGGGCCATCCTTGATGAACAGACCGGTGAAGCGGACCGCTTCCTCAAGCGAGCCGCCCGGATTGCTGCGCAAATCGAGGATGATGCCGCTGACCTTTTCCGATTTGAGTTTTTTGATCAGGCGGGTGACATCGGCCGTCGTGCTTTTGGCCGCTGAGTGGCTGGCGTTGCCCGGCAGATCAATCGTCTGATAAAACGACGGCAAATCGATGACTCCAATGCGGTTTGTACCGCCGTGACCGTCCGGCGATTCAATGAGTTGGGCCTTGGCCTCCTGGTCTTCGAGCTTGATTTCGTCGCGGACCAGGGTCACCACCCGGCGGGCAGCGCGGTCTTCGGCCGGACTGATGGTCAGCTGCACCTGGGATCCCTTGGAACCACGAATGAGCTGAACCACCCGTCCGAGTTCCATGTCCACAACATCCACCGGCGGCTGGCTGGCCTGGGCCACGGCGACGATGCGGTCTTTCTCGTGGAGTTGTTTGCCCTTTTCCGCGGGCCCGCCGTGGACGAGCGCACTGATGGTGCAATAACCGTCATCCTCGGTCAGTTGGGCTCCGATGCCGAAGAGCGACAGGCTCATGCTGATGGAAAAATCCTGCGCGTGCTCGGTGTTTAAATAATCTGAATGCGGATCATAGGCGTGTGCCAGTGCGTTGAGATACGCCTGCAGCACGTCCGTGCTGTCCCAGTTTGTCACCATGTGCAGGTTCCAGCGGTAATGCCGCACCAGGGTGGCGGTAATTTCCTCCGTGGCGGATTTGGGCAGCGTCAAAATAACATTGCTGTTGGTCGGCGAAATCTCGCGGCTGAGCTTTTCCTGCAAATATTCGAAGCGCAATCGCTGCGACCACAGTTGCCTGGCCTCGGTGAGATCCTTGGGATAAGGCGAGTGGCGGCGGTCGAGCAGGATGTTTTCGTCGGTGTTGAATTTGAACTTGTCCTCCTGCAAGAGTTCGCTCACGTAATCGGCATGCTGCCGGATGCGTTCCAGGTACCGCTTGTAGATGGCATAGGCGGGCGTGAGATCGGCGGCGCGATTGGCCCCGATGGTAAAGGTGTCCAGGTTCGTCCGATACGAAGCGAATTCGGCGAGGTCGGACTGCAGAAAATTTTCGTGTCGCGGATCCAGCTCTTCCACGTAATCGTCGAAAAATTTCACGGAGACGTCCTTGTCCACCAGCTGTTGCGAGTAATGAAATTCCTCCAGCAACCGCGCCGTGACGTAGGCGATTTGGGGGTCGTTTGGCCCCGGCTTCAACGCCGGTTTGGCGGTCGCGGCCGGCGCGGGGGGAGGGTTGGTTTGAAACGCCGTGGCCGGTGAACCCGTTTTGGTGGTGCAGCCGGGGATGCCGGCCAGTCCGGCCAACGCCACGCAAACCACCCCGGCCAGGACTTTTATTTTTAGACGACTCATTAAGATTAGCACAGCTTTGACCCAATGTAAGCCAATTCGTTCAGCAAGGGAAACTTTTTGCACAGGCTGATGGATTTTTAAAACCAGCAAGTCTGGGACCGGCCGGATTCCCGGCCCAATACGGGCCTGGCCTCGATTTGACAGACCGGGTGTCAATACCGGGCTGGAGGGCGTTTTTGGGCCCGCAAAACAGAATTGCAATTTTAATTCAAATCCTAATACTACCTGCCTAAAACAAAACTATGAAGAACATTGCATGCGCTGTAATTGTTTCCCTCGGGGTCGCCGGTCTGACCGGCTGTGCCGCCAACGAAAAAGCAGGTACCACCAAAACTGCCACCACCAGTGCCGTCACCAGTACTGCACCCGCGGTCGAAGCGCCGGCGGGCACCAATGTGTTGAGCAGCGAAAAGGCGCGGATCAGTTATGCCATCGGCATGACCTTCGGCCATAATTTCCAAATGCAGGGTGTCGAGGTGGATCCCGACATACTGGTCCGCGGTTTGAAGGATGTGGCGGCTGGCGGGACAACCCTGTTAACGCAGCAGGAAATGCGTGACACGCTTACGGAATACCAAAAAACGCTCGCCGCCAAGCAGCAGCAGATGCGTGAAGCCGCCGGCATCAAAAACAAAACGGAGGGTGAGGCATTTCTGGCGACGAATAAGAACAATCCGGGTGTCATCACCCTGCCTGACGGCCTGCAATACATTGCCATCACCAACGGCGACGGATCGCTGCCCGATTCCAATGATGTGGTAACAGTGAATTATCGCGGGACGTTGCTGGATGGATCGGAATTTGACAGTTCCTTCAAGCGCGGACGCCCGGCGCAATTTCCCATTGGCAACGTCATTCACGGCTGGACGGAAGCCCTCCAAATGATGAAAGTCGGTTCCAAGTGGCGATTGTTCGTCCCGGCGCAACTCGCCTATGGCGAACAAGGCCGGCCCGGCATCACGCCCAACTCCCTCTTAATCTTTGATGTCGAACTGCTTGGCACCGAACATCCCAAACCGCCGGCCCCGCCGGCCCCGCTGACCAGCGACATCGTCAAGGTGCCCTCACTCGAGGAAATGAAAAAAGGCGCCAAAATCGAAGTGATCAAACCCGAAGATGCGGAAAAAGCCCAGGCGGCCCAAACCAACCCGCCGCCAAAATAGACGCCGGTGACTTGAACAATCGGTCGGGTGCGGTGTCAATAGTTTCACTAAACTATGAGACATTTTTCGAGGTCGTTTATCGGGTTTTTGTCCGGAATGCTGGGCGCACTGGCGCTGATTGCAGGTTTTCACCTCACCTTGTGGGGCAAAGGGACCGAACCGGAGGTCAAGGTTGAAACCACGCCCGTCAACCGCGACGCCAAGCTCGGCGCCAGCTTCGCGCCCGTCGTCAAAAAGGCCGCGCCCAGCGTCGTCAACATCTATTCCACGCACATCGTTCACATCCGGCCGATGCGCAATCCGTTTTCTGGCGACCCGTTTTTCCGCCAGTTCTTCGGTGATCAAGTGCCGGGTAACAATCGCGAGCGCACCCGCCGGGAACAAAGCCTTGGTTCCGGCGTGGTCGTTTCCCCGGAAGGCTATATTTTGACGGCCAATCACGTGGTGGACGGCGCTGATGAAATCAGGGTTTCGATTGGTGAAAACAAGAAAGAATATGCCGCCCGGGTGATTGGCACTGATCCGCCGACCGACGTGGCTGTTTTGAAAATTGACGCGAAAGACCTGCCCGCCATCACGCTCGCCGACAGCGACCAGTTGGAAATTGGCGATCTCGTGCTGGCCATTGGCAACCCTTACGGTCTGAGCCAGACGGTGACCATGGGCATTGTGAGCGCGTTGGGCCGCAATGGTCTTCCGGGTTTTAACCAATATCAGGATTTCATCCAGACCGATGCGGCGATCAATCCTGGCAACTCCGGCGGGGCGCTGGTGGATGCCGAAGGCCGGCTGGTGGGAATCAATACTGCCATCATCAGTGGCTCCGGCGGCAATCAGGGCATCGGGTTTGCCGTGCCGGTCAACCTGGCGCGGCACGTCATGGAGCGGCTCCTTGCCGGCGGGAAGGTCACCCGCGGTTATCTGGGTATCCTGCCCCAGGATCTTTCGCCGGGCTTGGCCAAATCCTTTGGCTTGGCGGACCAAAATGGCACGCTGGTCGGCAATGTTTTTCCCAATACCCCGGCCGAAAAGGCTGGCATCAAAGCCGGTGACGTCATCGTCGCCTTCAACGGCAAGGATGTTTCCGACGCGCACAGCTTCATGCTCGCTGTCTCCGAATGTTCGCCGGGCAGTCCGGCCACGGTGAAATTGCTTCGCAACGGACAGACCAAAACCGTCAGCGTCAATCTGGCTGAATTGCCGGTCAGAATGTCGCCGGGCCAAAATAGCCGGGCCAATCCCGATTCCAGCAGTTCAACCGTGGCCGATGCCCTGGATGGCGTGACGGTGTCGGATATGGATAACGATGTGCGGCGGCAACTCAAAATTCCGGGTGACCTTCAGGGGGCGTTGGTTGCAAATGTGGAACAGGACTCCAATTCCGCCGAGGCTGGTTTGCAGCGCGGCGATGTAATTGTGGAAATCAACCGCCAGCCGGTCAACAGCGCCGAAGATGCGGTCAAGCTGGGCCGGCTGGCCAAGGGCGAACAAATCCTGCTTAAAGTCTGGCATCGCGATGGGGATCTGGCCGGCACGCACTATCTCAGCGTAGATAATGCCAAGGGACAATAACCACGTCGTCCGGGCTGTGTCTTGATAAGATTTTACGGTAGGGTCATCGCGCTGCGATGACCGCGCCGCGGACGGTGCCGCGCGCCATCCCTGCCAAGGACGGTGTCCGAGTGCGCCCGTCGGAAAGGGCATATCAGGTTTTTCGGGGAAACGTGTGCCGCGGGAATGGAATCACCCGGTGTTATCAACCGGCCGGGCCGAAATCTCCAGCATCCGTTCGATGGGCAGGCGGGCGCGGCGCAAAATGTCCGCCGGCAATTCAATGCGCGGCGCGAGTTTTTTCATGCAGTCGCGCACCTTTTCGAGCGTGTTTAACTTCATGTATTTGCACTCGCTGCAACGGCAGTTGTCCGAGGGTATCCGCATCACGTCGAACACCGGCGCGCACAGAAATTCCTTGCCCGGACATTCCTTCTGCATCCG
>CAZKTW010000028.1:0-23208 GCA_964555775.1 uncultured Bifidobacteriaceae bacterium | reverse complement strand
AATAGCCACAATTTTTGCGTTTTCTTCCCCTTTCTGGTTTCCAGTGCCAATTCCCGGCCTAAACTGTCGGCGATGCCAGCACCGCAGCCAAACCGAAAAAACGAGCCGAAAATCCCAAGACTGGTGTCCGCCCTGCTTGATTGGTTCCTGCAAAATGCCCGCGACCTGCCATGGCGCCACACCCTCGATCCCTACGCGATCTGGATCTCCGAGATCATGCTCCAGCAAACGCAAGTCAAGACGGTCATTCCCTACTGGGAACGCTGGATGCGTGAATTGCCCACCGTCCAGGCCGCGGCCAAAGCCAGCCCGGCCAGAATCCACAAGCTGTGGGAAGGGCTCGGCTATTATACCCGCGTCCGCAACCTGCAAAAAGCAGCGCAGGAAATCGTGAAAAAGGACGGCGGCCGGTTTCCGCAAACCTTCGACACTGTGCTCGCTTTGCCGGGAATCGGCCGTTACACCGCCGGCGCCATTTGCAGCATTGCGTTCAACCAGCCGACGCCGATTCTCGACGGCAATGTCATCCGCGTGCTGACGCGGGTGTTCGGCATCGGCGAAAACCCGAGAGAGAAGAAAACCAACACGCGACTCTGGCAACTGGCGGAAGGGTTGGTCCTTCACGCATCACGTTTCACGTATCACGTTTCACGACCCAAATCGAGGACGAGAACGAGGGACGAGGACGAAAAAGCATATGCCTGCTCGCACCTCAATCAGTCCCTCATGGAACTCGGCGCCCTGGTTTGCACGCCGCGAAATCCCCAGTGCGAAATCTGCCCTGTGAAGAAGCTCTGTGTCGCATATCGCCAGAATCGCGTGGAGGAATTGCCGAATCTCGGCAAACGCGAAGCCGCTACAACGAGATATTTTGTAGCTTTTGTCGTTGAGAGAAACGGTCGTTTTCTGGTCCGCCAGCGGCCCGCCGGGGTCGTGAACGCGCATTTGTGGGAATTTCCAAACGCCGAAGCCGACAGTTCAAGCGTGAAGGGAGTTTTCAAATCCATCTTTGGCTTTGCCCCACCGGCCCTTCAGCCACTTTGCACGGTCAAACATTCCATCACCCGTTACCGCATCACGCTAGAAGCGTTTCACGTTCGATTCGGAGGGCGGATTTCAACGACGCCCAAAATTTGCCAGGCTCGCAGCGTTCGCCCCTCTGAGCTTGGCGTATGGCAAACACCTGCTCAAATGAACCGGCTGGCCTTCGCCAGCGCCCACAAAAAACTGGCCAGCGCCGCCACCCGTTGTATCCTGTCAGGCCGATGATTTATTTCGACCATAACGCCACCGCGCCGGTCGTGCGCGAGGCCCGCGAAGCCTGGCTCGATGCCACCGAGAAGATCACAGGCAATCCGTCCAGCCCGCATCAAATCGGCGGCCACGCGGACGTGGCGCTCAAGGGAGCGCGGGAAAAGCTTGCCTCTTTTCTCGGCTGCCATCCGTCGGACATCATCTGGACGAGCGGCGCAACCGAGGCGAACAACACGGTCATGCACCATTTCGCGCGAACCCTCGAGGCCAAGGACGAGGTCTGGATTTCGGCCATTGAACATCCCTGTGTGCATGAATCCGCCAAGCACTATTTCGGCAAGCGCGCGAGATTGATTCCCGTTACGCATGACGGCGTGATTGATCTGGACTGGCTGACGACGGAACTCGCCGACACGCGTCCCGGACTCGTCGGCATCATGGCGGCGAACAATGAGACCGGCGTCATTCAACCCTGGCGCGAGGCGCTGGCGATTTGCCGTCAATACGAGGTGCCGTTCTTTTCTGATATCGTGCAATGGCTCGGCAAGATGCCGGCCAAGGGGTTGGGTGACTGCGATTATCTGAGCGGCGCGGCGCACAAGTTTGGCGGGCCGCGCGGGGTGGGCTTTTTGAAGGTGCCGCGCAAAAGTCACGTCACCCCCCTGCTCCTGGGCGGCAAACAAGAACAGGGCCGCCGGGCCGGGACCGAAAATGTTCCAATCATTTTATCAATGCTGGCCGCGCTGGAAGTGCGGGAAAAACAACTGACCCGCAGCGAACACATCCTGCGCGGGGTTTGGCGCGAGAATTTTGAGCGGCAGCTTTTGCTGAAACTGCCGGGCACGGTCATTGTGGGCGCCAACGCACCGCGGTTGTGGAACACGGTTTCGGCTTTGATGCCCGACGGCTCGCAATTGCGCTGGCTGACGAAGCTCGACAAGGCCGGGTATGCGGTTTCCACCGGTTCCGCCTGCACCACCGGCAAGGAGGAACCGTCACACGTGCTGGCCGCGATGAATTTCAAATCCGCGGAGGCGCACCGGGTGCTGCGTTTCAGCAGCGGCTGGGAAACCAGCGAACCGCATTGGGATGCCCTGGCCGACGCGCTCGTCAAGGCCCACACCGAAATGCAGCACGCCAAGGCGTGAGAGGCCAGGCCCGCCGTAGCGGCGCCTCGGCAGAGCGCCGCATTCTGCCGAGAGCAGCTACGCTTGTGCGAATGCTTAACCGGCTTAACGCAGAGGCCGCAAAGAGTCGCGGAGAAAAGCAGTTCCCTCCTTTCCCGGCTAAATCAACTCTGCGATTCTCCGCGTTCTCCGCGCCTCTGCGTTTCCCGGTGAATTCCTCTGGAAAATCTTCGCTGGCGTTTGACCGGCAGAAAACCCAGCTTGAACAGTGTGCTGGACAGAAACTTAAATGCGAAATACACTCATATCGATGAAACAGGATAGGCTGCAAGATGGGCCGTCCGCTTTCTGTTAGACCGCTTGCCACACCATGAATACTCGCACGTTTTCAAGATGGCAGAAGATGGTTCTCTCAGTTCTAGGCGTTGGCGCTCTCGTTGCATTCGGTCTGCACGCTTTGTATCGTTCGGCAGCGGCGGAGTATCGGTCTTACTTGAGTCCAGATGGCCGATTCAAGATGGTGGTTTACAAGCTTCCGGTGCGTGTGGCGATGCCCGGGCAGTCCAGCGATATGCCAGGATTTGTTCGTCTTTATGACCAAAGAAGCGGACGTATTTTGCAGCAGAAGGATGTCGAGATGGTTCAGGATATTGACCAGTTTGAGTGGTCGCCCACAAATCTTTACATCAAGCTGTTTGCAGATTGGAGATTACCACAATGACACGGCCTAACACGAGGATAGGTTGCAAAATCGTCCCGTGTGTCATTGTTTGACAGACTGCCCGTTCAGACAACCGTTCAGGAATTCCCGCTGAGCATCCGCACTTCGCGTTGCGGGAAGGGAATCGAGATGCTGTTGGCGTGGAATTGCTCCGCAATGGCCTGGTAAATTTCCGCCTGCGCCAGGCCGTAGTCAGCCACCGCCGTCCAAGGTTTGATGGCAATGTTGATGGAGGAATCCGCCAGCAGGGTCACGCCGACGATGGCCGCCGGTTCCTTGAGCACGCGGCCGTTATGGGACAGCACATTTCGCACAACGTTCAGGGCGTTGGTGATGTTGGTGCCATAGGCGACGCCTACCGATAAATCGAGCTGCCGGATGTGGCCATAGTTGTGCAAAATCTCACCGATGATTTTACGATTGGGAATCACCACCTGCGAATGATCCGAATGCAACAGCGTGGTCGCAAAAAGTTCAATGCTGGTCACCTGCCCCTGCACGCCGGCAATCTCAATGTATTCGCCAAAACGGAAGGGTTTGGTGAAAATAATCGTGAGTCCCGCCACGAGATTGCCGAGCACGCCCTGCAAGGCCAGCCCCATGCCCACGCCGGCCACACCGATACCGGCAATCATGGGGGCGATGGGCACACCGCATTTGTCGAGCGCCAGCACCAGCGCCAATCCGAATATGAGCAACCGGGTGACGCGCACCGCCAACATGCAGATCGGCGGTTCGACGCGTTTGCTCTCCAACCATTTTTTGAACAAGCGACCAATCCACCAGGCAATGACACAGCCGATGGTGAGAATGATCAGCGCCCCAATGATTTGAAAACCATACTCGGTCAAGAAATCGACCACCTTTTGACGAATTTGATTGACCGTATCAACTGCGTTTCCAGGTTTATTCATGAGTCAGCTCAGGTTGAGGGTCGAGTGGCGAACATTCGTAGATGAATTGGCTGCGCTGCGTCAACCTTTGAATGGTTGACGCCGTGGAAAATTTTGCCAAGCTGCCTCCACCGCATGAACATTCCGACGCGCAACCGGCTCATCACGATTTTCATCCTGTTGTTTCCGTTTGTTTTGTTTTCCGGATTTCTGATTACCGAACTCAACGGCCCGCTGCCACCCCTCCAACCCCTGCCCCATCCCAACGGTTATGATGATTTAGTGAAGGCCGGCCAGATGGTGTCAAGCAATAGTTGGAATTTTGAGCAGATGAACGGGGAACAACTGCGCGCAACCGCTTCCGCCAACGCCGCCGCTCTGGCGCTGGCCCGGACCGGTTTGAGCAACGCCTGCCGGGTGCCGCTGGAATTTTCCATGGCTTATGCCACCAATCACGTTCGGGACCTCATCGCCCTGCGAATGCTGGTACAGGGTTTCGCGGCGGAAGGCCGGCTGGCCGAAAGGGAAGGCCGATTCACTGATGCCGCCCGCTGCGGTCTGGACTCGATCCACCTGGGCATCGATGCCAGCCAAGGCGGAACCATGATTGATGGAATGATCGGTACCGCCGTCGAATCCTTCGGGCTGAAGTCGTTGCAAGGCATGGCGAGCCGGCTTGATGCCAAAACCTGCCGTGAAACCGTCGTTACGCTGCAACTATTCGAGGCGCAAAAGCCGGCTTGGGCGGATCTGGTGCAACAGGACAATGCCTGGTCGAGCCGGACTTTCCACGGCATCCGATATGAACTGGGCCGGCTGGTCATGTTCTCAACCCTGAAAAAGGCCCGGCAAAGGGCCGGCCAGAAATTCGCCGAACATGAAAAGGAAACCCGCCAGTTAATCGTTGATCTGGCCGCCCGCGCCTTTGAACTGGAAAAGGGACATCGGCCCGCCAGCTTCGCCGACCTGGTGCCGGACTATCTCAAAGCCATCCCGCAAGACCCCTTCACCGGTACGAACCTGGTTTATTCACCGGGTTCATAGCGGACGATGCAAGAGCTTGTCTGAAAATGTAGCGGCGGGCCTCCCGGCCTGCCGTAGAGGCCGGCATCCTGCCGCCCGGAAGAATCGCCGCCATGACGCCGCTGTCTGGGATTTCAAAGGCATTAACCCGAACTCCGAAATAGCGCTTTACCGATGGGAGGTAGGGACAGCGCGCTGCGCTGTTCCCGACCGCGTTCAGCGGTCAGAAGAAATGGTGCAAGTGAAACTGCCATGTACCTAGCAGTTCCGCGCCTGAACGGCGCGGGGCCAGCGCAGCGCGCCGGCCCTACCAACTTCGGAGCTCGGGATTAATTATTGCGGACGGTTTTTCCGCGGGCTGGAAGCCCGGCTCTACGACAGCCAGGATGGCTGACGCCACGTTTTCAGACAGGCCCTAACGAGCCTCTGATTCTTCCCAGCATGAGTCTCGTCACCTCGCCCCCTGCACAATCACTCTCCGCGATAAACCGCGCGCGCGGTGCAGGTCTCGGCCACGACAACCTCGGTGAGCAACGGCAGTTTCGGCTTCAGTTTTTTCCAGATCCAGACGGCGATTTCCTCGCTGGTTGGATTTTCCAGGCCGGGAATCCGGTTCAAGTAATTGTGATCGACCTTTTCCCAGATGGGCTTGAATGCCGCCGAGATGTCCGCGTAATCCATCAGCCAGCCAAGTTTTGGATCGCATTCGCCCGCCACCACAATGTCCACCTTGAAGCTGTGCCCGTGCAATCGCCGGCACTTGTGCGCCTTCGGCAGCCGCGGCAGCAGATGCGCCGCCTCAAATTGAAACGTTTTTCGCAATTCCATTTTCATAAATTGTAAATCGTGATGTGTGAACCGTGAAACGTGACGCGCGACGAATTCACGCATTACGTTTCACGTTTTACGTGTCATATTTCCAGATCCATCCACGTCACCAGATCGCCCAGTGCCGGCCGGCCGTCGTGCCGCCAGGTCAATGGCGGATTTTGCATCCGGCCCAGCGGGCACGCGCGCGTCACGCCCCAACGCGCCAGTTGCATCGCCAGTTCTTCCATCCGGTGTTCCGGCACGCCCAGACCGACGGTCGACACCTGGCCATGAACCGGTTCGGCCTGCTGCAAGGCTTCTGACAAATCGCGCACCGGTTTTACGTAAACAAACCGGTTCAGGCAGGACAATTGAAACCGGGCGTCGGCCTCATAAACCACCGTCCAAGCCGTCGAGTCTTTGCTGCACCAATGCCGGGTCGTCTCCGGCGAGTGGGCCGCGCGGACTTCGTAAATTCCCCGGCGCGACGCGATGGCCGCGGCGTGCTCCGCCGGCAATTCACCGCGTGGTTCGCTGGTTTCGCGCCGTTCCAGTTCGTCCGCCAGCAACTCGGCAAATTTCTCCGGCGAGGCTTCACCACCGGTCTGAACATAAATCACGTGCGGCGAAAGGCATCCCAGTTGGTTCCAGGCCACCACGTCATCCGCGGCGCGTGAAACGATTTGTCGGGCGTAGGAACCGGACAAAACCTCATGGGCCACGAAGCCAAAGCTGACGCGATGTCCGTAACCCAGAAAACGGGTTTTCACCGGCAACCGCGCCCGGATTGCCGTCAGCGCTTCGTCACTGCCGGTCGCCGTCACGCAATCGGCCTCGGCGAACAATGCCGTCTCCAGGCCCGCGTTGCCGCCGCGCCATTCGGCGATTTCCAGGCACGCGCCAAGCTTGGGGTCCGCCTCATAAATCGAATGGGCGAAAAGCCGGGGCAGAAACGCCGCACCATGCGCACACTTCACGAACTGAGCCGAATGGGTCAGCAAACCGAGCACCATGCTCATCATTGCCGGGTTGGGAATGTTGCCCGCCGCGATGTGGACCAGGAATTCCGGGCCGACGGCCAAGGCCATGCGGTTTGTTTCACGACCGCCCGCGCTAAACCGTTCGAGCCGTTGCGCATCACCCAATTCCTGCATCAGCAGCGCATGAAAATTATCGGGCGTAAATTGCCGGAACAATTGGTCCAAACCACGCTCCATTGTTGCAACCGAAAAGCCAGGGGCCGGAGCGCCGGGCACCGCCCCGGCAAGTTTCAACGCCTGGATTTGGTTCAAGCCGAGACGGTGCTCGGCGCTCCGTGTTTGTTCAAGCGCCAGTTGGCGAAAGGCATTGTCGGGCTTCAGCCACGCCTCCGCCACGCCACACAGCAACCGGACCAGGCTGACCGTCGAGCGATGCGCCAGAAATTGAGCGCGATTGCGTTTCAGCGTCTGGCACGCTACCGTGATCATCGCCGGTGACAACGCCGCCTCGGGCGGCAAATCGGCAAGAAAATAGTTGGGAAGGTTCAAGGGATTTACGATTTACGATTCACGATTTACGAATTCAAACCGTCATCAGTGAGCAGCCCCGAGCTTCGGCCCAAGCCGCCCGGCCAATCAATTCAAATTGTTCCCCGCGTCGAATCCCCAGATCTTCCGTCTGGATGGACATCTCGGAAAAAACATTCGCCAGGTCAAAAATGCGGATCAAACCGGTCTCGCCCTCAGCCACTTCGCGTCCAGTTTCCGGTGAAACGATCTGGACGCGTACCCACGGCGGAAAACGGAAGAGACGGGCTTTGGCAACACTTTTTCCCTCACCCTGACCTTCTCCCTCGGGGAGAGGCAACAGCGAAGTTAGCTTTTTGGAATTTCCAGATGAACCAGATTCGCCTGCCAACTGACGATAATTCTCCCTCTCCTTGGGGAGAGGGCCGGGGTGAGGGAGATCGTTTGCTTGAATTGTTCCATCATACGCCTGCGAGCTCAACTCGCTCATGCCGTATTCGCAGATGATGTGCGACGGCGGCACCCCGAGCCGTTCCGTGATGAGCGGGTGCAATTCTGATTTTGGCATCGTGCGTGACCGGTTTTTGTAACCGCCGGTTTCCATGACCCGGGAACCCGGTGGCAGTTGGAACCGCAAATTGTTTTCCATCAGGTAATCTAGCAGATGCACAAAGGAAAAGGCGGTGCCGAGCAAAAGACAGGGTCTGGCGTCTGGAATCTGGCATCCAGGGTACAGCAGGTCAGAGATGGCACCAAAATCCAACATCCACGCGCCATCGTCCGCAAGCCTGCCGACGAACATTGTTTCCGGCGCACCCAGTTTTTGCCGGATGGCTTCAAACATGTGTACGAGCGACGAGTGTGGCGTGTGCGTCGGCGGCGGAGTCAGGAAAATTGCGGAGTGCCGACTGCGGAGTGCGGATTTTCCACCGGCGAGCAAATCGTCAATCGCCAATCGTAAATCCGGGAGGACATTGCTGAAAAACCAGGGAACCAGTGAAGCCTCATATAGTTCTAAAGACTCCGGGCAATGAAAATGCCGGCTCGGCTTTTGTTCTGTCGTACCGCTGGAATGGAAGACCGCGGTGCGTTCCGCCGGTGGAATGCTGGAAAGTTCCAATTCCTTGAACACCGCCGTAGGCACCACGGGGATTTCGGTCCAATGCTCGACGGCCCCCGGCATCAGTTTCCGACCCGCGCAGATTTTCCGATAGACGGGGTTGTGTTTCAGCTGGAGCGCGAAAAGTTCGAGGGCAAGTTCGGAAAATTGCCGATTGCCGATTGGCGATTGGCGATTGGAAATCAGCCCGCGCAGGCGCGCGGCAAAATTTGAAAGTTCCTGGTTCATGCGGTTTTTGATTGTCGGCTGGTTTTCCGCCACAGCCGGGAATGATTATAGCATAAAGGCATGTTACGACAAGCACAGTCGCAGCCTCGAATTTACTCCTGAAAATAAGGCATTTGCCGGTTGCGTCGGCGATCAAGTTCGCTCGCGTATTGTAAACCCAATGTACCAGCATTCTTCCGCATCCATGTCGTCAAGGACGTTTTGCCTGTGGGCGGCGTGTCCACGTGCAGCAGTTCAGCCATCAAACCGCGAATTTCCTCACGGGTGATGAACGTGTCGCGCATGAAACACCCCACCACCCATCCCAGCCAACAACCCATTCCCGGCGGCACACTGATCAATGGCCGTGGCCGGCCAATCGCGCCGCCAATGGCTTTCACTAATTCGCGATAAGTGAATGTCTCCGGGCCAACGGCGTTGGCAACGACATTCTCCGTCCGTTTTCCCTCGGTCACTGCCAGATCGGCCAGATCATCAACATGAATGGGTTGCAACCGGTATGAGCCATCGCCAAAAACCGCAAAAAAGGGAAACCGCCGGAGCGCCCAGGCCATGTTGTTGATGAGAATGTCCTCGCGTCCAAACAAAACTGTTGGGCGCAAAATGGCGTAAGAAAGGTCGCTCTCCTGCAATGCCCGCTCCAATCGTGCCTTGCCGGAGAAATATTCCAACGGCGAGTCTTCCACCGGATTCGTGATACTGACATGGACCACACGCCGAACCCCTGCACGCCGCGCTGCGTCGAACAACACCAGCGTGTTTTTCACCGCTTGGGCATGGGTAAACATGCGATCGTTGAAGCGGACCCAGTAAGTGTTATACAACACCTCCACTCCGGCCAGCGCCGCCGCGAGCTTGTCCGGATCGTCAAACGAAAGCGGAAAAGCACGGATCCGGCCCCCAAATGGATTGGTACGATTTCCGGAGTTGGTCAGTGTGACCACCGTCCGCCCTTGCTCCAGCAACCGGGACGCGATGTAACGGCCAGAATAGCCAAACGCCCCGGTTACTGCATGGATCTCATTATGCTTCATTGTCTGTTTTTTCTGTCTTTTATGAAATACAATGCCAAAAAAATTATTTCAGCCAGCCGCGAATCCGCGTTCCCCATTTGACTAACTTGACCCGCGATTCCAATGGCATCCGGCGGACTTCGCCGAACCAGCCGTCCATCATTTCGAAAAACTCCAGCATTTCCTTCAACCGCTGTCGGGTATGGGCATTGGTCTCGGCGCCATCGTTGAGCAACGCCTGCGTTTCACGAAGCATTTTCAGCGTTGGATCCATCTCCCGCCGTTTGCGCTCGTCCAAAAGGATTTCGAACAACTGCCAGACGTCCTTGATAGATTGAAAATGTTCACGCCGGTCATCCATGACATGAACCACCTTGACCACACCCCACGATTGAAGCTCCTTAAGGCTGTTACTCACGTGGGAACGTGCCACGCCCAACGCTTCCACAATTTCATCCGCCGCCAGCGGTTTGGGCGAGAAATACAGCAACGCATGAATTTGCGCGACCATGCGGCTGATGCCCCAGCGCGAGCCCATTTCACCCCAATGCAGAACCAGCTTTTCAATGACCGGATTTAAATGCATTTCTTTTGTTACAGACAATAGAAGAAACATCGCTTCAAGTCAAGAATTTGTTGAATACAAGGACTTACTAGTTCGTGGAATTGTTGGAAAGCGACCGGTTATCTTCACTGCTGCCCCACATTGAGCAGGATTGCCTTCGCCGTCTTTGTCCGCAACACGGGAGATTCGACAATGAACAAACGGTTTTACATCACCACCGCCATTGATTACGTCAACGGCCAGCCGCACCTCGGCCGTGCCTGAAAATCATCCCGCCACCTGTTTCCATTCGGTCTCCAAACCAAGCCGGGTAATCCAGTCCTGCAATGCGGGGCGGTCCAACAGGTCGCCGGAAACGGCGAGCATGGCACGGATGTCGTGCAGGTGTTTTTCGGAGCCGCCTTCACGGTGGTATTCGAGCTTGCGGAGAATGACGTATTCCGGCGGCGCGAGGCTGATGGAATTCTTCCCGATCGCATAGGATCTCGCATTGCGGAACGCCCAAGCGTGCAGTTTTTCACGCCCGGCGGGGTAGAAATCGGCTTTCAAACCAGAGTCGGCATGGATGATGTTAAAATGACCACGTCTTTCCCGCGCCATTTCATCCAATATAACGGCGGTCGGCGGAACGTAAAATTGCGGCGGCGGGAAAATCGCGGCCAGCCGGGCAACGTCTTCGGAACGGAGAAAAACCACAAAGTCAATGTCATGCGTCACGCGCGGCTCGCCGTAGAGCATGGCAGCCACGCTGCCGCTAATCAGATACCGGACGCCCGCCTGGCTCAACGGCTGCGCGAACAGTTCGATCAGGTCAGGTTCTGGCATGGGAGAAGATTTCGCGGACTTCCGCCGCCACTCGATGCTCCGGCCAGTCAGGATGCAGGCTTCGGAGGAAGGCGGCTTTATGCCGGCGCATCGTCCAGTAAAGCCGGTGCGCCGCCTGCCACCGCTGTTCTGGCGTCATCCGGCGAAGCACCGCAATCTGTTCGGGGCTGGCCTGTTCATCCGGCGGCATGGAAGCAATGTAGCCATTGTCCGCCTTACCGCAAGCGAGATTGCCAATACTGCGTTTGTCCGCCACACTGGTGATTCAATAATGAACAAACGGTTCTACATCACCACCGCCATTGATTACGTCAATGGCCAACCGCACCTCGGCCATGCCTACGAGAAGGTTGTTGCCGATGTCATCGCGCGCTCGCGGCGCAGCCTGGGGGAGGCAGTGTTTTTCCTGACCGGCCTGGACGAGCACGGTCAGAAGGTCCAGCAGGCCGCGGTGGCCGAAGGCAAAACGCCCCAGGCCTACTGCGACAAGCTGGCGGCCGACTGGCAGGCGTTTGCCAAAAAACTGGAGCTGACCAATGACGATTTCGTCCGCACCACCGATCCGCGGCACAAGGAAGTCGTTCAGGCCAGCCTGACCAAGGTCTTCAACGCCGGCCAGATTTACAACCAAACGTACTCGGGCTTTTATTCGACCAAGGAAGAAACCTTTCTGACCGACAAGGACCGGCTTCCGGATGGTAGCTTTGACCCCGCCTACGGCGAAGTCATCGAGTTGCAGGAGGAAAACTATTTTTTCAAGCTGGGCGAACAGCAACAATGGCTGATAGATTACCTCGAAAAGAACCCGTCGTTCGTCCAGCCCGATTACCGCCGCAACGAGGTGCTCGGGTTTCTGAAAAACAAGAAGCTGGAGGACCTGTGCATCTCCCGGCCGGCGGCGCGATTGAGCTGGGGCATTCCCCTGCCCTTCGACAACGATTATGTCACCTACGTCTGGTTTGACGCACTGGTCAATTACATCAGCATCCCCGCCACCCACGGCGACCCCCTATTGGGTCCGGGGTCTGGCTTCTCGGTTCTGGGGAACGATGCTCGTAGCGCGCAACCCCAGACGCCAGACGCCAGACCCCAGCTCCAACTCTGGCCC
This sequence comes from uncultured Bifidobacteriaceae bacterium, assembly GCA_964555775.1. Lineage (GTDB taxonomy): Bacteria > Verrucomicrobiota > Verrucomicrobiia > Limisphaerales > UBA11358 > UBA11358. Next base: position 11,013 of record CAZKTW010000028.1, on the reverse strand, counting down.
GCCGACATCCACGTCATCGGCAAGGACATTATAAAATTCCACGCCGTCTATTGGCCGATCATGCTCAAGGCAATGGGCCTGCCGCTGCCAAAACAGATTCTCGTCCATGGCTGGTGGCAGAAGGACGGCGCGAAAATCAGCAAGAGCACCGGTAACGTGGTTGACCCAATCGCGGTCATCGACGAATGGGGCCTGGACGCATTTCGTTTTTACGTTTTGCGCGAACTCGACATCGGCCCGGACGGCAACTGGACTGACGCCGGATTCAAGTCACGTTACCAGGCTGAACTGGCGAACGGCCTGGGCAATCTCGTCAACCGCTCGCTCTCGATGCTCAAGCGTTACCGCAGCGGGGTGGTGCCGGCGAGGCACGATGAACTTGCCGCAGACGCCGCGAAAGCCGCGGACGAGACGCGCGCGTTGCTCAAACAAAGCCAGCTTCAGGCGGCATTGCACAGCATCTGGGGACTGGTCACGCGCGCCAACCAATACGTGGACCAGACCAAGCCGTTCAGCCTGGCCAAGGATCCGGCACAGGCCGGAAGGCTCGACGAAGTGCTCTACAATCTGACGGAGACCTGCCGCGTGCTCGCGGTTTTGCTCTGGCCGTTCCTGCCCGGCACCGCGGTAAAAATTTACACGCAACTCGGGTTGACCAACGCACCGGACAAGTTCGAGGCGGCAACCTGGGGCGGCTTGTCCGCCGGCCATGCCATCGGCGAACCCGCGCCCCTGTTTCCGCGGAAGGATGAGCGGTAGCGGTTTATAGTGTTGAAATTCCACCTTCGGGCTGTCTGACCGGCCAAAACCCGAACTCCACGCGCAACGTTATCGGAAATATCATCGCTAAACAAAGCGCCAGAGGACTGGCGCACTCCAAGACGCTTCGCGTGTTTCAGGAATCATCGTGTCGCGCACAGCGTCTTGGACTGCGGCGGCCTTCCGCCGCTTTTCTAATCGACGGAGCAAGCGTTACCCAGGCTAATGGAAAAGTTATAAAGCTCGAATCCAACAAGTGGACAAGCTGTCCGCGCTCCATGTGATTCCGAAAGACATCGTTGCGGGTGGCGTTTGTTCTGCTAAATTGCAACTATGAAAATGAACCCCGCCGCAAAGTTTTCACTTTTTGTCCTTTTATCCCTCGTCGCCGTGTTCCTCGCCGGCTGCACCACAACCGCCCCCGTTGACTGGAACAGCCGGGTGGGTCATTACACGTATGCGCAGGCGGTGACCGAACTCGGGCAGCCGAGCCGGCAGAGCAAACTGAGCACAGGTGAATCCGTGTACAAATGGCCGGCCCAACCCAACGTCGGCCACGGCCCGAACACCGGCATGTCCTATTACGGCAGCACCGGCTTTACCGGCAACCAGACCGTCGGATCCACAGCCAACAATCAAATGTTGCAATTGACCTTCGACTCCAACGGCGTGCTATCTGCCTGGTCGAAGAATTATTGAAAAAGTCTGAAGGAAAGCCTTGGTAGGGCACGTCACTCCGTGCGCGCCGTATTTTATAAAATTATCCCAACCGGCGCGCACGGAGTGACGCGCCCTGCCTGTATCAATTCAACGCCACCCCGCGACGGATGTAGGTGGGGATGTCGAGGTCTTCGCCCTTGTGAATCGTCGGCTCGCTTTTATCGAAGCGTCCCTTGGAAATGATTGCCAGTTGCAACTGTGCCTGGCGCATTTTTGGATTTGATTTTCGCGCCCGGGCACCGGCGTTTCTGGCCAGAACCTGTTCACGCTGCTCGGAAGTCAACGGTGCCGGGGACGAGACGCAACGCGAACCCGGCCGCGCCACCACGCCCCGCGCAGTCACCTGTTCGCCCGCCTCACCCGATGGCGCAAGGGGAGGCAAATCCATGGGTAACGGCCCCTGCCTGGACGCAATGATCGTCACCGACAACCGGCCCTTGAGCGTTTCGTCCACGGCCGCGCCCATGATGATCTGGGCATGCTCGCATTGACGGCTGATCTGTTCCATCACGCGGTTCACCTCGGCCATGGTCAATTCCTTCCCGCCGATCAGGCTGACCAGCACCGCCTCGGATTCGGCCAGCGCCCGGCCTTCGTCGAGCAGCGGATGCGCAATCAACTTCTCCACGATCTCACGCGCCCGCGCCGGGCCGGTGGCTTCCACGGAGGCAAACACACTTTCCGAATGCCGGTCGCGCACCAGGGCGCACAGATCGTCGAAATGAATCCGGATCAATCCGGGCCGCGTGAGCAGGCGCCAGACACCGCGCACGCTTTCCACCAGCAGACCATCGGTGATGCGGAACGTGTCAAGCACGCTGGTATTTTCATCGATCAACTTGAATGTTTTCTGGCACGGCAGGCAGATGACGCCGTCGGCGACGGATTTGAGCAGGTCGAGCCCCGACTGCGCCTGTTGCTGGCGGCGATTGCCCTCGCACGCAAACGGCAGGGTGACAAACGCCAGCACGAGCGACCCGGTCTCCTTGGCCGCTCGGGCCAGCACGGGGCTGATGCCGCTGCCGGCGCCGCCGCCTAGGCCGGCCACCACAAACACCACCTCCGCGCCTTCACAAGCGGTCTTGAGCGTGGCAAATTGTTCCTCGGCAATCGCCCGGCCGCGTTCCGGATCGCCGCCGGTGCCCAGGCCGCGCAACAACCGGGTTTCCAGTTGAATTTTGACGGGGGCGGATGAATCCGCCAGCGACGAGGCGTCCGTATTGACGGCCACAAAACCCGCGCCGGCAAAATCCCTGCCGTTCAGGGTTTCGAGCATGGCCACACCGGCGCTGCCGACACCGAAAATTTTCACCACCGGGGTTCGGGCTGGTTTGAGGGCCGCCACAGGTGCCTGGGTTTTGGTATTCATGATGAAGGGGGTTCAGGATCGGCGCAACAAACTGCTGAGGGCGCCCTTGATTCCCCGGACCAGCGACGGTTTGCCCTCGCGGCGGCGGGTTTTGAACGAGCCAAATTTGACGAGGCCGATGGCGGTGACAAATTCCGGCTGATCGAGCGCGGATTTCAAGCCGCTGACGGAATTGGTCTGGCCGAGGGAAACCGGCATCTGCAGGACCTGTTCGGCCAGCGGCGCGATTTGCGGAATGCGCGCGCAGCCGCCGCACAAGAAAACCCCGCCCCGCAGATAATCGAACAACCCGGTCTGTTCCAAATCCTGTGAAACCAGCTGGAAGATTTCCTCCAGCCGCAACGACATGATGCGGCGGAGATGTTCGACGTTGACGGTCTTGAGCGGCAGGCCAAGTTCATTCGTGATGGTGACCGCCTGTCCCCGGCATTCCGCGTCCACCAGCGCCGAGCCAAATTCAAGCTTCAGCTTTTCGGCGCGGCTCAACGGCACCTTCAGGCCGTAAGCCAGATCGTTGGAAACGTGGTCGCCGCCCACCGCCAGCACCCCCGTATGCTTGATGACGCCGTTGGCGTACACCACGTAATCGGTCGTGCCCCCGCCGATGTCAATGACCAGCGCGCCGAGTTCCTTCTGTTCGTTGGACAGCAGGGCGAGCGACGAGGCGAGGCCGTTGGAAACAATTTCGTCCACCTCCAGTTGCAACCCCTTGACCAGGCGGATGGCATTTTGCAGGCGGTTGGTGTGGCCGTGAACAACGTGGACATCGACTTCCAGCCGCGAACCGAGCATGCCGACGGGATTGGTGACCCCATCCTGGCCATCCACAAAAAAATGCTGGCGGATGGCGTGAACCACATTGTTTTCCGTCGGTAAATTGATCGCCTTCGCGTTCTTGATGACGTCCTGGACATCGTCCTCGGAAATCTCGCGGTCGGCGGACACCACCGGATGCACGCCGCGATTATTGAAGCCGCGGATGTGCGCGCCGGTGACGCCGAGATAGACGTTCCGGATTTCCACATCGGCCATCTGCTCCGCCTCGACGATGGCATTGCGCACGTCCTCCTCGGCCTGGGTCGGATCCACGATCTCGCCCTTGCGCACGCCGCGCGAGCGCGCCTGGCCGAGGCCGATGATGTTCAGGCCCGTCCCGGTGGGATCGGTGTTTCGCTCACCGACCACGGCGCAAACCTTGGACGTGCCGATTTCGAGACCGACCACGATTGACGAGTCATCAAACATTTTACCTCCGGGTGTGTGCGGGGTTGACGGACTTGGGCGTTGCGGACGGCAAGACCACGGCTTCCATCCAACGGACGGGAACATTATTTGACACCGCCAGGTTGAGCGACGCCACCGTTTTGTTCATGCGTTGTCCCAAATCGTATATTTCACGCCAGCGCCGCAATTGTCGCTCCAAATCATCCAAAGCGAAAGTAATTTCGCCGCCCTGCCCCGTCGTCACAACCACCACACCCGGCAACGAGACATCGATGCGCCGCAAATCCACCAGCCCGGCCATGGGCGAGTGGTCAAACGCGCCGACCAGTTCCAGTGCCGCCTGCACCTGGGGCAATTCGACCCGATGACCCGACTGCAACTGGTACACATTGAGCCCGGTGACCACCGGCAACTGGCTGTTCACCTGCGCCAGCGGAATCACGCACATCCGCGGGTCCAGCGGCTGCATCACATAACCGTCCGCGTCGAGCTGGAACACCTCCACGGTGATGCCGCCGGACGCGCCGGCCCGCGGGATGTTCACCTGCGCCACCGGATCACGCTCCGTCACGCTGATTTTCAGCGTGCGCGGCAGGACGCGCTCGATGGAGACGGAACCGATCGTTGAAACCAGCTCCAGGTTCCGCTTCACCGCCGTCAAATCGAGCGCAATCAAATTATCACCGAGCTTCACGCCTGACCAACGGCGCAACTGGTCCGTCGCAATCATGCCATCGGTCTTCACCTCGACGTGTTGGATGGCAAACTCGGAGTTTTCATAGACGAACTTGTCCAGCGCCCACTCGCCGGTGCGCCAGAGCAGGTAAAGCCCGAACACCGTGCCGAACAGGATGCCCGTCGTCAGCGCCGCCAGCCGGGTGCGCGTCGCCCGCACCTGGTCGGAGCGGAGTTTCACGTTGAGCACGTGCACCCGGTGCAACCGCCGGTTTTTTTGTTTCCGTTTAAACCACATCGTTCAAATAAAAATTCAAAATGGCCCGACCCGTTCATCCAACACCCCGGCAACCTGGCATTTTCAATTTTTAATTTTTAATTTTTCATTCCTCTGCAAAGCCAGTTCCACCATCCGCTGGCAAAGTTGCGCATAATCCAATCCCGCCGCCGCCGCCGCTTTGGGCAACAAACTCGTCTCCGTCATGCCCGGCAGCGTGTTGACCTCCAGCACCACCGGCCCGCCATCGGCGCGAACCATCACGTCCACGCGGGCATAATCGCGGCCCCCAATCGCCGCGAACGCGCCGGACGCCGCGGCCTGGATCCGTTGCGTCAGCGCGGCATCAAAATCCGCCGGACAGAAATATTCCGTGCGCCCGGCCGTGTATTTATTCTGGTAATCGTAACCGCCGGTCCGGGGCCGGACTTCGACCACCGGCAACGCTTCGCCCCCCAAAATACCGACCGTAGTCTCGCGGCCGATGATTTTTTCCTCGACCAGAACCTCCGAATCAAATTTCAAGGCTTCCACCAGCGCGGGCGGCCAGTTTTCAGCCCGTTCGACAAATTGCAGGCCGACACTCGATCCCTGGCGCACCGGCTTCACCACCAGCGGCGGCGGCCAGTCCTTCGGCCACGGAACCTTCGCGGAATCCACCACCAGATGTCTGGCCGTTGGCACCCCGGCTTTGAGGCAGCGTTGTTTCGTCAGCACCTTGTCGAACGCGATGCGGCTCGCTTCGGCATCACAGCCGGTGTAAAGCGCGCCGAGTTCTTCAAGCCGCCGCTGCACCGTGCCGTCTTCGCCGTACGTCCCATGCAACGCGAGAAAAACCACGTCCGTGCCCGCCGGCAAAGCCCACGCCCCGTCGCGCGGATCCAGTTCATGGACCGTGTGACCGAGCGAGCGCAACGCCTTCGCGACCGCCGCGCCGGAACGCAACGACACCTCGCGTTCGGCGCTCGGGCCGCCGAGCATGACGGTGATGTTCAATTTCCGGCTCACTTCTTCCTCGCAAATTTTTCCAGTGACACGGCGGTTTTCGGGAACGCACGCAAAAGCTGCTGGTTCGTCGTCAGCAGCGGCACTTTCAAATCCTGCGCCAGCGCCACGTATTCACAATCATAGGCGGTGCAACCTGAATTTTTCACCAGTTCCAAAACCTTTTCCGACGACACCTTGTATTCCCGACCGCCGATGACTTCCTCCGCCGACCGCAACGAAAGCAGCGCCGACTCCATCGTCATGCCCCGGCGCTGCATGTACTTCGCCAGCGTGCTGCGATATTCCGACAGCCACAGCAGCGGGGCCGCCCAGGAGGCATCCACCGCAAAAACCGCCTCCGCCAATGCCGAAAATTCACTGCGAATGGTCAGATACGCCAGGGCATTGCTGTCCGCGACAATCATGCACGGCCTTCGCGTTTGAACCGGTCAATCTCCTCCGCCGTGGCAACAAACTTCATCGTCGCGCGGGCCGCACGCGCCCGGCGCAAAATCCCCTCCACATCCACCGGCGTGCTGCGGACGCTGGATTCCAGCACGGCAATCGCCTCGGTGTTCAAGCTGCGCCCGTGCGTCGCCGCGCGCCGTTTCAATTCGCGGTGCGCTTCCTTCGATATGCCCTTGATGGTGATCGTTATCATGCCGCAACCATAACGCAACCATTTTGGATGTCAACAAAATCCCCCCACCCAAATCGAGCTTATATTCGACCGTGTTTGCATGGCTCAATCAGCGCGTGGATCAATCCCTCTTTGCTGTTCAGCAACGTTCCATCCACGTCCATGAAAATATTCAGGCTCATTCCTCGCCGATGATTTCAACTTCCGGCTGCAATTCAATGCCGCGCGCCTGCTTGGCCCGCGCCTGGAGGGTCGCGATCAATTCCAGGATCTGGCGCGCGGTCGCATCCCCGTCGTTCACAATGAAATTTCCGTGCGCGGTGGAAACCACCGCCCCGCCAATCCGTGTGCCTTTCAATCCCAGTTCGTCGATCAATTTGCCCGCCGGAATCTCCGGCGGATTTTTGAACAGGCAACCGGCACTGGGTGCGGCGGGCTGCGAGGCCCAGCGCTTTTCGCTGAATTCCTGCATGCGCTTCCCGATTTCCTCGCGCGGCGCCAGCCGGCACTTGAACACCGTGGTCAGCGCGATGTGTGTTTTCAAGGTGTCGCAACTGCGGTATTCCACCTCCATTTCGCCCGGCGTCCATTTGCGCACCGCGCCGTCATGGTCCATCAGGCGCACCGACTCGAGGACCTCAAAGGTAGAACCGCCCATCGCCCCCGCGTTCATGCGCAACGCGCCCCCGACGCTGCCGGGTATGCCCTCGAAAAATTCCACGCCGCTCAAACCGTTCCGCTTTGCCTCGACCGCGACATTCTTCAATTTGGCGCCGGCGCCGCAATGGAGATTTTCGCGGACCATTTCAATGCGTCGGAAACTCGCATGGGCCAGGCAGATGATGACGCCGCGAAAGCCGCCATCGCGCACAAGGAGATTAGAGCCGCGGCCAATCACAAACAACGGCAGGTTGCGCCGGCGGCAATATTTCACCACGCCCGCCAGGTCCGCTTCCGACGCCGGTTCGATGTACACGTCCGCGGGCCCGCCGACCCGCAAGGTGGTGTGCTTGGCCAGCGGTTCGTCACGACAAATGACGGTCGAAAGGGAAATCAATCCGGCGAGTTCACCGGCAATTTGGGTTCCAGAGATCATCGGCTGGGTGGAAATGGGATTGAGCAGCGTCATACACTTTTGGAGGCCGCCAATTTGACGGACTGGTCGGCCCCGCCGCCAGCACAGGCCGACGGGTGGGAACTCCCGGCAGTCTGGTTCTGGGAGCGGACGATGGCCGCCAGCATGATGTCCGCGATTTGTCCCGCCGCCCGGGGCGCGTGCCACTGCGCCAGCGCGGTTTGAATTTTTGCACGTTCCGCCGGCGCTTCCAGCAATTCGGAAAGCAAGGCGGCCACCTTGTCCGGCGTCGCGTTCTTCTGTTCGAGCAGCCGTGCCGCACCGGTCGAGGCAAACGCCTGCGCATTGAAAAACTGATGATTGTCCGCGGCGGCGGGATAGGGCACAAGCAACGACGGCAGGCGCACGGCGGCAATTTCCGCCAGTGACGAAGCGCCCGCCCGACTCACGGCAATGGTGGCCGCGCCCAGCGCCAGGTCCATTTCCTTGAGGAACGGATTGACCACGGCTTTGAAATCGCGCGCCGCGTAAGCTTGTTCCACCTTCTCCACATCTGCCGGACCGGCCAGATGCAGCCATTGCCAGGTCGCGGTGCGGTTTTCGAGCAACGGCAGCGCGGACAAAATCAGGTTGTTGATGCCGCTCGCGCCCTGGCTGCCGCCCATGACCAGAATGACCGGACGATCGGATTCAAGGCCGAGCGCAACCCGGCAGGCGGACTGATCGCGTAATTGAAACTGCGAACGGACGGGGGTGCCGGTCACGGTGACTTTGCGGGCGCGCAGGCGGGCGGCGGCGCCGGGAAAACCGACGAACGCCTCATCCACATACCGCGCCAGCAGACGGTTTGCCCGGCCGGGGATGGTGTTGGATTCGTGCAGGAAAGTTCTGGCGCCAAAATCCTTTCCCACCCAGATCGGGGGTGCGCTGGTGAAACCGCCCATGGCGAGCACGGCGGCGGGGCGGCGTTGGCGGAAAATCTTCCGCGCGGCGAACAAAGATTTCACAAAACTGCCGGCGAAGGAGAAATAATTCCGATTTTGCAGCCCGACCGCCGGCAACGTGAAAACGTCCATCGGAGCGCCGAGCACCGGCTCGGCGCGTTGCGGATCACCGGCTTCACGCCGAGGCGGTGCTCGGCGCTCCAACGCGGATTTCACCGCCTCCTGGTCCACTTCCTTGGGGGAAATGAGCAGGGCCACGGCGCAGCCGCGCTGCTGAAGCTGTTCCGCCACCGCCAGCCCCGGAAAGAGATGCCCGCCCGTACCGCCGCAGGCAATGGCGACGAAGGGCGTGTTGGCTCCGGGCGTGGTCATGTGGCTTTGGCGGCGAATGGATTTTCGTCAATGACCGCAGCCGTCACCGGGCGTTTTTCCCGCTCGGGCGCCTGGCGGGCGACACTGAACAACAGGCCGATGCACGTGAACATGGCGAGCAGGTTCGAGCCGCCATAACTGATGAACGGCAGGGGCAGGCCCTTGTTGGGCAGGGCGCTGGTGACAACCCCGATATTGATGGCCGCCTGGAGGCAGATCAGAAAGGTGACGCCCAACGCCAGCAGGCTGCCAAACGGCTCACGCGCCCGGAGGGCAATGTAAATGCCACAAAGGGCAATGACCACAAAGGCCAGCAGAATGAGCAGCGTGGCAATCAGCCCCAGTTCCTCGCCGATGATGGAAAAAATAAAATCGGTGTGGTCCTCCGGAACAAACCCAAGCTTCTGGCGTCCATTGCCGAGGCCGAGGCCGTTCCAGCCGCCGGAACCTAGCGCGATCATGGCCTGATAGGCCTGGTAACCAACGCCGTCCTTGTGCTGTTCCAGGTCCCACCAGCTGAAAATGCGCTTCAGCCGCATCGGGTCGTGCAACAGGGAAAGTCCCAGGCCCGCCACGCCGACCAAGACCGGCGGGACAATGTATTTCCAGCGGACCCCGGCAATGAGCAACATGGCGCCGCTGACTGCGGCGAGCAGGATGGTCGTGCCGCGGTCGGGCTCAATGAAGATCAGGCCGAGCACCAATGCCACCAGCGCGCCGGGAAAAACGACGCCGCGTTTCCAGGTCTGCATCTGCCGCTGGTAGCGGTCGCCGTACCAGGCCAGCATGACGATGAGCGCGATTTTTCCAAGCTCGGACGGCTGGAAACGCACACCGTGGAAATCGAACCAGCGGCGCGCGCCATTGATCTTGCGGCCAATGTGGGGAAACAGCACCAGCACCAGCAAAAGGACGGCGACGATAAAAACCGGCCAGGCGAATTTCCTGAGCCATTGGTAATCAAGGGTGGTCGCCATGGCGCAGAGGATGAAACCGAACGCGCACCAGACGAGTTGCATCATCAAATAGTGCGCGCCCACCTGCGTCACACTCGAGCTGTAAAGCATCACCAATCCCAGCGCAAGCAGGGCGGCAACGCAAAACGCCAAAGTTGTGACGGCGACTTTCATTTCAATGCCTCAAAATCCCGCAGACAGCAGGACCAGCCGCTATCAGTCCAACGTTTATTGACCGGCCGGTGTGCCCGCCGGAGCCGGCCCCGGTGGTGGCGGTTGCGGCGTCATTGGCGCGGGCGCAATCGGCGTCGTAACTTCAGCCTTCGCCGGAATCTTCAATTTTTTGCCGACAGTGATTCGGGTTGTGGACATGCCGTTTGCGGCTTCAATCGCCTTGACGGTTGTGCCATGCGCCTTGGCAATCTTGGTCAAGGTATCGCCGGATTTCACGACATAGGTTTCGCCGCCCGTGCTGGTATCGGTCGCCGCGGAAGCGCCGGCCGCGCTTGGGGCCGCGCCGCCGGCCGGGATGGTGAGTTTCTGGCCGGCTTTCAACTTGGTCGGTTCAACACCGGGGTTGGCGGCTTTCAGCGCGCTGAGCGTCACACCATGGCTCTTCGCAATTTTTCCGAGCGTATCGCCGTGAACGACGACGTATTCCATTCCGGGATTTTCTACCACCGGCGGCACCACCACGACCGGCGGGGCAACCACCGGCGGATTGGAGGCGACCATGGACTGGGCATTCGTATCCACGGCGGCCATCGTGTTCGTATCCACGGGCGGCTGGTTCTCCTCGCTGACCTGTTCGCGTTTGCAGCCCTGGATAAGCATGCCCACCAAGCCAATGGTTCCAGCGACAGACAAGCAAAGCACGGCGAGCTTCAGGCGCGAGCGGCGTTTGCTGGCGAGCTCCAACAGGGAGCCCTGGGGTACAAATGGGTTCGAATTATTCATTGCTTTGGCGCCGATGGCGTCCTTTCTTCGAGGTGGGTTGATTTTTTTCGCAGCGAAA
>CAZKTW010000027.1:1208-23272 GCA_964555775.1 uncultured Bifidobacteriaceae bacterium | reverse complement strand
CCTTCGCCTGTTCGGCGATGCCGTGATTTTGCAGTTCGAGGAAAAAATTGTCCGCTCCGAGGGTTTGTTTGAACCAGTCCACCGCGTCCCGCGCCTTGTCCACCTGGTCCTTGAGAATCCAATCGGGGATTTCGCTCGCGAGACAGCCGGACATCGCGATCAGGCCTTCCTTGTGCGCCGCCAGGATTTCCTTGTCGATGCGCGGCTTGTAATAATAGCCCTCCAGATGGGCGGCGGTCGTGAGCTGGATAAGATTTTTGTAGCCGGTCGCGTCCCGGGCCAGCAGGCCGAGATGATGATAAACGTCGCGTCCGCCGCTGCTCGTTTTTTTCTCCAGCCGGCTGCCCGGGGCGACATAGACCTCGCAGCCGATAATTGGTTTGATGCCCTTTTCCCGCGCCGTCTTGTAGAAATCAATGACCCCGTGCATGGCGCCATGGTCGGTGATGGCGAGGGCGGGAAATTTCAATTCATGGGCCTTGTCCACCAGCCGGTCCAGCCGGCAGGCGCCATCGAGCAGGGAATACTCGGTGTGCAAATGGAGATGAACAAAGTCCGCGTGCGACATGGCTCCACGTTACCTCCCGGCAGGGAGCGCACGCAAGACGGAGCTGCGGAGAAATGGCTAAGGCAGTACCATCAGCCGATAAAATCGTTGGGCATCGGTTCCCGGCGTGTCGGTCGCGGTCACACTGGATCCGGTCGCGGGGATGGGACTGCCCAGATTGATCCAATTGGGCTGGAACAGGTTGGTCGTGTATTGGACCTGATAGGCCAGCCCGGACATGGCGGTCCAGCTGAATTGGATGCCATTGTTGGATTTGGTCAGCGACTGGAACACGGCTGGCGGGATGGGCACCACGCTGACATCGTCAAGGCCCAGGTAGCTCAAGTCGTTTCGTGCTCCAAATTGGAGGACAGCGCTGGGTCCCGTCGCCGTGACGAGGAACAACAGATTGGTCCAGCCGGTCGAAGCGGGCAGGCTCACCTGGTCGAAATAAGTGGCCCCATTCCAGGTCACGTTGAATTCGTTGGGAACCTGTCCGTCGGGGCTGTTCAACGAGCAGGAAAGCAGATAGGTCTGGCCGGTGGAGGTCGGCAAAGTCTGGGAAAGGTAAGCCAGTCCTCCCGGCTGCCCCAGCAACGCAAAATAGGTTCCCAAATGAGGTGCAATGCTCCAGGAGGTGCCGTTGTCCACAAAATTATCAGGATTGCCGGTCCCGGTCAGAGTCCAGCTGGTAAAATCACCCGTCTCGAACCCTCCATTTTGGACCAGTTGTGGCAGCTGCACCGCCAAGGTGAACTGCCGGCTTTGCACGTAATGACTGCTGAGATTGGTGAACCAGAGGCTGGCCGTGTAAGTTCCCACCACCAGGTTGCTGGCATTGGCATTGAGGCTCACGACTGCGGTGGCGGCTGGCCCGCCGGGCGTCAAGGTGCCGCTGCCGGGCGAAACATTGAGCCAAACCGAGGTGTTGATGACCGACCAGTTCAACGACGACCCAATGTAATTGGTCAGGGTGAAGCTTTGGGCGGTCACGCTGAACGGGCCGCCATGCGGGCCGCTGGCGGTGAAGCCGGTCAACGGTGCAATTTGCAGAGCATCCGGCAAATAATTGAACGCGGCGGGCGCGGAACTGATCCCGTTGGCTACCACCACCAGTGAGTACGTCCCCACCGGCAGGCCGGCGGGTACGGTAAAGTCCGTGCTTTCCGGGGTGCTGCCCGTCATAACCCCGGTGCTGCTCCAATTGAAGGTCCGCGCATAATAAACATTGCCGCTGGCCGAATTGGTCATCCGGATCAGCGGATAATTACTGTCCATTTGGGCATCGTCGCCATAAGCCGCGCCTTCGGAGATGCCGTTGAGCAGTGTGCCCGTCAGATGATAGGAGCCGTCGGCGTTGGTATTGATGCCGGTGATGGTCGGTTGCCCGGCGGCCAGCGGCGCCCCGGAAGGCTGATAAACGTAAAGCTGGCTGCCATAGGAGGTGAACAGCACGGTGCCGTCCGGCAGATCGAGCATCCGGGTGTTGTAGGAAGGGCCGGACAAGGTGGTTCCCGTGGGGCCACTCACCTGGGTAAAAGCATTGGCCACCGGATCATATTCGTAAAAGCTGGTGGGCGTGGTGAAAGTGTTGGTGGTGGGAACCGGAGAAACCGCGCAAAGGATCACCCCATTGGCCATCATGGCCGCCGGAGCATCGGGGGTTCCCTGGCTGTTGGGAATGTCCGGCCCGGCGGTCCAGGCCCCGGCATTGGTGTTGCCGGTCGGGGTGTAAAGGACCGTGTGACCGGTGCTGCCGAGATAGAACGCTTTTCCGTTCGGCAACAGAAAACTCGCCCCTTCTTCAAAGAGAAAGGGATCGTACACTGCCACCGGCAACACGCCGTCATTCACCCATTTGTTCAACGAAGGAATGTAACGCTCCGAACTGGTGCCAAACGGATCCACGGTAAGAATGCTGTCATCCGGCAGTTTGACCCAGCTGGCCTCATCTTGATAGCTGCCGCGGAAAAGTTTCGGTCCGGCGGACCAGGTATTGGCAACCGGATCGTAAATGGCCGTGCCCCCGGAGGTGGCTGGACTTACCGGAGACACCAGCACATTGCCGTTGGGCAGGATTTTGGAGACCGAGTCGTAGAACCGAACCTGGCCCGCGGGCGGCGGCGGAGTTGTCGTCCAGGTGTTGCTCACCGGATTATAAACCTCCGCCGAGTTCGTGCCGGTGCCGTATTCCGCCCCGGCGATGAAAACCCGGCCATCCCGCAATACGTCCGAGGAATAATACAGCCGGGTGTAATTCATCGGAGCCAGGGTGGACCAGGTGCCATTGACATAGCTGCCATGAATATCCGGCGTGAACCGGCACCAGGCGGCTCCCGACCCGCTCTGGGCGAGCACCGTGCCGTCGCTCAGCAACAACATGGTGCCGATGCCCCCGGGCGCAAAGTTGACCAACGGAGTCCAGGTGCCTCCCATTATTTTCGGTCCCGGCATCAACAATCCGGCCGTCACCAGGATCAATCCCACCCGGCGGCAAATACCCCCCCTGGCCAAAATCCCGCGGAAACGTGCAAGCAAGAAACCCCTCCAGGGTATGGTTGTTGGGCTGGAACAAATCGGCGCTCGTGTTTTCATCGTTCTGATTTTAAAGGTAAAACTATCTAATATTCGCTTGAAAAGTCAAGTGCTAACCAGAAAAATCCTCGGCGGGTGGGCGGGGACGGTCTTGGTTTTTGAGGCTCGATCAAGCGACAAGTACCGACGGGCAAAGAAGATGCGCCAGGTCTGCGGGCGGCAGGAAGACCGTAACTTTGTCCCTGACAACAGATTTCAGTCAAAATTGTTTTCCCATTAGCCTTTGTCATTGTTTCCGCGGCCTAGGTCCAGTATTCTTCGGTTCATGGGACGTAAACTGCCTGCCGCGAAAGCGGGAATTAAAAAGAATCTTCGAAAAAAGGAAGTGGTCGTGCCGGTCAACACCACGAACAATCCGTATCACGTGCTGTCGCCCGGGATTTCCATTCCCGAGATGTGCCATGCTTACATCGAATGCCCGATGCGGAGCAAAATCAAATACGAGCTGGAAAAGAAATCGGGGTTTCTCCAGATCAGCCGCATGTTGCACAGCGCGGTGCATTATCCGAGCAATTACGGTTTCATTCCCCAGACCTACTGTCAGGATCACGACCCGTTGGATATCCTGGTGCTGTCGCAGGAGCCGGTCATTCCCGGCTGCGTGATGAAGGCGCGTCCCATCGGCATGTTACGCATGATTGATCAGCACCTCGAGGACATCAAAATCATCGCCGCGCACGCCGACGACCCGATGTTTTCAAACTACAACGACATTTCCCAATTGCCGCCGCACGTATTGCTGGAAATCCGCCATTTCTTCGAAATTTACAAGGAATTGGAAAAGGCCGACCTGCCGGAGGTGGAGGAATTCCAGGGACGCATCGACGCCTATCGTGCCATCCGCTCGGCGCTGGCGCTTTACCAGCGACACCTGCCCCAGTTGCTCAAAGGCGAATATCCGGATATTTGAGTCGGCAACATTTCGCCGGGCCTGTAGTGCGTCGAGCCTGTAGCCGCCGAGGAAACGAGGCGGATGATGAGATTATTCAATCGATTCCGCCTCCTCACGTCGGCGGCTACAATTCATTCCACACTTTCGACGCTGGCAGACCGCCTATTTCTTGAAGAAATCCTTGATGACCGTGACCACGCGCTGGATTTGCGTGTCGGTCAATTCAGGGAAAATCGGCAGGCTGAGACATTCACGCGCGGCTTTTTCGGCGACGGGAAAATCACCAGCCTTGTGGCCGAGATTTGCGTAGCACTTCTGCAGATGCAATGGCACAGGATAATGCAACGCGCAACCGACGCCGTTGGCCTCAAGATGTTTCTTCAAGTCATCGCGGCGCGGATGGCGGACCACGTAGAGATGATACGCGCTCTCGCCCCAGGCGGCTTCGCGCGGCAGTTGCAGCGGCGTGTCCGCCAGCAGTTCATGATAGCGATGCGCCACCCGGCGGCGCTCCGCCGTCCACTTGGCCAGGTGTTTCAGTTTCACCCCGAGCACCGCGCCCTGGATGCCTTCCATGCGGTAATTATATCCAACTTCATCGTGATAATAGCGCACGGTCGAGCCGTGTTCGCGCAGGGAGCGGGCGCGTTTGTCGTAAGCGGCGTTGTTGGTCACGAGCGCGCCGCCTTCGCCGCAGGCGCCGAGATTTTTGCCCGGATAAAAGCTGAAGCAGGAAATTTCACCAAAGGTGCCGACGGTCTTACCCTTGTATTTCGCGCCGTGCGCCTGTGCCGTGTCCTCGACCAGCGGTACTTTGTGCTTCCGGCAAATCGCCAGAATCGGATCCACGTCAAACGGATGGCCGTAAAGATGCACCGGCATGACGGCCTTGGTGCGCGGGGTGATGGCCCGTTCCACCAGCTTCGGGTCGAGATTGAACGTGGCGTCGTCAGCGTCCACAAAGACCGGTTTCGCGCCGGCATAGGAAATCGCCCAGCTGGTGGCAACGAACGTGAACGGCGTGGTGACGACCTCGTCACCGGGGCCGACGCCCAGCAACAGCATGGCCACGTGCAGCGCCGAGGTGCCGCTGTTGAAACCGGAACAATGTTCCGCGCCGATGAATTTGGCGAAGTCCTTTTCAAACTGGGCCACGTCTGGTCCGAGGCAGAACGAGCAATTGTCAATCGTCCGCGCAATGACGGCGTCCAGCTCCGCGCGGAGCGGGCGCATTTGCGCTCCGAGGTCGAGGTAGGGAATTTTGTCAGCCATGATGCCGTTGAAAATAGTCGAACTGCACCGCGAAACAACAAAAACATTTCCGCCGGGCCAGTCGCGCACAGGGTCTTTTGTTTTGTGAGCGTGAGTTGTTGGAGTTCATGCTTCAGGATGTTTTCGGCCCGAAACGGCCTGAAGGCTGAACTCCAACAGGTTTCCCCGACAAAACAAAAGACCCTGCGGTCGCGCGGGAGCCTGACCACCGAAAAACGACGCGCCCCGGGTGCCGCTACAGCGTGCGCTTGCCGTAGAGCTGGGGATTGAGGCTGGCATCGTTGTACATTTTGAGTTGCCGGTAAATCTTGAAGCGGCGCTCACCCGATTGCAGTTGCGCCAGCAATTCGCCAAGGCAGCGTTTCAAGTCGCCCAACTGCTCCTCCAGGACGGTGCATTTTTCCCCGCACTTGCGGCGGTGTTCCTCCGTGGCCGATGCGCGCGCCGCCTCGATCCGCATGTGGTAAATTTTCAAGGAAAGAATCGAAAGCCGGTCGATGATCATGCCCGGAGTTTCCGAATGCTGCGGTCGGTCGGGAGGCGCCGCCGGCAACCGGGACAAAAGCCAGTTGTCCACCTGTTCAATGGCGTCATTGCGCGCCTGGTTGCAACGGTCGATGTTGCGCTTGGCCTGGCGGACGTGTTCATCCCCGAGGTCGTCGCGGCGCGCCTCGTCTTCCTCGTGCCACAAGGCAAAATTCATCCGATGGTTTTGTTCGACAATCGCCAGCGGCAGATCGCTTTCCGGCAGCGTCTGTTTTTCGTGCCAGAGAACGGTCCATTCGGCGTGGCGGCGGACGATGGTGTCCATCAGCGTTTGCAGTTGATTCATGGTTTCATGATGAAGGGGCGGGATTTTGCCGGCAAGCTCAACCGCCGGTTTCAACGGGGATTCTTTGCAGGCAGCTGAAAACCGCCTCCGGCGAAATGGCCGCCAGGCAATGGCTCGCCTTCTGGCAGACAACGGAATTTACATCGCAGCCGCACGTGCCGCCGGTCAGGTGTTGATGCCGTTCGCCAAGCGGTGCCCATTGCAAGGGGGAACTCGGGCCAAACAACGAAATCGTCGGTACGCCCAGCCCGGCGGCAAAGTGCAACGGTCCGGTGTCGCCCGAGACAAACCCGGCGGCCCGCTTGAGCACGGCGAGGTACAAGGCCAGGTCGGGTATCGGCTGCAATACCGGCGCGTCGGGGGCCAGCCGTTTGAAATCGTTCAGCAACGATTCCTCCCGCGTGCCGATGCCGGCGGCAAAAATCAATTTGAGGCCGGCCGCCGCCGCCAATCGATACAACGCCGCCCAATGCGTCAGCGGCCACTCCTTCTTCGGCTGGCTGGAGGCCAGGTGACAGATGATTTTCCGCTCCGGCAGAATCTTTTCAGCGGCGGCGTCCAGGGCCGGGTCGGTGTGAATTTCGGTTTCGAGCGAACGGGTTGAATCGATTCCCCACTTGGTCAAAAGAAATAATGAGCGCACGGTTTCATGGCGATCCAGCGGCGCGGGGTTCACCCGCTGCGTGTAACAGAAACGGCGCCCCCAAAAACCTCCCGGATGAAACGGTCCGAGCCGTTCGCGCGCGCCACACAGCCAGCTCAGGATCGCACCGCGATCGCCGCCACCGAACTCGACCGAGCGATCAAATCGCTCCGCCCGCAAGGCGCGGATGACCGGCCAGGATTGTCTGATGCGCGCGTGGCCGCGTTTGCGCGGCATCTGCCACAGGCGCGTCAGCCACGGCAAATGGCTCAGCAGCGGAGCGACCTCCTCCGGCACCAGCACGTGCAGGGCACAGTCGGGATAATGTTCGCGAATGGCGCGCAGCGCCGGAACCACCAGCACGGTATCGCCGAAATACCGGAACTGAATGGCCAGGATTTTCAGCGGTTTTTCCATCGACAGGTCGGGAGGCACATCGGGATTCAGCTTTGGAACTGGAGTTCGTAAAGCTTTTGGTAAACCCCTCCGCGTTTGACGAGTTCATCGTGCCGGCCGGTTTCAACAATGCGACCCTGATCCAGGACGACAATCAGGTCGGCATGGAGAATGGTGGAAAGCCGGTGAGCAATGCAAATGGTCGTACGACCTTTCATCAATTCATCGAGCGCGGACTGCACGGCGCGTTCGGATTCGGTGTCGAGCGCGCTGGTGGCTTCGTCCAAAACCAGAATAGGCGCATTTTTCAGGACGGCGCGGGCTATGGCAATCCGCTGGCGCTGACCGCCGGAAAGCGACACGCCTTTTTCCCCGATGACGGTGTCAAAGCCTTCAGGTTTCTGCAGGATGAAATCGTAGGCATAGGCGTGGCGGGCGGCGGAAATGATTTCGTCGTTCGTTGCGCCCAGGCGGCCCAGTTCAATATTTCGCCGGAGGGTGTCGTTGAACAGGATGTTTTCCTGCGCGACGACGGCAATCTGGTTCCGCAAATCGCGCGTGGAAACCTCCCGCAAATCCACGCCGCCAATTTTAATGACGCCGCGCGTGGGATCGTAAAAACGCAGCAGCAGGTTGACGAGCGTGGTCTTGCCGGAACCGCTGGCGCCCACCAGGGCCACCAACTGGCCGGCTTTGACCGCGAGGTTGATGGTGTGCAGGACGTTTTTTTCGCCGTAGTTGAAATCGAGGCTTTCAAACTGGATGTCGGCCTTGCTGGCATGGAGCATTTTCGGCTGCGCGGGCTCGGGCACGGAATTTTTTGTGGCCAGCAGATCGAAGACGCGTTCGCTGGCGGCCCGGGCCTGGGTGAGCTGGTTGTGCAGCCGGGTGAGATTTTTCATCGGCGCATACATGTAAAAGATGCTGCCGGCGAGCTGGATGAAATTGCCGGGGTCGGGATGGGTATGGGCGAGGTAAATCATGTAAAGCAGCGCGAGCGAAATGCCGACGGCGGCGAGGAAATCGATCATGGGGCCCGACATTTCGCTGGCGCGGACAATGCGCATGTAGTTGCTGATGGATTTGCGGGCGGTCTGGCGGAGTTCATCCACGGCGACATTTTCCAGGTTGTATGCCTTGACGACACGATGTCCGGTAAATGCTTCCGTCATGACCTGTACCTGTTCGGCGCTTTGATTTTGCATTTCACGGCTGGCGCGGCGGATTTTACGGTTGAATATGATCAGGGGCACCATGCACACCGGCAATACGGCCAGCGATATCAGCGTCATCATCGGCTGCCGCCAGAGCAGGTAGCCGAGAATGCCGATCAGAATGACCGGGTCGCGAACGATGACCGAGGTGGCGCCACTGATGATGCCTTGCAGCGCATAGGTGTCATTCACGATGCGTGAAATGAGTTCACCGCTGCGGTTGACGCTGAAGAATCCGGCGGAAAGGTTCAACAAATGTGAAAACAGTTTCACCCGCAAATCGGTGATGGTACGGATGGCCACCCACTGCAGAAAATAGGTGTTCAAATAGCCAACTCCGCGGGCGAGCAGCATGACCAGCGGGATCGTGCCCACGAGCAGCAACACCGACACGAAATGCTCCCGCAGGCCGTTGCCCATCCCGGCCCGCGCGTTTTGCAGCCAGGGCTGGATGAAATCCGGGACGCCGGAAACCGGCCCGGCGGCAGCCGGATCAACCGGCAGGAACACCATGCTGGAAACGACTGTAAGGGTGGCAATGGTCAGCGGGGCCATGACGCCGGCGAGGATGCCGGTGATGACCCCGAGCATCAGCCGCCCCCGGTAGGGCCTGGCGAGTTCCCAGAGCTTGCGCAGGAAATCGTTCATTCACCGCCCATTTTTTGGCGGACGGCGTCAGAAAGCGAGAGTTTTGTTTTCAAACCGGACACGCCAAGCTAGATTTGCCAGGGAAAACGCCGCCACCCATTTCAATTGTAGCGGCAGCCAATATGGCAGACGCGCCCATCCATTTTTTTGACCGGACCCGCAGCGCCAGAAAAGTCATGGTCCTCGACCTTGGCTTTCTTGGCGACACGGTTCATTTGCTTCCGGCGTTGTGGATGGTACGGCAGGCATATCCGACGGCGGAATTGCATTGTGCCGTGGCCGAACATGTCACATCGCTGATGGAATGCGTCCCGTGGGCCGATCGCGTTTGGGGCTACATGCGTTTTCCACGTCACGCAACTTTACGTGAAAATTTTCAAATGGTCACGGCGTTGCGCCACGAAAAATTCGACGTGCTCATCAACCTGAACGGCTCGGACCGCTCCAGCTGGCTGACGTTCTTGAGCGGCGCGCGTGAACGGTTGGGGCGGATGCCTGAAGGTGGCGGGCGGTTGTTCTGGAAGCAAATGTTCACGGCATATGTGCAACATTCGTTTTGGGACGAGCCGATTTATGTGCAACGTTGCCGCTGTCTGGAAAAAGCCGGTTTTTCATTCGCGCTTCCTCAATTTCACGTCCAGATTCCTGAAAGCCATCTGCAAGCCGCAAACATTACGATGGCCGATGCAGGAACTTACTTTCACGTGAGTCCGTTTACCACGGATGACCGGAAGGAATTGTCACCGCAACAACTCGCGGAATTCATCGGTGCGCTGGCGAAACAGTTCCCCGAAAAACGATGGGTGATTTCCTGCGCGCCGACGGAACGCGAACGGGCAAAGATGGAAGCGCTCCTGGCCTTGTGGCCGGTCAAGCCGTGGCGGACCTTTGCAGGCAATTTGAAGCTGACGGAGCTGGCAGCAGTGATTCAAGGCAGCGCACTGCATTTTTGCGGCGATACCGGAACGCTGCATCTGGCGCTGATGGCCGGTGCGCGAACCGTTTCGTGGTTCTGGCCCAATCCCGGCAGAAAAGCCTGGGTGCCCGAAGGCAAAGGCCATCGAACGATTGTGGGACGAAGTGATCCGGGGGAACAATTTTTGTGCGGAATTGAAACTCAAGGATTGGTTTCTGCCGTCAAAGCGGTGCTTGATGAGCAAAGCCGCCTGCCTCTTTGTCCTGCGCTGGCAAATGAGTGACCATTGAAAAACCACCTCCCCCCAATTGATGAACAAAACATTCAACGACATTGCCCGCCGGTTTTTTCGGACCTATCGCAATGGCCCGGTCAGAATCGGTCATTCCTTCATTCGACGCTTGTTGGATCCGATCATCGGCAGGGATCAGGAGATTCAGTTGCGTTCGGGTTTGAAACTTTCCCTGGACATGTCAAAGGGAAACCAGAACGCGATTTTTTGGCACGATGGAGACGTGGATATCCACCAGTATTGGGCCATCAGGGAATTGGTGCCTTTGGGCGGACTGTTTGTCGATTGTGGTGCTAATTGCGGATTAATGGGATTGCTCGCGCGCCAATATCGCCGGGCCGAAGTGGTCTTCATTGAACCGCATCCGCGTCTGGCAAAAAGCATCGCCACCAACATCCAACTGAACGGCTACTCGTCATCCTGCGAACTGGTTGAAGCCGCAGTTTCCGACACTGGCGGCGAAATCACATTCTATGAAGATTTGAGAAATGATGGTTCCCATGCCATTCACCCGAATCCAGAAACAGATGCCCGCTCGATCGGCAAAGTACGTTGCCGGACCTTGCAGGAAATCATTGAAACGAAAAGCATAAAAAAAATCCATTTCCTGAAAATTGACACCGAGGGAAACGATTATCCGGTTTTGAAAAGTTTGGGGCCCTATCTCCGGCCGTCTTTTGTGGACATTGTCTATGTCGAGATGGCTCAAGATCGGGAGCGGATTTGTGACCTTGTGCGATCGAAAGGATATATTGCGTTCGCTTCCACACCCATGAAGCGAAGGCGGCTTATCCAATGCCAGCAAGGTTACCAGCGAGGCGAACATTTCGCCTTTTTTGAGCCACTGGACGAGGCCCGGCCCTATTGCGGAGACGTCTTATGGTGTGGGAAGAATTCTCCGGTTGCGGATTATCTGGGCGAGCTCCATCGAACTTGTGCTTGAATATCGCAACCTGCCAGCCTTGCCGTTGCCCTGATGCCCACACCTTCCGTCAGGCAACGCACTATAAGAGCGGACTTCAAAAGACGATGTCGAGAGCAAGTCGTTTTGGGCGATTGCAAGTATACTTTCTTCTTGCTGGATTTCTGATAGTTTTTGTCGCCAAAGTTTTACAACCCTATCAACCGGATTTTTCCCATCAGCAGACCTCCACAAACCAGACAACGAGTAGGCTAGCCAGTCACCCGTGGAAATTCAGCTCAGCAAACAAGCGCAACAACAAAAGTTGCCATAATTCCCAGCGTAATAATCGCGCAAGTTGTCATTTCTAATTTCTTAAGCGAATAATACCCAATGTTTAATAGGCAAAGTGAATTATAGTAAAACAATATATTCGCTTGTGATAAACGAAACCATTGATTCTATTGGAGATTATTCGATATGTGGTTGCACAATGTTCTTTACATTTAAATAGAACAGAATCCACTTGCGAAGATGCCTTTATTGAACGTTAATGGAAAAGGCACGATTAAGTGAACGTCCGGTTAAGACTGCCATAGAAGGAACAGCCGGAACGAGCCTCGCAGCTAACTTAATCGTGCCTTTAAACTTTCCAGTTAAACTGTCAGTCAATGCTTCAAAACTGTCAAGTCGCCTGTTTGCGATAAACGAAGACAGGCAATTCTTATTCCGCCAACATCAAAACTCAGGCACAATCACTCAGACATCATCGAAACCCGCTGGGGGTTTATGATTGCTGTTGCAAAAAACGGGCGGTTCCGGTTTACATCGTGGCTTTGAAATGAATTCCTATTCTCAATTTGGCGAAGATGTGTTGTTGTGGGAATATTTTGGAGCCAGGAACAATGGCATTTTTC
The DNA here is from genome assembly GCA_964555775.1 of uncultured Bifidobacteriaceae bacterium. Taxonomy (GTDB): domain Bacteria; phylum Verrucomicrobiota; class Verrucomicrobiia; order Limisphaerales; family UBA11358; genus UBA11358. The sequence goes on along the minus strand of CAZKTW010000027.1, from coordinate 11,207 downwards.
TGGAAGCCGGTGCCAACCATCCCACGAAGGGTAGTCAAACCTGGTTGTTTGAACAGCATGGTTGGACGGGTATTCTCGTGGAACCCATGGCGAAGAATTGCGAATTGCTCCGTGAGCATCGGCCGGGCAGCCGGGTTTTTCAATGCGCGCTCGGCGCCCCTGAACAGCGCGGTCGGGTGCAGATTAATGTGGCCGCGGGCAATGATGGATTGTCCGGCTTGGTCGTGAATGAAGGCGTGGTTGTTGAACGCGTGGAGGACGTGGAACTGCGAACGCTGGATGAAGTGCTCGCCGACGCGGGCAACCCGAAGATCGATCTGATGTCCATTGATGTCGAAGGCTTCGAACTGCAGGTTTTCCGTGGTTTGGATCTTGTCCGGCATCAACCTGCGCTGCTGCTGGTGGAGGATCATCTGCAGCACCTTTCCGTCCATCGCCATCTCGTTCGGAATGGCTATCGGCTGGTAAAGCGCACAGGTCTCAACAACTGGTATATTCCCCGAAATCAGCCCTTTCACATGGCGTCTTGGAACGAGCGGCTGGAGTTGTTACGAAAGATGTTCTTAAGTTTGCCATTTCGGAAGTTCAAACAATGGCGGCGAGGCAGAAAACCTTGCGTGACGGCTGCTTGAATAAAACGCCGAAGAAACTGGGGCGGTTCGGCCAGGCTACACCCCTTTATCGCAGCAGATGACGCCTTTCAATCTGCCCGCCGCGCCTTGATGATTTTTTTCATAAAAGCAACCATGCGCTGCGCCTGTGCATCCCAGTTGTAGTCTGTGAGCATTAATTTGCGGATGGCCGCGCCCCGGCTCTGGAGTTCTGCGTGATCCATCGCGGCAACCTCTCGCAGCTTTTGGCACAGTGCCTCCTCGAGGTTTTGTGCATCAAAGTAGATGCCTTGTTCGCCCAAGACTTCGTCCACGCCGCCGATACGGGTGGAAAGAATTGCTTTGCCGGTAATCCCGTATTGGAAGATTTTTGAGGGGAAACTGTTCTCCCAGATTGGCAGGCGAGGGTTAATCAAAACATCAACTCTTTGCGCCCACGCCATGCAATCTGATGTGATGGGCAAAAGCCCGTCAAAGTGAAAATTTTCATGGCTCTTCGCAAGTTTCTTCAGGGCTTCTGATTTATTACCAAACCCGCAAACATGCAACGATCCAGGCACTCCGGAGTCAGAAAATGCGCGCACCATCTGCATGGTTGCAGAATCGTCCGACAACCCTCCAAAATAACCAAAACGAACCGGGCCGCTTTGTGTGACATCCTTTAATGGCGGATCGTAGGTGAAATTATAAGCACCCGGCATGCACATCCAGGGCGTTCCACGCGGCTCAAAATAGCGCCGCGTTCCGATTGCCAGCGCGATACAGGCATCATACAAATGAACCGCATCGTTATCCAACATCTGCATCGGCTTGAGCTTGTATCGTAAACGCCGGGAAAGGGAATCTTGCTGGCCGAGGCCGCCGCAGTCGTTCAGGAAGAGAACGGTTAACGGACGCCTGGGCTGTTTGCGCAACCATCGGACAAAATGGTTGAACACTGGCAGAATATTTGAAACCAGCAAGACATCAGGCATGCCTTCCGTCTTCACTCTATCAAGGTAGAATCGGCGCAAGCGATGCCACGAACGCCAGCGATGCCACAACTCAGGCTTCAAATCCCAAAGCAGAAGATCATGTTCCAAGCCGTCCGAATTGTCCCTTGGTTCCAATCGGCCCCAAACTTTGGCCGGCAGCCAGCCAACGGAGGAAACTTCAGCCAATCGGGCAAACGCCCGGGCCATGTGGGTCTGTTGCGCGTGGGGGGCGTTTTGTATCGCCGGGAAACGGTTGCTTACTCCCGGTGGGAAAGCATGGGACAAAAAAAGGATGCGGAGAGGGTCATTTGTCATGCTATAAAATCTGGTTGCGTCGCTGCAATTCAGGATTAAACCAGCAGAAATCCTCCAATAAGACCAAGTCGGACACAATACTTTATTTCTTTGGCGCCGGGTTGATTCGACCGCCAGATGCCGGCAGCTGGCCAATTTAAGGAATGTCCCCGTCTCCGTCCATCGGGTTGACTTAAGAAATGTGCTTGTCAGCGGATGGGGCGTTGTTCAGCCTGCCTTGGCGCAAATTGACACGGCAACCCAAATGTTTGAAAAAGATTTTTCCCACGGCACGAAATTCACCGGTTACATGGAAATTGTCGTCCGTCTGGTCGAAGCGGGGAAGCGCCGGCAAAAAATCCTGGACATTCCGGCCGGCAACGGGCGGCTGACCGCCTGCCTGCGTGAGCGCGGCCACGGGGCCATCGCCGCCGACATCAACCGCGCCGGCGCCGACTACGTTTACGCCAACATGAGCGAACCGTTGCCGTTCACCAATGGCGAATTTGACACCTGCATTTGCCTGGAAGGCATCGAGCACGTCGTGGATTCGGCGGCCATCATCCGCGAGTTCTGTCGGATCACGAAAAACGGCGGGCGCATCATCGTTTCGCTGCCCAATATTCAAAGCGTTTTTTCGCGATTTCATTTTCTGTGCACCGGTTGCTTTTATCAATTCGTGCCATGGAACCATCGCCAGTTGAAGCCCGGCGAAATAATTGATCGCGGGCACATCGTATCGCTGAGCTGCCAGCAGCTTGCCTATCTGTTTGGAAATTACGGTGCCCGGCTGACGCAACTGGCCGGTGACCGCTGGAAAAAAAAATGGCTGATCCCGTTTTTGCTTCCTTTTCTCGGCCTGGGCTGGATTTGGCTGCGGTACGCGGTGAAGCGTCAAAAAGAAATGCCCGCCGCTGAATGCCGGAAGGAAATCGAGGATTTGTTTTCGCCGCCACTCCTCTTCAGCCGTTCCCTCATCCTGGTTTTTGAAAAACAATGACGCCATGGCTGAATCTCCCCTGTCCATTTCCGTTTGCATCATCGCCGGCAACGAGGCGGAACGCATTCGGCGCGCCTTGGACAGCGTCACGGGCTGGGTCGCTGAAATCATCGTGGTGACGGACGATAAAGTGACCGACGGCACGGAGAAAATCGCACAGGCTTATGGCGCAAAAGTTTTCTGCAAACCGTGGGAAGGCCATGCGGTTCACAGAAATTTTGCTTCCCGCCAGGCAACCCAGCCGTGGCTTTTCGCGCTGGATGTGGATGAAGTCGTTTCTCCAAAGTTGCATGAGGAAATTGCCCGCTTCCTTGCCAATGCCGGTAACCGGCCGGAGGCTCCCGCGGCCTGCGGATTTCCGCGTTGCACCTTTTATCACGGGCGCTGGATCCGCCACGGCGACTGGTATCCCGACCGCAAAATCCGGATCTGGCAGCGCGACGCCGGCCACTGGGAAGGCAGTCCGCATGAAAAGCTCATCGTCCGGGGTCGCGTCGAATGGCTGCGTGGTGATTTGCTGCACTACAGCATGGAATCCCTGGAGCACCAGCTCAAAAAAACCATCTCCACCGCCGATTATTTTCTTCAACAATGCGAGGTCCGTGGCCGCAAAGTCAGTTTTATCGATCTCGCGTTTCGCCCCTGGTGGAGCTTTTTTCGCAGCTATTTTCTGCGGCTGGGTTTGCTCGATGGCTGGCAGGGTTATGTCATTGCCTGGATGACGGCATTTTATACTTTTTTGCGCTATGCCAAGGTTCTCGTCACCCAAAAAGCCAAAACTGAAGCGCATTGAAGTCGGCGTCCCATGGATGTTTCAATTGTCATCGTCACCCGCAACACTTGCACGCTGACCCGCGCAGCGATCCAATCCGTGTTCGACAGCCGCGATTCGCTGGCGAAAGAAATTGTCGTGGTGGACAACGGATCGACGGATGAAACAACAACGGCTTTGCCCCGCGAATTTCCCAATCTTCACCTCATCGCGTCGGAAAAAAATCTCGGTTTTGCCCGGGCCTGCAACCTGGCGGCAAGGTCGTCCCAAGGAGAATTTTTGTTGCTGCTGAATTCCGACACACGCCTGGAGCCGGACGCGCTGGCCGGCGCGGTCAAATGGATGCGCGCAAATCCTGATTGCGCCGTGGCGGGCGCGCAATTGCTCAATGCGGACGGTTCCCGCCAAAATTCCATCGCCAACTTTCCAACGCTGGCGACCGAGCTTTTGAACAAATCCTTGTTGCGCCGGCTCTGGCCGGGAAAATTTCCCGGCAAGGAGCAAATGTTCACCGCCCCGGTAAACGTCGAAACGGTGGTCGGCGCTTTCATGCTCATCCGAAAATCCATCTGGGATGCGCTCGGCGGCCTGGATGAGCGCTATTTTTTCTTTTTCGAGGAAACGGATTTTTGCTTGCAGGCCGTCCGGAAAGGGTTCCGCATCGTTCATTTGCCGGAGGTGCGCGTCTGGCACGGCCAGGGGCAGACGGCGAAACAGGTTTCCGCCGGCGCGCGGATTGAATACTGGCGTTCGCGCTACACTTACTTCGCCAAAAACCATCGGGCGGCAACCCGGATCATCTTGGCTTTCGGATTATGGCTGCGATTGCTGGCGGACTTGTTGGCTTCCGGACTGCTTGCCCTGGCCACATTCGGACAAAATTCGCGCTGGCGTTCGCGCTGGCGCGTCTGTTCCGCCCTGGCCGGGTGGCACCTGCGGAGTTGTCCGGCCGGAAGCGGACTGCCCCGATAAAATGGAAACGCCGGAAAACATCCTGGTCATCCGTCTCAAGTCCATCGGTGACGTTTTGTTCACCTTGCCGGCAGTTCAGGCCCTGCACGACAACTTTCCGTCCGCCCGGATCATTTTTCTCACCTCCCGGGAAAATGCGCCGTTGCTGCTGGGTTTTCGCGAGGTGAACGATGTCATTGTGCTGGATCGGACCGCCTTGCGAAATCCATTCCGGTGTGTGCCGGAGATTTTCCGCCTGTTGCGGCGGCTGCGATCGGGAAAATTTTCCAAGGTCATTGATTTTCAAGGTTATGGCGAAACGGCGTGGCTGTCGTGGTGGAGCGGCGCCCCGGAACGTTGGGGCAGCGTGTATGGCCCCGGCCGTCGATGGGCTTACACCCGCGGGCTGACGCGGATTGATAAAATGCATCCGGCGGAATGGAATCTCTCACTTTTGCAGCAGTGCGGCCTGCAACTGGGCCGGGTCCGGAATGACTACGTTTTGCCCGCTGCCGCGCTGACCGAAGCGGAACATTTTTTTAAGGGAAATAATTTGGACGCGAGCAAAACCACACTATATCTCCAGCCGTTCACCAGTTCACCGCCCAAAAACTGGCCCCTGGAAAATTTTCTGGCCCTGGCGCGTTTCTGGCGCGCGCGTGGTCTTCAAATTATTTTCAGCGGCGGTCCCGGAGACCGGCCGCAGCTCGAACCAGCGCAGGCAGATGGTTTCACCGTGGCGGCCGGAGTTCCCCGGTTGACGGATGCCGGCTTGATGAAACTTTCCACCGTCGTTGTAGGCGGAGACACCGGGTTTCTGCATCTGGCCGTGGCGTTGGGCAAGCGGGTTGTGATGATCCGGGACGCCATGTTGCCCGGCAGCCCGCATCCGTATCAGCATCCGGATTGGGTCGTCACGCCGGCAGCGGGAAAGACAATTCAGGAAATTGAAATCGGCGCCGTGATTGCGGCTTGTGCCGCGGCAATGGAAAATATTCAGCGCCAGGCATAGACCATGGCGCTGCCTGGTTTTGTGCCAAGCTGGAATTTTTTCGCGCGCAGAAAATCGCACAGGGCATCCTTGGTTTCCGCCGCTTCCGTCCCGGGATGCGTTTCCATCGAGATATAGCTAATGGAATCGAGGAGTTCACCTTCACAGTGGTACAGGATGTCATATTCACTGCCTTCGCAATCCAACTTCAGAAAATCAATCCGGCTCAACCCGAAATCGGCCAGCAGTTGTTTCAGGGAAATCGCTTTCACGGATATTTGATCTCCGCCGCCAGTGCCTTTGTGGATCGAGGCCGCCGTCGTGAAACTGTCGCTACGGTTGAAATTTAGAATGATATTCCCGGCTTCATGGCGCATGGCGCAATTCACGGCGTGGAAATCCTTGTCCGGGTTCAATGCCTGGTTCCGCGCCAGCAGGGCAAAATTATTCGGCATCGGCTCGACGGCGATCATTTTGCTCTGGGGAAATCGCGACAGCCACCACAACGAAAAATATCCGGCATTGGCCCCGACGTCCACGACGGTCAAATTGTCAAAACTGCGGACGATGAGGCGGGGAAATCCGCGGATATAGTCCTGTTCAAAAACCGATTCCTTGAATGTCTGAACCAGGCGCGCCGGCACTTCCGCGACCACACCATTTCGAAGTTCCAGAAAAAGCGTGTGGCGCTTGAGCAGTCCGTATTTGTAGCCGAGATAGACCTGGGGATTCCGCAGGTTGCGGAACAGGTTGATTTGGCGGGTCAATTTCTTGAACATGAGATCAGCGAACCAGTTGATAATGTTTTTTGGCGAATTGAATTCCGAGCCATTTCTCCGCTTTCAACATCCGGCGATGTTTTTTTTCGCGCGATGTCAACTGGTGATTTGGATCTGCTTGAAAAAGTCCTTCTGATTTCGGCAGCCAGTCCTGCACCAGGCTGGGGTGCGTGCCGGTAAAAAGTTTCAAGGCGGCCGGATCAATTTTCGAATAATTCACGGCCGGCACGGGTTGATTGACCCAATGTTTGTAAATTTCCGCCGTTTTCAAATTCATCTGGGCCTCGCTTCGCACCCAGCCGTAGTGATAAATCAGCGCACCGGTGTGCGCGGCGCGCGGGTAGCGCGATTTTTTGTGGCCGACCACGACGTTGAAAAACAACGACTCACTCGACCACGCGGGAATCGTGTTCCGAATGATTCTAACCTCGCTGCGATACCAGCCGGGCGACCACACATACGTGTTCGCGTTGCCGTAAAAATGCAGATAATCGAAGGCCAGCGCCTCCACGCGCGGGTCGTCCAGGTGCCGCTCCATCGCCGCGCGGATTTTGGGCAGGCCGTCCTCGTGCACCACTTCGTCCGCTTCAAGATAAAAAGCCCAGTCCCCGGTGCAGTTGAATAGCGCAATGGATTTCTGCTGTCCATAAACGAAACCTTTGACACTGTAGTCGCTGCGGATCCGCTCATTCCATTGCGTCGGGATGATGTGGATTTTGGGGTCGCCGATGGCGCGGAGCATTTTTTCCGTGTCGTCATCGCACGGGCCGAGGGCAATAATGAATTCATCCACAATCGGCAAAATCGAGCGGATGGAAGCAACGAAGGGATAGCCCAGTTTCTGGCCGTTGCGCAAAAAGGTGAACCCGCTGACTTTCATGCGTCAATGCTAACCCGCGCGGGGCATCAGTCGCCAAACAATTTTTTCAATTGGTCGCGGGCGGCGGCCTCGCGCGAATTCTCCCCGGCCTTTGGCGTCCAGGTGCGGCGGGCGAATTCAAAATATTCGCAGAAGTTGCCCACGTGCTTTTCCAGCACCGGCTCGGCCCGGCGTTCCCGGCATTGCTGTGCCACCCGCGGGTCGTAGTGCGCGCAGTTCAGGCAAACGCGCAGGTCCGCCCGGCATTTCATGCAGGTTTCCCCCCGACCGGGCTGGCCGTTCAATGTCCAGGGCTCGCCGCAGTTGTGGCAGTGTCGGGTCATCGGATGGGCAATTGTCGCACACCTGAATTTTAACCTCGTAAATCCCAAATCGTAAATCGTAAATTCAATCCACCGGACGGCATGAAAAAGATTTTCGCCACCCTTTTCTGGCTGCTGCTGGCGCTGGCCGGCGCGGCCGCGTACGCCACGCTGGCCTTTCGCCGGCATGAACCGGTCAATTCCGCCCATCTGCTCATCGCCGCGATCTGCACCTACGCCATCGGATACCGGTTTTACTCCAAATGGATTGCGGCGCGCGTACTCACGCTCGACAACCGCCGCGCCACCCCGTGCGTGGTCCATGACGACGGCCGGGACTTCGTGAAGACGAACAAATTCATTGTTTTCGGCCACCATTTTGCAGCGATAGCTGGTCCGGGCCCGCTCGTCGGTCCGGTGCTTGCCGCCCAGTTTGGGTATTTGCCCGGCGCCTTGTGGATTTTGATCGGCGTCGTGCTGGGCGGCGCGGTGCAGGATTTTGTGATCTTGTTTTGTTCGATCCGGCGCAATGGCAAATCGCTCGGCCAGATGGTGAAGGAGGAATTGAATGCACCGGCCGGTTTCATCGCCGTGCTGGCGATACTGGCCATTCTGGTGATCCTGCTTGCCGTGCTCGCGCTCGTCGTCGTCAAGGCGCTCGCCGAAAGTCCCTGGGGAATTTTCACCGTGGGGGCGACCATTCCCATCGCGCTGCTGATGGGCAATTATTTGCGGTTCGTGCGCGTGGGCAAGGTGCTGGAGGCGTCGGCCTTTGGCATCACGCTGCTCCTATTGGCGGTTTGGGGTGGCAAACTGGTTTATCAGGATTCGCACTGGTCTCAGGTCTTCGGTCTGCATGACATCACCATCGCCTGGTTCATCATCGGCTACGGCGTCATTTCCAGCAGTCTGCCGGTGTGGTTGCTGCTCGCGCCCCGCGATTATCTGAGCACGTTCATGAAGCTGGGCACAATTGTTGCGCTGGCGTTCGGCATTTTGCTTGTGCTGCCCATGCTGCAACTGCCCGCGCTCACCCAGTTCACCGACGGTTCCGGCCTGGTCGTCGCCGGCAAAGTGTTCCCGTTTTGTTTCATCACCATCGCCTGCGGTTCCATTTCCGGTTTTCATTCGCTCATCGCCAGCGGCACGACTCCCAAGCTCATCACCCGCGAAGGGTATGCGCGATCCATTGGCTATGGCGCGATGTGTTGCGAATCTTTTGTGGCCATCATGGCGCTCATCGCCGCCTGCACGCTCGACCCGGGCGTGTATTTCAGCATGAACGTCAAAGGCGAGCCCACCGCGACCGCGGCCATGGTTAGCGCCCATGGCTTTGCCGTCACCACCGGTCAGATGGATTCGCTGGCGAATGAACTTGGCGAGAAAACCCTCTTTGGCCGCACCGGCGGAGCGGCCACGCTGGCCGTCGGCATGGCGCATATTTTTTCCAAGCTCGTCAACGGCCGCTGGCTCGACCTCTGGTACCACTTCGCCATCATGTTCGAGGCGTTATTCATCCTGACGACGCTCGACGCTGGCACGCGTGTGGGACGTTACCTGCTCCAAGGTGTCCTTGGTCGTGCCTGGAAACCGCTCGGCGACCCGAAAAATCTCCTCGCTCCACCACTGGCCGCGGCATTGATGGTCGGCGCGTGGGGCTATTTTTTGATTCAAGGTGTGCGTGACCCGTTGGGTGGGATCAACTCCCTCTGGCCGCTGTTTGGCATCGCCAATCAGATGCTCGCCGCGATCGCGCTCTGCCTGGCCACGACCATCATTTTAAAAATGGCACTGACCGGAACGCCGAGCACCCGCTCGGCGCGAATTGAAAGTGACCCACGAGCCGAGACGGTGCTCGGCCCTCTGAAACGCCCGCCCGCATTGGCGCTCATCACCCTGATTCCACTGGTCTGGCTGTTGGCGGTGACGTTCACGGCCGGCGTGCAGAAAATCTGGAATCCTGATCCGCGGATTGGATTTCTGGCACAGGCAAAATTGCTTATCGAAAAAGAACCCGAACTGCAACATATCCATACAAAAGCCATTATGGATTTGTTGAAGTTTGCGGCGGATAATTATACTCGGTCTCACGACGCAGAATTTTCCGCCAAGCTGGCGACGTGGCAAAAAGTTATTGATGACACGTGGAAGCCGGTTGTTGCCAATCGCGCACAGCGTTTTAACAACCTCCTCGATGCCGCTGTCGCCGGGATTTTTCTGGCTCTCGTCACCACGATTGTTCTGTTAAGCTTGCGCGAGTGGTTTCTGCTGCTGTCGCGTCGCAAACCGGCGGTGCTGCACGAAACGGAGCCCGTTTGGCTGCCGGATTATGCCGTGGCGGAAGACCGGCCGTTGCACCTTGCCGGTACGGCGGCGTTGGCGCTGGCATTGGCCAAGGAATGGTCCGGCGAATCGCACCTGGAACGGGCGCAGCAACGGGCGCAG
>CAZKTW010000027.1:0-1108 GCA_964555775.1 uncultured Bifidobacteriaceae bacterium | reverse complement strand
AACGGGCGCAGCAACGGGCGCAGGCAGTTTGCCAATGTCATCCTGCCAATCCGCAGCAGATTTATGTCGAAGCCACGGAACAAAGGTTCAATGGCGTGCGGCGATGTTGTTAAGCTTGTAGCTGCGTTCGTGAGAGCGCGGCCATATTTGCCGCGAATTCACATTCGCAGCCACGGAAGAATGAAAATCGGATTATTTGGCGGTTCGTTTGACCCGGTACACCTTGGTCACCTGCTGGTCGCGCAGGCGGCCGTGGAGGAACTGGCATTGGATCGACTATTTTTCATTCCGACGGCACAATCGCCTTTTAAACCGCAAAACCATGCGGCGCCGGCATCGAACCGCCTGCAATGGCTCCGTCTCGCGCTGGCGGGCAAAGCAAATTGCGAAGTGGACGACCAGGAAATCCGCCGCGACGGCGTCTCCTACACCATCGAAACCTTGCGCGATTACGTGAAACGGTTCCCCAACGCGCAGTTTTTTTACCTCATCGGCGCTGACAACGTGGCAAAACTTAACGAGTGGCGCGAAGCCGCCGAACTGGCCACGCTCGCGGAATTTGTGGCCATTCCACGCCCGGGCGGGGCCGGCGCGGTTTTTCCGCCGCCGTTTCGCGGACGGATGCTCCGGGGTTTTCCGTTGGGCGTGTCGTCGTCCGAAATCCGTGCCCGGATGAAGGCGGGCCTGCCGATTGATCACCTCGTGCCGCCGCCCGTGGCCGGGGCGGTTCATGCCGCCGGTCTTTATGTCTGATTTGTGAAATCTGCGTCAAAATATCCGTGTTCATCCAGGTCCATCCGTGGTTAAATCCCTCCGGCAACTATGGATTCAAAAAAACTCGCCCAGCTTTGCCGCGAATTTGCGGATAACAAAAAGGCGGAAAATATTATCATCCTCGACGTGCGCGATTTATCGTCGGTGACAGACTATTTTGTCATCGCGTCCGGCACCAGCGAACCGCATTTGCGCGCCATCGTGGACGAAATGACCGACCGGCTGCGCGAGGAGCATGACGTGCGGCCGCGGGCGGTGGACGGCACCGTGCATGGCGCGTGGGTGGTGCTGGATTTCTTCGACGTGATTGTCCACGTCATGCGGCAGGATGCGC
>CAZKTW010000026.1:0-23539 GCA_964555775.1 uncultured Bifidobacteriaceae bacterium | reverse complement strand
AAGTGCCGCCACCACGGCAATCACCGGCGTCCAGCCGGACACATAACCGTGCCAGACCGCGCTGCCGGCCGATCCGGCAAAACCCAGGGCCAGGATTTTTGCCAGGATGTAAAAACTCGCGACCTTGGAACCGGAAGCGATAAACGCCGCGCTCGGCGTGGGCGCGCCTTCATAAGCGTCCGGCGCCCACAAATGAAACGGCACCGCCGCAACCTTGAAACCAAACCCGATCACGGTCGTGACGATGGCCACATACAGCAACGGATCCAGTCCCTTGCCGGCCAGGTTGGCGGCGATTTGCGAAAGGCTGGTTGAACCGGAAAGCCCGTACAGCAGGCTGAAACCGAACAGCAGGAACGCCGCGGACATGCCGCCGAACAGGAAATATTTCAGCGCCGCCTCGCTCGACCGGGCATTGCGCTTGTTGAACGCCGTCAGAATGTAGAGCGAGAGGCTGGCCAGTTCCAAAGCGATGAAAATCATCAGGATGTCCTCGGCGCTGACCAGGAACATCAGACCCAGCGTGCCCAGCAGGATCAGCGACAGGTATTCGCCGACGTGTTCGGTGAATTTGCCGGACTCGGAAATCAATACCGTGAAAATCGCCAGCGCCAGCAACACGGCCTTCAGAAAATCCGTCCGCGGATCCACGACCAGCATGGCGCCCAGCAGGTCGGTGTTCCCGTAACGCAGGAAGGCAAACACCATTGCCATCAGACAACCGATGATGGAAACCAGAGCCCCGACCCCGAAGCGCCACGCCACGGATGCCCCGCGTAACACGACCAGATCGACCGTCAACACCATCAACACGGTGACCGCCAGGACGGCTTCCGGAGCGGCAATTCGGAGCACTTCGAGGTAGTTCACAACCCGCCTCCCTTCAATAGCCTTTCAAACAACGGCGAATTCAAGCATGGTTGGATCCAGTCCAACAGGAGGCCCGGGAAAAGACCGATCACCAACGAGGCCGCTATCAGCATCATGGCCCCGATACGTTCCGGCACCGAAATGGGTTCCAACGGATGGTCATGGCTGGATTTGGCCGGCACCGCACCGTCGGAATAAAACGCCTTTTGCATCGCACGCAACGTGTAGGCCACCCCGACCACAATACCGACACCAGCCAGCAGGGTGGTCTTCGGAAATACTTTCCATGCGCCCATGAGCACCTGAAGTTCGGCGACGAACCCGCTGAAACCGGGCAATCCCATCGAAGCCACCCCGGCCAGCACAAACGTCACCCCCGCGAACGGCAGCAGGCGGCCAAGCTGCATCGTTTGCAGATCATCGAAATCGCGCGTGTGCGTCCGGTCATAGACCATGCGGCCCACGACGGCGAACAACAACCCGGCAATGATGCCGTGCGAGAACATCTGCAGCACCGCGCCGCTCAGTCCGATGGTGTTGAGCGTGGCCAGGCCCAACAACACAAAACCCATGTGACTCACGCTGGAATAACCGATGACAAACTTGAAATCCTTTTGCACCAGCGCCACGCCCGCGCCGTAAATGATGCCGATGACCGCCAGTGCGGCAATTTCCCCCTGCCACATGCGGACACCTTCCGGGAACAAAACCATCGCCACGCGCAGGCAGCCATAGGCGCCAAGTTTCATTACCACCCCCGCCAGCAACATCGAACCGGCGGTGGGCGCGGCGACGTGACCAGTCGGCGCCCACGTGTGAAACGGCCACATGCCCGCAAGAATGGCAAACCCGATGAAGACCAACGGGAAAACCCAATGCTGGAATCCCAACGGGAATGACACTTGTGACAATTCCACCAAATCCAGCGTCGCATGACCGATCTGGGCGCGGGCCACGACCCAAGCCGCGATCAAACCGATGAGCACGAGATGACTGCCGACAAAGGAATAAATCGCCAGTTTCATCGCACCGTATTCCTTGCGGGTGCTGCCCCAGCGCGCGATGAGGAAATATTTTGGAATGATGGTCAGCTCGTAGAACACAAACAGCAGCAACACGTCAAAACTCAGGAACACGCCGTACACGGCGCCAATCAAGGCGAGATAGAAGGCAAAAAATTCCTTGGTGCGTTTTTCGATGTTCCAGGAAAACAGAATGCCCGCGATGGCGGCCAGGCCGGTCAGGACCACCAGCACCAGGCTGATGCCATCCGCCGCCAGATAATAGCTGGCGCCGATCGAGGGAATCCACGCGACCTTGACAATCGTCGTCACTTCGCCCGGATTCGACTGATGCAACGCACCGGCAAACGCCGCCCCGCAGCCGGCGACCGCCGTCAGCAGTGCGATGATGCGCGCCGCCCGCGCTGCCTCGCGCGGCAGGAGCATCAGCACTAGCACCCCGATGAACGATATATATATGGTCCAGGCCAGCATGGTTAAAAATTAAGTTGTTGGACCATCTTCACGACCGTTGCATCCACCATGCCCAGCACGAATTGCGGCCAGATGCCCAGCACGAACATCAGCCCGATGGCGGGCACGACCAGCAGGCGCTCGGACAGCGTGAGGTCCGGAATTTGTGACCAGCGCGCGTTCAACGGCCCGCAAAAAACCCGCTGGATGAGCGTCAGTATGAATATCGCCGTCACCAGCAGTCCGATCGTGGACAACGCCGCCGCCCAGGGCGCCAGCGGAAACACACCCTTGAAAATCAGGAATTCTCCGACAAACCCGTTCAACCCCGGCAATCCAAGTGACGAGAACAGGGCAATGCCCATCAGGCCGGTGAACACGGGGATGACCTTGCGAAGGCCGCCGAAATCCTCCAATCCACGCAATCCTCCGCTGCGCTTCTCGATGAGCGCCACAAAAAGGAACAACGTGGCCGCGGTAAGACCGTGGTTGAACATCTGCAGCAACACACCATTCAGTGCTGCGGCCTTCTGCAGTTCCGGCTGGTTCACGCCCGTGGCCGCGCCGGCCACCACAAACAACGCGAGCAGGCAGTAACCGAGATGGTTGATGGACGAATAGGCCAGGATGCGCTTGAGATCGCGTTGGGCGAACGCCGCGCAGGCCGAAAGCACGATGGTCAATACTGCCAGCCACATCAGCGGCGTCAGCACCAGCCGCACCTGCTCCGGGAAAATCGGCAGCAGGATGCGCAGAAAACCATACACGCCCATCTTCGACAGAACGCCCGTTAGCAGCATGGTCACCGGGCTGGGCGCCTCGGTGTAAGCCCCTGGCAACCAGGTATGGAAAGGCACCACCGGCACCTTCACCGCAAAGCCGAGGAAGGCGCCAAAGAAAACCAGCAGCCCGATGTGTGATTTCCAGCCGATGACGTCGCCGAGCCGGGCCGTGATTTCACCGCGTTTGGCCATGTCGGCGAGCTCGAAAAAATCAAAACTGCCGGTGGCCAGCCGAATCGCCAGGAAGCTCAACAACAACGTCACACTGCCGATCATCGTGTATATAAAAAATTGCGTCGCCGCCGGGCCGCGTCGGGGTCCGCCCCAGAGCTTGATGAGGAAGAACGCCGGGATGAGCACCAGTTCCCAGAACAGGAACCAGTGGAAAAAATTCAGCGCGGTGAACGTGCCGAACAATCCCGCCTGCAGCCACAAAATCAAAGCGTAATAAAGCGGTGCGCTCCCCTGGGTAGGGCGCGTCACTCCGTGCGCGCCGTCGTCACGTTTACCAGCGGCGGGCAGAGAACTGCCCGCCCTACCATTAAATAAACTTCCAGAAGCGAGGATGGAGAGAGGCACGACGATGGCCGTCAACAGCACCATCAACAGGCCGAGGCCATCCACACCGAGGAAATATTGGATGCCCAGTGACGGCACCCAGAGGTGTTTCTCGACAAATTGCAGGTCACCGGAAGCAGCATCAAAATGTTTCCAGAGGCACAGTGCCCCCGTCAGCGCCACCAGGCTGAATGCCAGTGTCAGTCCCCGCGCGAGCCGTTTTTGTTCCGGGCCGAGGCCGGAAACAACGATGCCGCCGAACAGCGGAACGAGCGTCAAGATGGTCAGCCAGGGCAGGTTCATGACTTGTGCCCCCAAATCAGAAAAAGCACCAATACGACCAGCGCCACACCAATGACCCGGAGATAGGTTTGCACCCGGCCACTGTGCCATTTCGACAGTTCGTCGCCTCCTTCGCGCAGAGTTTCACAACCGGTGTCGAAACCCAGGTTCACCACAAAATCATCCGTGAAGCGATAGAACCGTGACAACCCGAGCGTCACCCAGGCGACCAGTAGGACCGCCCCACCCCAAATCCAGCGGTCCAGAAAATCGCAAGCCTGCGCCGCCCAGGCATTGAAGCGGACGATGGTCGCGTCGTAGATTTCGTCCACGAAATACTTGTTCTCCAACAGCCGGAAAACGGCAGGTTGGGCCACCTGCAACACGTCAGGTTCTTCAACTGTCTTTCGAAGACGCTTCCCATACAACCACCAACCAAGGCTCAAACCCGTGAATACAATCACCGCAGACGCCAGCATCAGACCGAGCGTGCCGCTTTCGGTCAACCTGGCAAAATTGAATGCCGCCGGCTCACCCTTGAGGAAACCATCAAACCACGGCCAGGCCGGCGTGCCGACGAATCCCAGCACAACGGCAAACACCGCGAGAATGACGAGTGGAACGGTCATGACGGCGGGACTTTCATGCGGTTCGGCGTGGCTGTCTTCGTGAGAAGACGGCTTAATTGTTCCATGGGATTGCGAATGAGCGGCGCTCTCACGAACGCCGCCACGATATTTGCCAAAAAACACCAGCGCAACCTGCCGCGTCATGTAAAATGCCGTGAGCAGCGCGCCGGCGCAGCCGAGCAAAAAGGGAATGTGCGACACCGGCCAGCCGTGCGCCGAGTGCAGGATTTCATCCTTGCTCCAGAAGCCGGAGAAAAACAGCGGGAATCCGGCCAGCGCCAGCATGCCGATGGCATAGACTGCAAACGTCACCGGCATGAATTTTCTCAGCCCGCCCATCTTTCGCACGTCCTGCTCCTCGTGACAACCGTGAATGACCGAGCCGGACCCAAGGAACAACAGCGCCTTGAAAAAAGCGTGCGTGATGAGATGGAACATGCCGACCGCCACGCCGCCGACACCCAAACCCAGCATCATGTAGCCGAGTTGCGAAACCGTGGAGT
The DNA here is from genome assembly GCA_964555775.1 of uncultured Bifidobacteriaceae bacterium. Classification (GTDB taxonomy): domain Bacteria; phylum Verrucomicrobiota; class Verrucomicrobiia; order Limisphaerales; family UBA11358; genus UBA11358. The sequence goes on along the minus strand of CAZKTW010000026.1, from coordinate 18,440 downwards.
AAGCGAGGATCCGTTTGATGTCGTTCTGCGCCACCGCGATGGACGCGGCAAAAATCGCCGTGAGTGCGCCGATCCAGGTCACCACGGTCAACGCCGTGGTCACCGGTGCACCGTGTTCGACGGGTACCGCACCTGCAGCCATCAGCGGATAAACCCGCGCCACCAGAAAAACACCGGCCGCCACCATCGTGGCCGCGTGAATGAGCGCGCTGACCGGCGTGGGACCTTCCATCGCATCCGGCAGCCAGACGTGCAACGGCAATTGGCCGGATTTGCCGACCGCACCCAGAAAAATCAGCAGCCCGATGGCCGTGGACACCGCCATGCCGGCGGCCGTCATGTGCGTGACCATCGCAGCCAAAGCGGATTGTTCGAGACAGCCAAGACCGTTAGTTGTATAAAAATTCAACGTGCCGGTTTCGGCATACAGCCAGACCATGCCCAGCAACAGGCCGAGGTCGCCGATGCGCGTCGTGATGAAGGCTTTTTTCGCCGCTGCCGCCGCGCTCGGCTTGTGATACCAGAACCCGATGAGCAGATAGCTGGTCAGGCCGACCAATTCCCAGCAGATAAAAAACAGCAGCAGGTTGTTGGCGATGACCACGCCGAGCATGGCGGCCGCGAACAGCGACAGGAAGCAGAAGAACCGCATGAAATTCTCATCATGCGCCATGTAACCGACGCTGAAGATGAAGATCAGCAGGCTGACAAACGAAACCATCACCAGCATGATCGCCGTGAGCGGATCCAGCACCCAACTGATCTGGAGCCATTGTCCTCCAAACTGGAGCCAGTTGAATCCGGCCACTTCGCGGAAGGCGCCGTTCCCGCCGTGGTGGAGAAGTGTGGCGCTGAACGCGCACAGCGAGAGGAGGAATGCCAGTCCCATCGAACCGATGGCCAGCGTCGCCGCAAGCTTGCGCTGCCGTTGCTTGTTGACGGCGATCACGCCTGCCGCCGCCAGCGGCAGCATCGGAATCAACCATAGATTTTGAACGATCCAGGTCATCCCTTTAAATCTTTGATTTCATCCAGGTTGACGGTCCGGTAATGGCGATAAATCGCGATGATGAGTGCCAGCCCCACCGCCGCCTCCGCCGCCGCAATGGAGATGGAAAAAATCACAATCATCATGCCGGACAGGGCCTCGGGATGCGGGCCATAACGCCAGAACGCGATGAAATTCAGGTTTGCCGCATTCAACATCAATTCGATGCCAACCAGCGCCAGGATGGCGTTGCGCCGCGTGACCGCACCGGCCAGACCGATGGCGAAGAGCAGCGCGGAGACAAGCAAACAACCTTGAAGCGGTGTCACCGGGCACCTCCCGGCGAGGATGGAGGATGGAGGATGGAGGATGGCCCGGATGCCTTTTCCATCTGCAATCCTCCATCTTCCATCTTCGTTTTGGCTGTATCGTCGCGCATCGCGATGATGACGGCGCCAATCAAGGCCGCCGTCAACAACAGGCCAATGACTTCAAGCGGCAGAACGTATTGGGTCATAAGCGCATCCCCAATATTCTTAACCGTGACCACGGGCACCGGCGGCACTTCCTTGGGCAATCCGGTGCTGTTCAACGTCGCCCAGCCGAGCAAGGTGAAAACGATGGCGGAAACCACAATGCCGATGACCCAGCCCGGCGCAAGAATGGCCTGATTTGGTATGGCATCGCTCCGGGTGAGCAACACTGCGAACACGATGAGAATGGCGACGGCACCAACATAAACCAGGACCTGGGCGAAGCCGACGAACTGCGCGTCAAGGGTCAAATAAAGCGCCGCCAACCCGGCCAGCGACACCACCAGCGACAACGCGCAATGCACCAGATTGCGGAGGCTCATCGCCGCCGCTGCGGCAAAGAGCGTCACTACGGCAATGATGATGAAGGGCAAAGACACGGTTAAAGCGTTGAACCGTTGAACCGTTGAACCGTTGGCAACCAGCTAAAGTCGTGGCAGCCGACGTGAGGAGGCTCATTATTTTCGATTTGCGATATACGATTTACGCGGTCTGCGCGGATCGTGGAATGACTCGTAAATCGTAAATCAGATATCGTAAATTCGATTGGAGCCTCTTTACCTCGGCTGCTACGGGAAAATATATGACGGTTCTCGTTTTTCATTCCGCGTAGCGATAAATGCGTTTGCCAAGTTTTTGTTTGTCCATCAATCCCAGGCCCAGGAGGGCGTACGAACCAAAAATAAGAATGCTGCAGACCACCCAACGCAACCAGCCGGCATCCATGAAATGCCAGAATCCGGTGGTCACAATGTTGACCAGCGACAGCGGCAGCATGAATTTCCAGGCAAAATTCATGAGCTGGTCCATGCGGAGGCGCGGCAGCGTGGCGCGAATCCAGATGAATGTGAAGATCAACGCCATCAGCTTGGCAAAAAACCAGAGATACGACGGCACCCAGGTGAGGAATGAAAACGGCGCGGTCCAGCCACCCAGGAAAAGTGTGATGCCCAGTCCAATGGCGGCAAACATGCCCAGGTATTCACCGAGGAAAAAGAGCGCGAATTTGAACCCGGAATACTCTGTGAAATAGCCCGCGATGATTTCGGATTCCGCCTCCGGCAGGTCAAACGGCGTGCGATTGGATTCCGCGAGCGACGCAATAAAGAACAGGATGAACCCGGCAAAACCCCACGGCGTGAACACAAACCAGTTTGCGATGCCATGGCTGTAATGATTTTGCGCCGCGACAATGTCCACCAGCTTGAGCGAACCCACGATCATGATGACCGTGACGGCGGAAAGGATGAGCGGGATTTCATAGCTGATCATCTGGGCAATCGCGCGCATGGCACCCAGCATCGAGTATTTGTTGTGACTCGCCCAGCCGGCCATGAACACGGACAGTTCCACCGCTCCGCCCACGGCAAAGAAAAACAGCAGGCCCGCGTCAAAATCCGCGGCCGTCATGTTGCGGCCAAAGGGCAGCACGGCATAAGCGAGTAGCACCGGGATGAGCATGACGACCGGCGCCAGAAAATGCACCACCTTGTCAGCCGCGCGCGGCACGATGTCCTCCTTGGTGAGCATTTTCAGGCCATCGGGAATGAACTGGCCGAAACCGCACAGGCGGATTTTGGTGAAAGGGATGCCCACGCGGTTGGGGCCGTAACGGTTCTGGATGCGGCCGATGCCCTTGCGCTCGAAAATCGTGACGACGGCGAACAGGGACGCAAACACCACGGGAATGAACGCGATCGAAACCAGGGCACCAATGAACGGCTGCCAGGCGGCGGGGAAAATCCCCGTCACGTGGTGCTTCAAAATCACAAAAATCTGATCAATGGTTTCAACCATGGTTTCGCCTTGGAATCACAAGGCCCAGCCAACTTCTAACCGAAACTGACCGCCTATGATTTACCTTAATTACCATTTTCTGGACAAAATTTGTCCAGTCAGGGTGTGGCTGTCGGTGCGGGACTGGGAGCCGCCTTGGCCTTCGATTCGGCGGCAGCACGGGCTTTGGCCTCCGCCTTGGCCTTTTCACCGGCCAAATGGGTGTCCACCGACGTCGCCTCACCGGGATGAATCCGGTGATAATATTCGTTTGACCGGGCAAGCTGGTTTTTGTGCAGCAACAAACCGCCAAACCGGTCGTCCGTGCTTAACTCGAATTCGGTGTTCATTTTGATCGAATCAAACGGGCAGACCTCGACGCAAATCTGGCAACTCATGCACACCGAAATATCAATGTCAAAGGTGACGGGATAAAGCTGGGGTTGGCCTTTGTAATCCGGTTTCTTGTCCTTGCTTTTGACAATGTAAATGCACTGGGACGGACATTCCTTCTCGCAAATCTGGCACGCCACGCAGCGCAGGCCCTTTTCCGCATCGTTGCCATCATAAACCAGAAACGGAAACTGCCGGGTGTTTTCCTGGGGTGTCAGGCGTTCCTCGGGATATTGCACGGTCGTGAGCCGGTCCTTCGAGACGTAACTCCCGAGGAAATTCCTGGCGGTCACCGCCATGCCTTTGATGATTTGTTCGCCTAACATAATACAGTCCTGAGTCCACGGTTCTGAGTCCCGAGTTCCAAATGTCCAAATAGAAGCCCGCAGTTGTCCGAACGTTGAAAACGACTGGGAACTGGAGACTGTGAACTGTGGACTTTCATCTATCCACCTCGCCCAATACAATGTCCACGCTCCCCAGGATGACCACGGCGTCCGCAATCCGGTGTCCCAGGCACATGTCCTCGAGAATCGTCAGGTTGATGAAACTGGGCGGGCGGATCCGGTAGCGATACGGACTGGCGGAGCCGTCGCTGATGAGATAAAAACCCAGTTCCCCCTTCGGCGATTCGACCCGACCGTAAACCTCGCCCGCCTTCGGACGGAAGCCACGCAACTTTGATTTCGGGTCCATGATCGGCCCGGAAGGAATGCCCGTTAACGCCTGCTGCAAAATTTTCAAGCTCTCGCGCATCTCCAGGACCCGGACCATGTAGCGATCGTAAACGTCACCGTGTTCGCCCAGCGGCACCTTGAAATCAAACCGGCTGTAGAAGCCGTATTTGTCCACCTTCCGGAGATCGTAATTCACACCCGAGGCCCGGAGCATCGGGCCGGTGATGGAGGCGCTGATCGCGAGTTCCCTGGGCAGCACGCCGACTTTCTGGGAACGGGCGAGGACGATTTCATTCTGCGCCAGCAGCGCTTCAAATTCGTCGAGGAACCTGCCGTACCCATCCACGAGCTGTTTCGCCTGGGCCAGCCACTCGGCGGAGACATCGCAGCGCACGCCGCCAAAGCGCATGTAATTGCACATCATGCGGGCGCCGCTCACCGACTCGAACAGGTCGAGGATTTTTTCCCGTTCGCGGAAGGCGTACATCATCGGTGTCCCCAGCGCGCCCATGTCCTGGACAAAAAAACCGATGAGGCAGGTGTGGTTTTGGAGGCGGGTCAATTCCGCCATGATGACGCGGATATATTCGGCGCGTTCCGGGACCGTCAAACCGGCGAGCTTTTCGACCGTGAGCGCGTAAGCCCAGTTGTTCGTCATCGAACAAAAATAATCCAGCCGGTCCGTGTACGGCATCGTGGCCAGATAGGAGATGTTCTCGCCGATCTTTTCGTGGTTGCGGTGGAGATAGCCGAACACCGGCTTGAGCTTCACGACCTTTTCGCCATCCAGGACCAGGTCCATGCGGAACACGCCGTGCGTGGACGGATGATGCGGGCCCATCGAGATTTCGAGGAGTTCACCGATCGGCTCACCAACCTCGCTGATCTTCGGCCGGATTTCGTAACCCGGCTTGACGGGAAGCTCGGCAATGGCGCTCATGGCCTCACCTCCACCGGATAGTGTTTTCGCGCCTCCGCCAGCACCTCGTCGTGCGGCGTCGGCTCGTATTCAAAATCGTCCGGGGCAACATAATCCTTGCGCATCGGGAAACCCCTGAAACCGTCCCACATCAAAATGCGGCGCAGGTCGGGATGGCCTTCGAACCGGATGCCGTACAAATCAAACACCTCGCGCTCCTGCAGTTCACAGCCGCGCCACACGGAGGTGAGCGAAGTTGCGGGCGCTTCCGGATCACGATTGATCGTGCGCTGGCGGAGTACCACCGGTCCCTGTTTCAATTCCATTGAATACAGGTGATAAACCACTTCGAGAAAGCCGGGCCGGAGGGTCTTTTTCACTTCCTCGACTTCCTTTTCCACACCGTCCACGACCTGTTTTACCTTGGTCTTCGTCACGATTTCCAGTTCCGGCCAGTCCACGCCCGTCACGTTCGAGCAGAAATCGAGTCGCAATTGAGGGTCATCGCGGAGAACTTTTGCCACCGCCAGCACCTGGGCCGGGTCCACCAATAGCGAACGTTCGCCTGCCGGACAATCGTTCGGCAGAATCTCAATCTTCACCCCGGGCACTGTCGCTTCGAGGCGCGCTTTGATTTGTTCGGCGGTTTCCATGGTTTAGCGCTTGAGAACAGGCGGCTGCCAGACCTCCATGTTTTTCGACGGTTCCAGATCGTGCTCGCCACAGACCGGAACCGGAAACTCGCCAGCCACCTCGGCGTTGAGATGGCGCGGACGGTCCGGCCCGGTGAGTTTTTGATTCCGGATTTTTTCCTGCAAGGTCATGATCGCATGGATCAACGCCTCCGGCCGCGGCGGACAGCCGGGAATCATCACGTCCACCGGCAGATACCGGTCAATGCCCTTTAGCACATTGTAACCCTGTTTGAACGGGCCGCCGGAAATCGCGCAAGCGCCCATGGCGATGACGTATTTGGGTTCCGGCATCTGGTTGTAGAGGCGCACCACGAGCGGCGCCATTTTCTTGGTGACCGTGCCGGCCACAATCATCAGGTCGGCCTGCCGGGGCGACGGCCGGAAAACCTCCGCGCCAAACCGGGCCAGGTCAAACCGGGCCATGGACGCCGCCATCATTTCAATGGCGCAACACGCCAGGCCAAAGGTCAGCGGCCACACAGAATTGGCCCGGCCCCAGTTATACAACTCCTCCAGGGTGGTCGTGTAAACCCCCTGTTTCTGCAACTCGCTTCTTAGACCTTCATCCAGCATGATAAAAATACCTCACCGTTTGATCGGCTCCGCGCCGGTCATTTCCACGTCAGCACACCCTTCCGCCACCCCCAGACCAATCCTTCCACCAGCAGCAGTAGAAAAATCACCATGGCCAGGAAGGCGCCCGCCGAAAGTCCGCCAAAGGAAACCGCGAACGGCAGCAGGAAAATCGTCTCCACGTCGAACACGAGGAAAATGATGGCATAAAGGTAATACTCCGAGCGGAAGGAGATCCAGGCATCGCCCTTGGATTCCAGGCCGCACTCGTAAGTGGCGTTCTTGTCCCGACCCGGTTTTTGGGGCGAAAAGAACCTGGCCCAGGCCCACGCCAACGCCAGCGGCCCCAGCGCAAATGCCACCGCCACCGCCGCCAGCAATACGGGAACCCAATAAGAATTTTGAGGTGTTTCCATCATTTAACCACACTCAACATCAGGGAATGACCCGAAACTAGCTTAACCGATATTGCAAAAGGGTTCACAATTCTTGCTGGGGCGCAGAAAGACGATGCAATGCGGCATTAATGGCAATCAAAACCCACCACCACCCCGGAATGGCCGGGTCTTTTGTTTTGTGAGCGTGAGTTGTTGGAGTTCATGCTTTACCATGTTTTCGGCCCAAAACAGCCTGAAGGCTGAACATCAACGGGTTTCCCCAACAAAACAAAGACCCTGTCCAGAATGGCAACCGGCGCCTTGATGGCCGTTCAAAACAGTGGCCGAAACTGCTTGCGCAGACAGGCGGCGTCGCCCATATTATGCATTCTTAACCGCGGGGTGGAGCAGCCCGGTAGCTCGTCAGGCTCATAACCTGAAGGTCCCAGGTTCAAATCCTGGCCCCGCAACCAATTTAAACCCCGCATCCGGCGGGGTTTTTTTATTGATGATTCCATCTGCGGAGGGTGCGCCGGGACTTCTCAGCCCTGCTGCTACCAGCTTGGCTTGATTCTAGCGTTTCAACACCCGGACTCCATGCAAAGTCATTTCGAACTCATCGAAGGTGATGGCCTTTTTTCCTCCGAACGAAACCCCCGGCCACATGCGGATCGACGGCGGCTTTTCGCCGGCCGGCCAGCCGGCGATGGATAAATGAACAATCTCCAGGGAAACGGAAGGGGCGCATTGAAAATGGACGGCCAGTTTTTTCATTTGTCCAGGGCAGTGCGCAGGGTTTGGGCGAGTTGATGCGAGGCGTACGGCTTTTGGAGAAAGTTGAGTCCGTCGCGCAATTTGAACCCTTTTCCCATGACCTCGGGGCTGTAACCGCTGGTGAAGATGATCCGGAGCGAAGGAATTTCGACCCGCAGGGTTTTCGCCAGATCCAAGCCTGACATCCCACCCGGCATGACGATGTCGGTCAAAACCAGATCAATCTGGTCCCGGTGCTCATGCCAGATTTCCAATGCGGCAACCCCCGATTCAGCTTCAATCACCTTGTAGCCCAGACGCTTCAGGACGTGGTGGGTCAAGGAACGGATGGCAACTTCGTCTTCGACCAGCAGGACCGTTTCCGTCCCTCCCCACATCGGATTTTCGGTGATCGGAGTGATGCCCGACCCTTGGTCATCAGTGGAGAGGGCGGGAAGATGGATGCGGAAAGTCGATCCTTTCACGACTTCGCTATGGACGGTGATCCATCCATGGTGCTGTTGAATAATGCCGTAAACCGTGGCCAGGCCAAGGCCGGTCCCTTTGCCAATCTCCTTGGTGGTAAAAAAAGGTTCGAAGATGCGGACCAAGTGTCCCTTGGGAATGCCACAGCCGGTGTCGGCGACGGTCAGGCAAACATAGTGGCCGGGCAAGGCTTGCGAATTCGACTGCACATCCGCCGGGCCGATGGATTCGTTTGCGGTGCTGATGGTGAGTTCGCCTCCGTCCGTCATGGCGTCGCGGGCGTTGATGGCCAGGTTCATCAACACCTGTTCCATCATGCCGGCATCGGCGCTGACGGGGGACAAATCCGAACCGCAATCGACGCGCAACAAAATGTTCTGACCCAGAACCCGTTCGAGCATTTTGGCCAGGTTTTTCACGGTCACATTGAGGTCGAGCCGGCGAAGCTGCATGGCCTGCTTGCGGCTGAAGGTGAGCAACTGCCGGACGAGATCGGCGGAACGTTCCGAGGCAAAGAGAATCTGTTTGAGGTTTTCGCGGTCTTCCTCGGTGAACCGCGCACCGTCCATCAGCACCAGCTCCGCGCTGCCGCGGATGATGGCCAGCAGGTTGTTGAAATCGTGCGCCACGCCGCCGGCCAGCTGGCCGATGGATTCCATTTTTTGCGCCTGGCGCAATTGTTCCTCCAGTTGCAGGCGTTCCTTTCGCGCCTCCACTTCCCGAAAGGCGCGCCGCACGACCGGACCGAGGCGCTGGAGCCGGTCCTTGAGCACGTAATCCGTCGCGCCGGCTTTGAGGCATTCCACCGCACGTTCCTCGCCAATGGTTCCGGACACGATGATGAACGGAATTTCCTGGCCGCTCTTTTGGAGCAATTCAAGCGCGCGCGGGGTCGAAAATTGCGGCAGGGTGTAATCGGAGAAAATGATGTCCGGTCCCGCTTCCAGGCCGGTGCGGTATTCCGGTTCGGTTTCAACCCGTATCGCCGTCGGATCGAAACCCGCGGATTTAAGTTCATTCATGAGCAGCAGGGCGTCATCGGCTGAATCTTCAATGGTTAAGACGTTGAGTGGAGTTTTCATGGGGCGTGGGATCAGGAGAGTCAGGATTTGGGCGGTTGGTTGAGCAGCATCCAGTACATGCCGAGTTTTTGCACGGCGTTGGCAAAGCCTTCAAAATTGACCGGTTTGACGATGTAGCTATTGACGCCCAGATGATAGCTCTCGATGACATCCTTCTGTTCCTTGGATGACGTCAACATTACCACCGGGATCATCTTGGTACGCGGGTCGCTCTTGATGCGTTTCAACACTTGCAGTCCGTCAACCTTGGGCAGCTTGAGGTCCAGCAGAATCACTTTTGGCGTATTTTCAACCTGGCGTCCGAGGTACGCCCCCTCGCCGAAAATGAATTCAAGCGCTTCGGCGCCATCGCGGGCCACCTGGATCCGATTGGCCAGATTCGCCTTGCGCAAGGCGTACAAGGTCATGTCCAGGTCTTCCTGGCTGTCCTCCACCAATAGAATCTCGATCTGGTCGGCGGCATTCATGTTTTGGGTTCTCCTTCCAGGGTAAAAGAAAATGTGGCGCCCCGGTCCACTTCCGCCTCGGCCCAGACCCGGCCGCCGTGACGGTGGAGGATCCTTTGGACGATGGCCAGACCCACACCCGTGCCTTCAAACTCATCGGTACGGTGCAGCCGCTGGAACACGCCGAACAGCTTGTCCGCGTATTGCATGTCAAAGCCGGTGCCATTGTCGCGCACAAAATAAACATCCCCGCGATTTACAGGTGTGCAGCCGATTTCCACGATCGCAGGGTTCCGGTCCCGGGTGTATTTGATCGCGTTGGACAGCAAGTTGATCCAGACCTGCTTCAACAGCACCGGGTCACCCTGGCAGGTGGGAAGATTCGCGACCCGGATTTCAATCGGGCGGCCTTGGCGTTGCGGGGCCAGTTCATCCCAGGCTTCCTGCACGAGCCGGGCGGTGTTGACCGCCTGCCGGTTAATGGACTGCCGGCTTAATCGCGAGAAGGCCAGCAGATCGTCAATCAGCTCCTCCATGCGTTGGGCGCCGAGGCGGACCCGTTGCAGGTAATCCCGGCCCTCATCGGGCAGATGCGTTCCAAAATCCTCCAGCACGATGCCGGCAAATCCGTTCACGGCGCGCAAGGGGGCGCGCAGGTCATGCGAAATGGAATAGGAGAAAGCCTCCAGTTCGCGATTGGCGGCTTCAAGGTCGGAGGTGCGCTGGACGACCCGCTGCTCCAATTCGGCATTCAGCTGGTGGATTTCCGCCTCGGCATTTTTGCGCTCGGTGACATCGGTGCGAATGGCCACATACTGGCGGGGTTTGCCCTGTTCATTGAGAAACGGCACGATGGTCGTTTGCACCCAGTAGAACGAGCCGTCCTTGGCCTTGTTTTTCATTTCACCATGCCAGACCTGGCCGCGGGCGACAGTGTGCCAGAGGTCACGGATGAATTCCTTGGGATGATGGCCCGAATTGATGAGGCGGTGGTCCTGGCCCAGCAACTCCTCCCGTGAATACCTGGAGATGGCGCAGAACTTGTCGTTGACGGAGGTGATTTTGCCCTGGGGATCGGTGATGGCGACGATGGCATGTTCGTCCAGCGCAGCTTTCAAGTCGCTGATTTCCCTGAATGAAGCTTGCAGCTGATCCTCAACCCGCTGGCGTTCGGTGGTGGCCACCAAGGAACCGTCATTGGTGGCCTTGAGCAATCGCTGGCTGCTGGTCAAAGCGATCTCGGCCTGCCACCGCCGGGCCATTTCGTTTTCCCTTTCCTGGCTGGCGGCGGCAAGCTGTTCAGTCCGCTCCCGGACCCGTTGTTCCAACCCATCGTTCAATCGGCGCACGTCGGCTTCCGCCCGTTGACGTTCGGCAATTTCCTTCTCCAATGCCGCCGGGCTGGGCAGCCGGAGCAGGTCCGGGACAAACTGCAGGAGCAACACCGCGGTCGGCACCGAGGCCAGCGCGGTGATGGCTTTGATGGTGCCGGACAGCCAGTAGTGCGCGTGCCAGATGTTCCAGATCTCCATCAAATGGGTCGTGCCACAGGCCAGGATGAACACGGCGAAACACACAAACATCCAATGAAATTTCAGATCCGCTCGCTTGCGCGCAAAGTAAATCACAGTGAGCGGGATGGAGTAATAGGCGAGCACGATGATCGCATCCGACCCCGCGTGCAGGGCAATCAGACTTTTTGGCCACAGGTAACATCCGCCATGCGGCATGAACGGCCCGGAACTGAAAAAACTGCCATCGTTGTCCATAATAAAGTTGGGTCAGGGTTTATCCAATGTTTTGAAGCGCATCGGCCTGCCGGATGAACACCCGCAAAAGATTGTTTCCCTGATCTATCCATTAAAACGAAAATGAACTTTCAACAGCCAAAAGGCTGATTGGATCACATGTCCGGAGCCGGCAACGCTCTCAGCAACGCCCACTGCAGATTGAGATGCGGAGTCACCGCGCCCAGATTTTTGAAATCCACCGGCTTCACGATGTACCCTTCGGCTCCCAACTGTTTGCTGGTGGCGATGTCCCGATCGCGTTTGGAAGCGGTCAGCACAATGACTGGAATCTTGCACGTCCGCGGGTCGGCCTTGATTTGTCGCAGCACCTCCAATCCCTCAATCTTGGGCAGCCCCAGGTCGAGGAGAATCATCTGCGGGTAATCGCTGTACCGGCGGTGCGCATACTCACCGGTGCCAAAAAGAAAATCCAACGCGGCCGCACCATCACGCACGATGTGGATGCGATTGGCGATGTGGGCGCTTCTTAAAGCGTGCATCGCCAGATCCACATCGTCAACCTGGTCCTCCACGTACAGGATGTCCACCAGCTTGTCGGCCAGCAGCTGGACAGCGGGCGACGATGGCCCGGAGGTGTTGGCCAGCAGGGTGGGAATGGAAACCTCCAGCGCCCGGGCGAGTTTTTCAATGCTGACCAGCGAGACATTGCGCGCTCCCCGCTCGACATCCGAAATGTACGTGCGATGAAGATTGGCCCGCTCGCCCAGTTCCTCCTGCGAGATTCTCAACCGACTGCGCCAGACCCTGACCGAATTCCCAAACGGTTTCTTGACGTCGTTGTTTTGCACGATAAGAAATATTGCCCCGGAGTTAAACTCCGCCCATCCCCAACTACTCTCATATAGTGGCATGTACCGCAATAGACTATGAGTGACACGCCAACATTAACTTATATCAAAGTTTAGACGGGTCAATGGATGGCGAGGTTACAATCTGCCGGGCCCAAAAATTTCCCTGCCGTGGTTTTATGACAAGCATCCGGAATTTTGGACAAAAAACCACCCGCCGCTGGACACGGATGAAAGAAACCCCATCGGTGTTCATTACGTTTCAGCCGCGGCAAAGGCCCTGAGAATATGGCTTCAGCACGCCAAGGTCATCCGTGTGATCCGTTATTGCCAATACTTATACGGGGCAAGGAAGCAATTCTTGCAGCCATCTTCAAGTGAAATACAATATGCAACCAAACCGGTTAAAAGTTCCCAGGAAAAGCGCTAAAGTAATTCCGATATCGTCCGATAAGAAGGCGGACCGAGGTATTCGGCTATATTTATGAAGCACGCCCACGCCACCCCAAAGAACACTCCCGATCACACCGGGTTGAAAACAAACTGGAGCAGTGGTCATTCGCTGCCTTCCTTCGAGCACGATGGCGGGGGGAAGGAGCCTGTGATGGTCAAGACCCGGCAGCCTGTTTCACGGTCCCTGGTGTTCGTCGATGATTTGGGCACCACCTTGAACGAATACTGAGCGACGGCCAATTTTTCTTCCCTACAGTTTTTGGAGGTTTTACCGATAGGGTAACCAGCGCAATTGCACCGGACCTTTTGATAAAGAACCCGAACATGCATCCGATTATTGTGGGCGAAGCGTCACGATTTCAGGGCGCCATTCGTTTCAGCCCGGGCATGCATCAGCAATGATGACCAACAGGAATAAATCATGAATCATCCGGAACGACATTCCCAATTGGTGGTTGCGCTCGGCCGTGAAATCAGCCTGGCCCAGGCGGGTTCCAGCCAGAGCCAGTTCCCGATCCTTGATCTGCTGGGAAATCTTCGGGATGAGGCCGCCGGCACACCGGAGCTGGCTGAACCCCATTCCATTTGCGCCGCCGCCTGGGAGCGGATGGTCCAAATCGTGGAATCGGGAAATCCTTTCACCGCGGAGGACATCGGCTGGTTGAATGATTTGTTGGCGCATCTCCGGACCCCAGCGGACGAGGCAGCTTCTCCCGTGGTTCCGGCCCTGCCGTTCCCGGCTCCTGCCGGCCCTCCGCCCGCGACAGTTCCGACACCGGAAGCCGCCGCTGCCGGGATCAGCGAGGAACCGCCGTTGAACCTGGACGTTGCCGGGGATGGCGATTTGCTCCGTGAATTCATCACGGAATCGCGCGAACACCTCGACAACATCGAGCAAGGCGTTCTGGTGTTGGAAAACCATCCGGCGGACGCGGAGACATTGAACACCATTTTCCGCGCATTCCACACCTTCAAAGGCGGGGCCGGGTTCCTGAATCTCTTCCCCATCAACAAGCTGGCGCACGTGCTGGAATCGCTGCTCGACCTGGCCCGGCAGGGCAAACTGGCGATTGACGCGCCAGTCATCGAATTGATTTTGCGCGGGCGCGATGTGCTTAAACAATTTCTGGACGAAATCGAAGGCCAGCTTGATGGCAGCCGCCCGGCGGCGCCGATTCTCATTCCCACCGCCCAACTCAAGGCGGAAGCACAGCGGATTATTGATGCTGTCAATTCGGGCACCGCCATTCCCGTGACCCCAAAATCGGAAACGTTACCGGCCATGCCCGTGCCCAACCTCGAGCCGCTGGCCGTGCCCGTCGCCGGCGGCGTTGAAGAAACGGTTCACGAGACCAAGGCTGGCGGAGCGGGTGCGATGGTCAAGGTGGACACCGGCAAGCTGGATGGTTTGCTGGATTTGGTTGGTGAAATGGTGATCGCGCAATCCATTGTGGGCCAAAATTTGAGCCATCTGGCCGGACTGGACCCGCAACTGGCGCGGAACACGGCCCAACTGGGCCGCATTACCAAGGAACTGCAGCGGGTGAGCATGTCGTTGCGCATGATGCCCATCCGGGGAATCTTCCAAAAAATGGCCCGTGTCGTCCGCGACCTCGGTGCCAAGCAACAAAAGAAAGTCCAGTTCCTGACCAGCGGTGAGGACACGGAGTTGGACCGCGGCGTGGTGGAGGAGTTAAACGACCCGTTGTTGCACATGATCCGCAACTCCATGGACCACGGCATTGAACCGGCGGAACGACGCGCCGCCGCCGGCAAACCAGCCATGGGCGTCCTGCACCTCCGCGCGTATCATCAAGGCGGCAACATCGTGGTTGAAATCGAGGATGACGGTGCTGGATTGAACAAGGAACGCATCTTGCAAAAGGCCATCGAGCGGGGTTTAACCATCGCGGGAGCGGATCACCCCGACGAGGAGGTTTTTGGTTTTATTTTTGGCGCGGGATTTTCCACGGCGGAGAAAGTCACCGATCTTTCCGGCCGCGGCGTCGGGCTGGACGTGGTGCGCCGCAACATCGAACGGTTGCGCGGGCGGGTGGATATTTCCTCCCGGCCGGGACAGGGCACCTTGTTCAAGATCACGCTGCCCCTCACCCTCGCCATCATTGATGGCCTCATTGTCAAGGTCGGCGAGGAACGTTATATCATCCCCACGCTCGCGGTGCGCGAATCCTTCCGCCCCCGTGCCGACATGATTTCACGGGTTCAGGGCCGGGCGGAAGTCGTCAATGTTCGCGGCCGCCTGATTCCACTGTTGCAACTGCATGAATTGTTCGGGGTCCGTCCGAAATCCACGAACGCAACGGATGGCATCATCGTGGTGGTGCAATCGGGAACCAGCCTGCGCTGCCTGCAGGTGGACAGCCTGCTCCACAAGCAGGAAGTGGTCATCAAAAATCTCAACGACATGATGATTCACAAAAACCGCGCGTTGGCCGGGGCCGCCATCCTCGGGGATGGCCAGGTGGGATTGATTCTGGATGTCAATGCTCTGGTACATCTGGAGAACCTGCCCTTTTCGCAGGCAGCTTAGGGCGGCCGCTTTTAAACTTCACCGGCTGGATCAAATTTCGTTCCGATCGGCCAGCAACTGGGCGATCTCTCGCGCCAGGGTTTTGCCACCCACGGGTTTTAGCAACACGTTGCCTACGCCGATTTCACGCGCCTGTTTCAGGATGGCGGGATCAATCAAACCGGTGGTGATCAGGATCGGGAGGTCGGGACGGATCACCAGCATGGCTGCGGCAAGACTGTCCCCCGTCATGCCGGGCATGGCCAGATCCGTAATGACCAGATCATATTCAGCCGGGCGGGCACGAAAATCGGTGAGGGCTGCGGCCGGGTGACTGAACCATCGGACCTGATAACCAAGCCGGCGGAGCACCTTTTCCATCGTGCGGCCGGCCAATTCGTCGTCATCCACAAACAGGATGCGTTCCTGGTTCCCGCTGATAACATGGTCGGATTCCACGGGCGGCTGCTCTTCCTCGCTCACTTGCGGCGGCAGGTAAATATGAAAGACCGTTCCCCTGCCCGGCTCGCTTTCCACATGGATGACTCCCTGGTGGGCCTTCACAATACCATGGACCACGGAAAGGCCCAACCCGCTTCCCTGACCGACCGGTTTGGTGGTGAAAAACGGTTCAAAAATCCGTTCCAGCGTCGCCTTGTCCATGCCACTGCCGTTGTCACAAATGGAAAGTCGAACCGCCGGGCCGGCGTGAAGGTCGGGATGACCAACCATTACCGATTCATCGATTTCGCACATTTCCAGGTTCACCTGGATGGATCCGTTGTTTTCCGGCAGGGCCTGCCAGGCATTCGTGCAGAGGTTCATGATAATCTGGTGGATCTGGGCTGGATCGGCCAGAACCGGAGAACAATCCGGGTCAACCCGGCAGGAGATGTCCACCATGGCGGGGATGGTTGAGCGGAGCAGCTTCACGCATTCCTTCACCAGCGGTTGCAAATGCATCACGCTGCGCTCGCTTTCCCGCCGCTGGCTGAAGGTGAGGATTTGCTGCACCACCTCCCGGGCGCGATGCCCGGCCACGAATATCTGGTCCAGAAATTCCCGGTCGGGATGTTCCGGCGCCATGTCCATCTTGATCAGCTCGGCGCTTCCCAAAATGGCGGCGAGCACGTTGTTGAAGTCGTGCGCGATGCCGCCGGCCAGGGTGCCGATGGCTTCCATTTTTTGCGCCCGGCGCACCTGGTTCTCCAAAATTCGGCGTTCATTCTCCGCGTCAACCCGCCGGGTCATATCCGCAACATACCCCTCCAAAGCCACAACCTGTCCCTGATTATCCAGCACGGCCCGACCCTGTTCCAGGACCGAACGCCATTGACCGTCGGCATGTTTGACCCGGTATTCAATGGTAAAGGCGCCTGGCTGCGCCACCGCCGACTGCAGTTCACTCCCAACCCGCTCCCGATCTTCGGGATGGATCAGGTCACGGTATGAATTGCGCCCGGCGGTGAAATCCTCCGGCTCGGCGCCGAGAAGCTCCCGGCAACCTTCGCTTACAAATTCCATGGGCCATTCGCGATCGTTGCGGCAGCGATAAGCCATTCCCTGCAAATTGGCCAGCAGGGTGCGGTGCCGGCGCTCGCTTTCGCGCAGTTCCGCGGTCCGGCTGGCAACTCGTTGCTCGAGTTCCTGGTTCAGCTTGATGATCTGTTCTCTGGCCCGCCGTTCTTCGGTGACATCCCGAAAGACCAGGACGGCGCCGAGGACAAAGCCATTCAGGTCGCGGATGGGCGCGCAACTGTCGGCGATGGGATGTTCGGCGTCGGCGCGGTCAATCAGGATGGCATGGTCCGGCAGGTCAATGATCTTGTTTTCCGCAATGACCTCCGTCACGGGCAGCGGCACCGGTTGACGCGTGTGTTCATGGATGACGCGGAACACCTCATCTATCGGCCGTCCGCAGGCCAGCCCCGTCTTCCAACCCGTGAGTTGTTCGGCCACGGGGTTCATGCGCAACACGCGCCCCCGGGAATTGGTGACCAGCACGCCATCGCCGATGGAGTTTAAAATGATCGTCAGATGTTTCTCGCTCGCCCGGAGCTCCGCCTCGGCGGCGTGGCGCACGTTGATTTCGTCTTTCAGTTCCTGGGTGCGTTCCTGAACGGTTTTTTCCAGTTCATCCGCGGAAATGGTGGTAGCCTGCAAAACATCCAGCATGTGATTGAACGCCCCGGCCATGTCCCTGAATTCGCCCGGTGAATTGAGTTGCAGGCGGCATTGGCGGTTCCCGGCGGCCACATTTCTGGCGGCGCGGGCAAGTTGTTCCACCGGTTCCAAAATCACCCGGGAGAGGAAGAAGCCGGCCACCAGCACGGCAACGGCCGCCAGCACCGCCAGCAGGAGTACGATTTGACCTGAATGTCGGGATCTATCAAGCACGCGTTGAACCTCGTAAATGGACTCGTCATCCAGACGCTGGCAGTACTCCGTGAGGGCGGGGCGCAAATTTTCATTCAGCACCGGCAGCAGGAAATTGTCGCGGATGGATCGGGCCTGTCCGGCTGAGGCAGCCAGGCAATTCGTGTAGTCCTGCCATTTGCGCTCAATCGTGCTGAGGGTGACCTCGATGTTCTTAAGGGTGGCGAGTTGCCCGGGTCCGAAGTCGTTCCGGGAAGTTGTTCGATCCGAAGAAATGATTTCCATTCCCAGGGCGGTGGCTCGGGCGGCATCATTCAAATATCGGTGAAATTCCTGAAATGACCGCTCACTTTGACTGCGGATTTGGAGTGCATTGGTCAGTCCGGCTTCCCGGTTATCCGTCGCGGTCAGGCACATTTCCAGTTCCGAAAGCGCATCCAGCATCCCGAGCGCGGCGGACGATCCGGAAACGATGACTTTTCCCAGCCGGTTAACATCCGCCCTGGTGCCCGAGGCATATCGCAAATCCATCAACCCCTGCGCCACCACCAGCAGCATCACGCTGGCGAGCACGAGCAATAGTTTTGTCCGGATCATCATCTTTGCGCCAGCGGGCCACCCGGCGGAGGCAACTTCCCACCAGTAATTTCGGGAACAAGGTCGGGGTTTTATCCAGACCTTACTCAACCTATATTGTCGAGAAGGTGGCATTTTTTGCGGACGAGCGAAGGGCGGCGGCTTAAAGCCGGCGATCGCCTCGCGGAAGCTGTTTATTTGGCTTAAC
>CAZKTW010000025.1:0-23560 GCA_964555775.1 uncultured Bifidobacteriaceae bacterium | reverse complement strand
CAAAACTGGAACGCTTGGAACATCAGCAGGCGCTGGCCAAGGAACGGACGCGCATCGCCCGCGACCTGCACGACGATCTGGGCGCAACGGTCACGCAAGTCGGACTGATGCTGGAAGAATTACGCGCCACGGCATTTTCCGCCGAGGAAATAAAATCGCAGTCGATGACCGTTTCCGAACGCGTCCTGAATCTGGCGCGCGATCTCGATGCCGTGGTCTGGTCGGTCAATCCCGGCAAGGATTCGTTGCGCGAATTGTTTGCCTACTTGAGCCAGGCCTTTCTGGAATGGTTTCGTCACGCTTCAATCCGGCCGCGGCTTGAAGTGATGGAGGCCGTTCCCGATGCCGCGCTCGCGCCGGAAGTCCGCCATCATCTTTTTTTGGTGGTCAAGGAGGCGATGAACAATGTCATCAAGCATTCGCAGGCCACCGAAGTCACCTTAAGCCTGAAGGTCGTTGAAAACGTTTTGGAGATTCGGATCGCCGACGATGGCCGGGGATTTTCTCCGGAGATCATCGCCCAATCCAAGCGCCACGGTTTTCCGAATATCCGCGCGCGTGTCGAACAGTTGGGGGGCAAGCTCGAAGTCTCCAGCAAACCAGGCGAAGGAACTTCGATCCGCATTTTGCTTTCGTCATGGAAAGATTTAAACGCCAGGAAATATCGCGCTAAATGATATGCCTATCACCGTCGCCATCGTCGAAGACAACGAGGAAATCTGCACGATGCTGGCCAGGGTTGTCGCGCGTGAACCAAAATTTAAATGCGTCTGCACTTGTTCCAGCGGCGAAGCCGCATTGGAAGTTCTTCCGCAAAACACGCCGCAAGTGGTCATCATGGACATCCAGTTGCCAGGCATTTCAGGAATCCAATGCACATCGCGCCTGCGACAACTGATGCCCGATAGCCAGGTTTTGGTTTATACGGTTTATGGCGACAACGATCAGGTCTTCAAGGCGCTCAAGGCCGGAGCCAGCGGTTATCTCCTAAAACGCAGCACGCCGGCGGAAATTATCGAAGCCATTTTTGACGTGCATCTGGGCGGCGCGCCCATGAGCGGCGAGATCGCCCGCAAGGTCGTCCGGTCCTTTTCCGAACCGGTTGCGCCGAAAGAAACCGGGCAACTGACGCCGCGACAGGAGGAAATCCTGGGTCTGCTCGCGCGCGGCTTCGTCGCCAAGGAAATCGCCAAAAAGCTTGGCATCAGTTTTGACACCGTCCGTTTCCACCTTAAAGACATCTACACAAAACTTCATGTCCGTTCCAAAACGGAGGCGGTGGTAAAATATCTGAAATAAAGCCGTGTCCTCGCGATCCAACTTGTTGTCGCAAGTCCCCTACTCAAATGTGTAGGTAGTATTTTCAAGTATAGTTGTGATAATTTGGGTATAAATCCATATGCATTCCATGCAAGCGTCACGTCCGCCCAGATTCCGCCTTAAATTCACCTCAAAAGGAGTTCCAGATTTCGATTGAACTTTGTTAATTGCCAACCACAAACCAACCCAAATCAACTTATGAAAATCCATGACGGCTTCAAACATAAACTGCCCGGAACAAATCTGGCGCGGACCCCGTTGTTCACACTGGCTGTCATGCTTGGTTTGGCTGCCACACCCGCCGCATTTGCCGCCAACGGCGTGGACACTTGGAACTCTGCCGGCACCACCGCAAACTGGGGTGGCACCGGCGCCGGCGGCAACTGGACGGGGGTCAATGCTCCGCCAATCACCGGGGATGGGTTGGTTTTTGACGCGGACAATAGTGTCGGTTCAGGTTTGGGGGATGTATTGACGGATAACCTTACCGTGGGCGGAACCAACGCCTGGACTTTCACCAACATTACTTTTACCCTCAATGCGCCCGCCTATACCTTCGTAACAGGAATCGCGGCGGGGGCGGGGCCTGGGGCTGGTTTCACGCTCGGCACCACGACGGCGTCAACGGTGATTAATCAAAACAGTGGCAGTGCCCAGACCATCAATGATGTCATCAATCTGGCCGCTGCCCAGCAAACCATTTCGCTCGGAAGCGGCAACCTCAATTTGTATGGTGCGATTTCGGGAACGGGTGGTATTACGCTGGACACGGGCGGGAATGGTTTTATTTTGACCCTCACCAACGGATCGGCAACCGGGGGTGAGAATTATACCGGACCAACCATAGTTCATAGCGGCGCCCAGCTTAATTTGGGGCCTTTTCCTAATACTCCCACCAACGGCATTTACAAGAGCCAGAGCCTGACCATTCAAAGTGGTGCCACGGTTCAGGTTATGTTTAACAACAGTCTGGCTGGCTCCGGTGGCACGCTCGGCAATCTGCCCGTGACAAATAGCGGCACGCTCACGTTTCCTCCAGGAAGCACAACCGATTCAGCTCACATCCGGGGCCTATTGACCCTGAACGGCGGCACGCTTGCCGACGGCGGAACCGCTAATCAAGGCGCATTCGGCACTTGGGACATAGACGATGGCGTGGTTGTTATCGGCACTTCTGGTTCCATCATCAGCGCCAATGATGTGATTCCTGACCAGGCCGGCGGAACCATCTTCAATGTTGCCGTCACGGGAGGCAGCCCTGATCTGGACGTCCAAGGCACTTTGATCCGTGGCACCAGCCAGGCTGACACCGGCATCATCAAGCAGGGCCTGGGCACAATGCAGCTTGAAGCCTTGAACACTTATACTGGAGCCACCACCATCAGCGCCGGAACATTGACGATTAACAGCGGCGCTCTTTTGGGTGGAGCGGCCGGAGCTTATGCGGGTTTGATCACCAACAATGGCACCCTCAACTACAACGGCTCTGGATCGCAGACTTTTTCCGGAATCATCAGTGGAAGCGGCGCCTTGAACGTCAATGCGGGAACATTGAAGCTCCCGGCGGCCAATACCTATAGCGGTGCCACCGCCGTGGCCAGCGGTGCCAACCTCGTCATTGTTTCCGGCGGCTCCAGCTTGAGTGCCATTACAATGGCGGGCGGAACAACCTTGACTGAGAACGTGGCTACCACTGGTGGTCAGTGGGCTTTGACCAACAACCTGACCTTCGTTGATAGTTCACCTGCCTTGGTTCTCAATTTCTCCAACACTCTCAGCACCACCACCGCTCCGCTTTTGGTCCACGGCAACATCAATTTCGCCAGCACCCTGACCTTGACGCTTAACGGCAACGTTCTCATTCCCACCGGCACTTACCCGCTCATCACCTGGAGTGGCACAGGTTCGGGCACAGCGCCGACCACCGCGAACGCAAATGTAACAATTAATTTGGCCGGGGTGACCGCCACTGTTGTGCAGAGTGGAAGCACGATCAACCTCGTTGTTTCCAGCGGCACGCAACCAGTGACATGGAACACCGGTTCTGGCACTTGGAATACCAGCACACCAAACTGGGTGGGGGGAGCGGTCTATAAGGACGGTGATTCAGTCACCTTTCCAGACACCAGCGGCTCCAGTCCGATCACCGTGACACTCAATTCGGTCGTCACTCCGAGTGGAACCACCTTCACTAATTCCACCAAAAATTACATTTTGTCCGGCACGGGTGGAATTGTGGGTTCCGCTGGCCTCACCAAGTTAGGTTCCGGCACGCTTACCATCAGCACAACCAACCAATACACCGGCGCAACCACCGTCACCGGCGGAACGCTCGCCTTGGATTTCACCACGGGTGCTACCAATAGCAGGATCTCCGGTTCAGCCTTGACGCTGGGTTCAGCCACGTTGAGCATCACAGGCACCGCGAACAACACCATCACGAACGACCAGGCTTTCACAGCGGTCGCTTTCACGCCCGGCCTCAACATCATCACGGCGGCGGCTGCATCGGGAGGGAATGCCCCCGAATTGGATCTTGGAGCCATGACAACTACCACTGCGGCGATGGTCAACTTTGTCGGGCCGGCCTACAACACCAATGACAACAGTGCTGGTGGGGCCAATTTGACGCCAGAAGCGGCGGCTTCGCCTGCGCCAGCAGGCACCGCCCTGATTACGACAACGACGGCGGGAGCCGGTGCCGGATCGGGTCCATTGATAGGGGGCTTGAGCGGTGGTAACGGCACGTCCTACGCCACCGTCGGTTTGTATGATTGGGCGGCCACGATGCCAGATCCAAACAATGGCAGTGTCAATGACATCGTCGGTGCCAGCCAGCTCGCTGGTTTTTATGT
The DNA here is from genome assembly GCA_964555775.1 of uncultured Bifidobacteriaceae bacterium. Classification (GTDB taxonomy): domain Bacteria; phylum Verrucomicrobiota; class Verrucomicrobiia; order Limisphaerales; family UBA11358; genus UBA11358. The sequence continues at coordinate 19,385 of CAZKTW010000025.1, read as the reverse complement.
CATTCTTAATGGTGCCAATAACAATACCCCCGACCAAAACTACGACGTGACCGGCAACTCGACTGTGAGCGGTGCCGGTTCCTCCAGAATAACCATCAACAGCATGCGCTTCAATACGGCCAGCAATCTGACGGTTGGTGCCAGTGCCCTCACAACTGGTAATGGTAATCCTATCAACCTGGGTGGCATTTTGGTGACACCCAACGTCTCTACAAATAATGTCACCATGGCGGTCGGGCCCGGAGCCAACGGATGGGATACCAGCAACACAGGTTCTCAAGGAATGGCTGTCTGGCAAAACAATGTGTTGGGTGAATTGATTTTTCCTCAAAACACACATGCTGGTGGCATAAGTCCCAACATTTCTGGTAATGGTTATATTCAAGCTGGTGCTGGCACCGTGTCTTTTACGGGGGTCAATAACTACGGCGTTGGAACTTTTCTCAACGGAGGTGTCTTGGAGATTTCCCAAAGTTACTGCCTGGGTGGTGTGATTCTCGGCTCGTTAGTGGGCACGCCCAGCTTGCCGGTGTATCTTGACGGCGGCACATTGCTAGCCAACTACACCGGAAATTTTGACGATGGCACGAACAATGCCACTGGCCAGCATCCGATAGCTATTGACGTCAACGGCGGTGGCGTGGCGGCGACGGCAGGCAATACCTTCACCGTGGACGGCGTGATCACCAACAAATCGGCTGTCGCCGGCCCGCTGATCATCGGCATTCCAGCCTCCAGTGCCAATGGGAACATCGCCGGGCTTGTTCCCGGCACGGGTGCCGGCACGGCCAACTCCACGGCGGTGTATGCCACCGGGACGGTGGTGTTCACCAACCTGCTTAACAACTACAATGGCGGCACAATCATTGATTCTGGAATTCTGCAATTGAATGGCGGCAATCTGGGTGTTTACGGAACCGGCGGCATCACTTTGAACGGCGGCACCTTCCAATGGCCCAATGGCAACACGACCGACATTTCCACCAGAACCATAACGCTGGGCAGCGGCGGCGGGACATTGGACATCAATGCCGGCAGTGGCACCGCCAACAGCATCACGCTGGCGAATGCGATTGGCAACGGCGGCAACGGTGGCTTGACGGTCGCCAGCTCGACGCCGGGCGGCAAACTGACTTTAAGCGGCGCGAATACTTACACGGGCGGCACGACGGTGAGCGCCAACTCAACCTTGGTGATAAATGGTTCCTTGAGCTCGGGCAAGGTGACTAATAATGGCACGCTGGGCGGCACGGGAACGATCGGGGGAAATGTCATTTGGAATTCCGGTGCAGCGGCTTCACTCACTGCCGGCACTCCGCTGGCTGTTTCCGGCACGGTCACATTGAACGGCAATTCAGTGACTGTAATTGGTTCGTCGCTAACGTCTGCTGGCAGTCCCTACACGCTATTGACCACCACTGGCGGCTTCACCGGCGGCTCCACGGTTAGTCCTGTCGCCGGAGGAACTGCCCTTGCCGCCGGGTACGTTGGTGCTGTCTCAATCAGCGGCTCAACTCTCATATTGACCGTCTCGGCAGTGCCGTCGGCGACTTGGACTGGTGCCGGCAACTGGTCGGTTCCAGGAAATTGGAATGCGAGCTTCGGCAGCCCCCCGCCGTCGGGTGCTCAAGCCACGGCGATTTTTGGCACGGGAGCCAGTCCGGTGAATTTGGACGTCAATGAAACGGTGGGCACGATTGCATTTAACAGCTCCACCATTCCCTACACGATTTCAGGCGCTCATACCTTGACCTTGGATGCGAGCGGCAGCGGCGCCGCGATTACCATGGCCACCGGCGCGGCCAACGCGACGATTGCAACTCCGGTTTCGCTGAACGACGGCTTGACGGCCACGGTGAACGCCGGCGATACACTGGCAATTAACAATGCTATCAGCAGCACCAGCACGACCAAGACGCTGACGGCGAACGGCGCAGGCACGCTGGCGTTGTCCGGCAACAACACCTACGGGCCATCATCGTCGGGGGCGACCGGCACGACGTTGAGCGGCGGCGGCACGCTGCAAGTGGGCAATAACAACGCTTTGGGCGCAGGTGATTTGAGCGCTGCGGGCAGCACGATCCAGGCGGGAGCGGCGGGGTTGGCCTTGGCCAATAGAATTGTGCTGGGCGCGGGTGCAACCACTGTGGACAACAACGGGAATAATTTGACGCTGAACGGTGTGATCAGCGGCAGCGGCAGCCTGGCGAAAATCAGCAATCATACATTAATTCTGGGCGGTGCCAACACTTACGCCAACGGCACGACGGTCAACGGTGGATTTGTGGGCATCTCGGCCGACGGAGCTTCCGGCGGGAGTGCAGGCAACCTGGGCACGGTGCCAAGTTCTGTGGTGGCGGCCAATGTGACTCTCAACGGCGGCGGCTTGTTGGCTACCACAACCTTGTCCCTGAACGCCAATCGCGGCGTCACGTTGACCGGCACCGGGTTGCTGGACGCGGGCAGCGGCGTGAACTTCACAGTGGGAGGCATCATTGCAGGCGTGGGCAACGGCATCACCGTGAACAGTGGTTCCGGCGATACCGGCACGGTGGTTCTGGGCGGTGCGAATACTTTTAGTGGCACCACGCTGGTCAGCGCCGGCATCCTGCAGGTGACCAATTCATTGGCCTTGCAGAGCAGCACGCTGAACTATGTCAGTGGATCGCTTGACTTCGCCGCTTTGAACAGCGCCACGCTTGGCGGATTGTCTGGTTCACAAAACTTGAATTTGATCAACGATGCTGCTGCGGCAGTAGCCCTGACCGTTGGCAATAACAACGCGACGACAAGTTATACTGGCATCCTTGGTGGTGCCGGCTCGCTGAACAAGATCGGAGCGGGCAGTCTTACAGTTGGCTCTGGTGCCAGCGGTGGCGCAAGTTACTCGGGGGCCACGACTGTGGGCCAAGGCATCCTGACCGTTGGGGGTGCCCAGAGCATGAACGCCGGGACAAATGACATTACAGTTTCTGGTTTGCTTGGCTCGGGCACATTGAACGTAGTTGATTCCGCGTCGGTTGTGACCAGCGGAAACATCGTGGTTGGCCAGGTCACCGGCAACACAGCCAACTTGGTCGTGGGTGGTGGCACGGGCGGGGGAAGCTTGACTGGTTCCATTCTGACATTTGGAAGTGCTGGGTTCAACGGTCCCGGCCTTGCGAGTGCGACCATTCAGAACAATGGTTCGCTGACCGCGATCAACCATATAGACTTGGACGACGGCCACAGCGCCTCGCAAGGTGGCAGTGTTACCGTCAATTTGAACGGTGGCACCTTGACCACACCTTATATCATGGCCACATTTGGTAATGCAGCTAATGTTCCAGTAAATATTAATTTCAATGGTGGGGTGTTGGTGGCGGCGGGCAGTGATCCCAGTGGTTCAACCTTCCTGCCCGTCGTTGCCGGCCTCAACGTGAATGTGACCAATGTGCCTGCGATCATTAACAGTTCCAACAACAGCATCACCATCGCCGCCAGTTTGGTCAGCAGTGGCGGCGACGCTGGGCTGGTCAAGCTGGGTTCAGGCTACCTTACGTTGGCCGGCGCCAACACTTATACCGGCCTCACCACGGTGAGCAACGGCACGCTCTACGTCTCCGGGGTGCTGAACAACTCCAGTGAGAACTTTGCCGTGAATAATGGCAAGGCCTTTGGCGCGCTTTACAACGGCACCACGCCAACAATTGGCACCCTCACTCTGGGCCAAAGCAGCGGTGCAACGCTGGCCTTCACCAACGTCACCAGCACATCGGCGGCGTTATTCCATGCGGACAACATATTCTTGAATGGGAGCAGCACCGTTAAGATTGCGGACGCGGTTAATCTGGTTGCCGCCAACGAGTATCCGCTGGTTCAGATCGGTGGCTCGATTCACACGAACAGCGGCAGTGGATTCAGCCTCTCCCTGCCAGGCGGAGTATCGGGACACTTGACCAATGACACGGCCATCATCCCGGGCTACTCGACCCTCGCCCTGGTCGTGACGAGCATTGTTCCCTATACGCCACCCTCGACCATCAGCAGCATCGTGGTTTCCGGCAACAACCTCGTGATCAATGCCGCAGGCGGCACGCCTGGCGCGACGGTAAACGTGCTGTCAACCACGAACTTGGCGGTGCCGCTGGCACAGTGGACGACCAACAGCACGACGAGCTTTGACGGCAGCGGTGACTTGATAAATTACACCATCACCGGGGCTTTGAGTTCCGGTCTGCCGAAACAGTTCTATCTGTTGCAGCAGCCGTAACAGCTTGCGTTTTAGTGATTAGTCACGCGCTGGCTGCGTTAAAAGTTGTCGGGCACGTGTACGATTCTGGCAAAAGGCGGGGCATCGGCTTCGGTTCCGATGCCCCGCCTGATATATGGTAACTTTTCAGGATGTGGTATGAAAATGTCTAAAGAAAAATCAGAACGGCGTGGTTTTTCCTTGATTGAACTATTGGTGGTGATTGCCATCATCGCCATTCTGGCAGCGATGCTGTGGCCGGCGCAGGCCATGGCCAAGGCGAAAGCACAGCCGTCAACCTGTCTCAACCACATGAAACCGATCGGACTGGGAACCCCTATGTATGGGCTTGGCTCAGGCGGACAACTGATATAAGCCAAACAACAACAAAAACTGATCAATTGAATGGCTGCCGATTTAATGAGAAGACAAACGCCCATTCGTATGCGGTTTTATCTGACCAGTTCACTGACATTTACACCGGCGGACAGTGGTCCGGCAAAGTCGCCAACCACCGGCTGGCAAACCTATGACGCGCGACATTCACGCAATTCCAACGCACTAAAAATATTCCCGTGAAGCCGAAATTATTTTTGCCCGCCCTTTTCATTTGCACCGCCGTTTCCGTCCCAGCCCAGGACTGGGCGAAGGCCAAGGTGGAAAAATCCCCGCGACACCTGGAATGGGTCGCCGTGACCAACGGCACGCGCACCGTGCAATGCTGGGTCGCCTATCCCGAGGTCAAAGACAAGGCCACGGCGGTGCTGGTCATTCACGACAGTTCCGGTGTGACGGACTGGGCGCGGCTGGCCGCCGATGAACTGGCGGCGGCGGGATATATCGCCATTGCGCCGGATTTTCTTTCGGGCACGGGGCCGAACGGCGGCGGAACCAGTTCTTTTCCCGGCCAGAGTGAATTGAATTTGGAGCTGAAGAAACTGACCCCGGCCCAAGTCCTCGGCGACCTGGATTCGGCGGCGAAATATGTGAAGGCGTTGCCGTCGGCGAACGGCAAATTGGTGGTGGCCGGTTTTTGCTGGGGCGGATCGCAGGCCTCCATTGCCGCGTGCAACCGGACGGATTTGAAGGCCGCGTTTGTTTTCTACGGCTGGCCGCCCAAACCCGCCGATGGCATTAAAAACATTCAATGTCCGGTCTATGGTTTTTACGGCGAGAATGACGCGCGGGTCACCGTCACCGTGCCGGACGGCCGGAAGAACATGAAGAGCGCGGGCAAGATCTTTGAGCCGGTGATTTACGCCGGCGCGGGGCATGGTTTTATGGCCCACGGCGAGCCGTCGTATCCAGATGCCACCGCCGCCGACCGCAAAGCGCGGGATCAGGCCTGGGAACGCCTGAAGAAATTGCTGGCAAAAATTTGAACGTCACCTCGCCGCTCACTTGAAACCCTCACTGCACAACCGGTGCGAAGGCCGGGCCTTCATCGGTGAAAAGGGGTTTATCGGCAAGAACCCGGTCCTGGAGGACGGCATCCTGCCCGCGAACATGATCGCCAAGAACAAGGCCGGCGTTGATGTTGTTGTCAAGCGGCCGCGGGAAAGTTAAGCCGGCAGACGCCGCCGCAAGCTGGTGGCGACCGCCGTCAACAGCTCATCGGGCTTCAACTCAATCCACTCCACATTTTTTTGGGCACGAAACCAAGTCAGTTGCCGCTTGGCAAATTGCCGGGTGCGGATTTTCACCAGCTCGATGGTTTCCTGCAACGACCATTCACCGCGCAGATGTTCCACCACCTGCCGGTAGCCAATAGCCTGCAAGGCGGTTTTGTTTTCCGCGAGGCCGTGCGCCAGCAACTTGCGCGTTTCCTCCACCAGACCGCGCGCAAACATCGCGTCCACGCGGGCGTTGATGCGGGTGTGCAGGTCATCCGGTTGCCGCGCGAAGCAGAAAAAATGACCGGTGACCGGCCTTCGCTCAGAAGCTTCGGCGCGGCAGGCAGGTGCCGGGTGACCAGAATCCCAATCGGCGCGCTGCGCGGAAAACGGTTTGCCCGTGAGCCGGATCACTTCCACGGCGCGGACGACGCGGCGCGGGTTTTTTTTGTCAATTTTTTCGTGGGTGGCCGGATCACGCTCATGCAGTTCGGCCAGCAACCGGTCCAGGGGCAGGGTCTCAAGTTCGGCGCGCAATTTCGCGTCGGCGGGCGGCGCGGCCCCGACGCCTTCGAGAAAGGCCCGCAAATAAAGTCCCGTGCCGCCACAAAGGATGGGCTGATGGCCGCGCGTTTGGATTTCCGCCACCGTGTGGTGTGCCAACCGGGCGAATTGTGCGGCATCGAACGATTCGGTCAGGTTGCGGATGTCAATCAGGTGATGCGGCACGCGGGCGCGGTCGGCGGGGCACGGCTTGGCCGTGCCGATGTCGAGTCCGCGATAGACCTGCATGGAATCGGCCGAGATGATTTCGCCGCCGAGTTGCTCCGCGAGATGGAGGGCGATTTCGGATTTGCCGGTGGCGGTCGGACCGGCCAGAAGAATGGGGCGAAGATGGGAGATGGAAGATGCAAGATGGCGAAATCCATCCTCCATTTTCAATTTTCCACCCTCGTTTTTGTTCATCTATGCGCGTTTAATTCCACGGCGCGAGAGGATGACCGCGAGGAAAAGACCAGTCACAAAGATCGGTATGCTGACGAGTTGCGCCGAGGTCAGGCCGTTGTGAATATGGTCCGGCGGATAATCGCCGCGGAACAATTCCACCAGCGATCGGAACACGGCGTACCCGATCAGATAGGTGGCGAACACCTGGCCATCGAATTTTTTGTGGCGGAAGAGCCACGCGAGACCGAGGTAGAGGGCAAAATTCAACAGCGCATCGTAAATTTCGGTCGGATGCACGGGCAGGGACGGCTCGTTCCGGCCCACGAGTCCCTGATGAAATTGTTGCATCCAGGCCCCCTCCGACTGGCTGGGAAAGCGGATGGCCCAGGGCAGATGGCACACCCGGCCGTAGCAGCAGCCGTTCAGGAGACAGCCGATGCGGCCGAAGGCATTCCCCAAGGCGATGCTGGGCGCGAGGATGTCGCCGATTTTCAAAAATGGCAGTCGTTTCCAGCGGACATAGGTGAACAAGGCGATAGCCGCGCCGATGAGGCTGCCGTAGTAAACCAGCCCGCCATGTTGGATCATGAATATTTCCGAAATCGGCTGATTGGCGAATTCGCTCCAATAGGTTGTTACATAGGCGGTGCGGGCACCGATCATCCCGGCAATCATGATCCAAAACACGAGGTCGGCGATTTTGTCGCCGGCGATGTTTTCGCGGCGGGCGCGGCGCATGGCCGTCCAGAGTCCGGCCAGAAATGCCAGGGCGATCATCACGCCATACCAGTGGATCGTGAACGAACCGAATTGAAACGCAATCGGATGCACGGCGGGAAATTAAGGGGCGGCGGGGGAAATGGGAATTTAAAATTCGCCGGCGGTCAATCGTGATTGGTGGCCACGGCGGAATGAGCTGCCGGCGGCGCGGGCGGCAGGAAATCGGGAGGCAACGGCGGCCATTCCGGCACATGGGTCACCAGATCACGCCAGGTCTGGCGGTCCGTGGGTGACATCTGCGCCCAACGGTCGGCATTTTTGAGAAACTCCTGTTGTTCCGCCGGGCTTAAACCGGCAAATTTTGCAAAGGACTGAACACACTCGGCGCGCTGTGAAATGGGTAGTTGATCAAAGGATTGCAGGGTCTTTTTGATCTGTTGCCGTTCCTCCGCGGACAGCGTCTTGAGGGTTTCCTGTTTTTCCTCCTCCGTCAGTTCGAAGAAGCGGTTGACATGCTCGGCGATGTTGCGGCGTTGGGCGTCGGGATACAGGGCAGCCGGGACAGTGCCGCTGTCGGCTTCCGGCGGACTGTTGATCGGGTTGACATGGGCGAAGTAATGCATGGCGCCTTCGTCCTCAAGAAATTCCTGCTGCAGTGGCGGCGGCAGGATATCCCATTGCGAAATCCGGTCCTCGACCAGATCCCGGATGTCAGCCGGGACCACCGCGAGTTGCGCGGCCCGGTTGGTGGACGACTGGCGCATCAGCGGGAGCAGGTACCAGCGCAGTTCCGTCGCCCGCAGCCGTAATTCGCGTTCGTTGGCATCGAGTGCCTCGTATTCGGCGACCTTGGCCAGGATGCGGGTGCGGATTTCGGGCGGGCGGCTGGCCAGATACTTTTGCCGGTCTTCCGGCGTCATCGCCAGCAGTTCGCGGAACAAGACGACGGGTGGCTTTGTCACTGATCGCGACGGCGGCAAAACCCCGGCTGGCGCCGAAAATAATTTGTGTGGAGTGGAGACATTCGTGACGGTTTCAGCCGCCGGCAGGAAGCTGGCAAAAAGGGCGGCCGTAAATGTAACGGCGATCCAATCCAGCAATGCGGGACGCTGCAGCGAACGCATCATTGCATCAAGGCCAGCAGTTCATTGTCCGCATGCTGTGGCTGGCTCATACGGCGGATGGCGTCGAAATTTTCCAGCGCCTCCGGGCTGGGCACGGGTTGTCCCCGGGTCGCCAGCGCAACGCTTTTGACGAGTGCGACCCGCTGCAGGTACGTTTCATGATGATGGATGGCCACCCCGGTAAACGACACCACGACGGCGGCAAAGGCGATACGGGGCACCAGCATGCGCCAGTTCCAGCTCCGGCCGTGCGGACGGGCCGCCTCCCTTTCAATTGCCTGCAGCACGCGGGCCGTAAAATTGGACGGCATGGGCGCGTCCGGCAACCGGGCGAATGTTGCGTTCAGGGCCGACTCCATTTCCCAGTTGGCGCGTGCTTCCGGATGGGCGGCAAAATAAGCGCGTAATTCGGCCTGTTCGGCGTCGGTAAGCTGCCGCCGCCAGTTCAACTCGCGCAATTTGGAGAGGAATGCGTCGTTTTTCATTGTCTTGCCATCAGTTAAAAACCAGGGTCCGGCCAAAGTTGCTTGAAAAATTAAGGCGCAACCGGCTGTTCAAACCCGTGGGAATGTGGTAGTAACCATCCAGTCGTAAGGACTCAAAACCATGGTCACCCATACCAGTCTTGGCGTTCCGGATGTGTCGGGTAAACTGACGAACCGCAGCCGGTTTCTCGATGCCTGCCACTGCCGCACGGTCGATCGCCCGCCCGTCTGGCTGATGCGGCAGGCGGGTCGCGCCCTGCCGGAATACCGCAAGCTCAAGGAGAAACAACCCTTCCTCAAACTGGTCCGAACGCCCGAACTTGCCGCCGAAGTCACCCTCCAGCCGGTCCGCCGGTTTGATTTCGATGCCGCCATTTTGTTCAGCGACATTCTCGTGGTCGCCGAAGGCCTCGGACAGGGCTACCAGTTTCGCGAAGGCGGTGGCATTCAGATGGATTTCATGCTGGAGACAACCACCGATATCAAGCGGCTCGATGTTTCCGCGTTGCCCGAGCGTCTGGATTACATCCCGGGTGCTTTGAAACTTGTTAAATCCCAGCTTGGCCAAAAAACCGCGCTTATCGGTTTCGCTGGTTCACCGTGGACGCTGGCCAATTTCATGCTTGAAGGCGGCAGCGCCAAAGATTTCGCGCGGGCCAAGGCACTTTTTTATTCCGACCCGGAGACTTTTTCATTGCTGATGGAAAAATTGACGGCGGCGGTCACGCGCCTGCTGCAAATGCAGATCATCGCCGGCGTGGACGCAGTGCAAATTTTCGACAGCCTGGGCGGTTTGTTGTCCGAAGGCGCGTTTGCCGCCGCTTCGGGAAGCTGGATCAAACAAATCGTCGCGGCGTTGAACGGGGCCGTGCCGGTCATCGTTTTTGCCAAGGATGTGCATGGCCATTGGGACACGCTGGTGGACACCGGCGCGAATGTGCTGGGTCTGGACTGCAACGTGCGGCTGGCAGACGTGCGGGCGCGCCTGCCGGAAACTGTGGGAGTGCAAGGCAACCTGGACCCGTTCCTGTTGCTGACCCAACCGGAGGTGGTGGCCGCGGAGACGAAACGGATATTGACCGAAATGCGCGGAACCCGCGGCCATATTTTTAATCTGGGTCATGGTGTGCCGCCGGACGCAAAACTGGAGAACATCGCCGCCCTGGTCGAAACGGTGAAAAATTTCAAATGACAAACAGAGGCCAGATGAACGTCCACCCTCACCCCGGCCCTCTCCCCCAGGAGAGGGAGAATCGTCATCCGTTCTCACGCAGAACGAGCATGTACTTTGCTGCGAATGATCCAGGCTCGGCGACTGCAATCAAAACGAACAAGTTTTCCAGAGACACCGCTTGGCTCTCCCTCTCCCCGGGGGAGAGGGTTGGGGTGAGGGCGGGTATAGGGTCCAATTCAATTTTCCTCGCATGAGCGTGTTGAATGTAGATTTGAATCTGGTTGAAAAATACAACGTGGCCGGGCCGCGTTATACCAGCTACCCGCCGGCCACCAAATTCACCAACGCCATTGCGTGGCCGGCTTTGGCGGAGAAAATTTCCGCGAACAATCAGACCACGCGCGACCTTTCGATTTATTTCCACATCCCGTTCTGCGAAACGCTCTGCTGGTTTTGCGGCTGCACCACGGTCATCACGCTCAACCACGACAAGGGCATGGCTTACGTGGAGGCCCTGGGCCGCGAGGTCGCGAAGATGGCGCCCCAGTTGAATCCACAGCGCAAGGCCGTGCAACTTCACTTTGGCGGCGGCTCCCCGACGTTCTTGAAACCGGACGAAATCCGCCGGCTGGGTGAAATCATCCACAAATATTTCACCTTTTCGGCTGACCTCGAGGCCAGTGTGGAAGTCGATCCGCGCCGGCTGACCCGCGACCACATGGCGGCGCTGCGCGAGATCGGTTTCAATCGCGCCTCGATGGGAGTGCAGGATTTCAATCCCCTGGTGCAGGAGGCCATTCACCGCATCCAGCCCCGCGCGATGACGCAGCAGGCCATCGATTGGATGCGGGAACTGGGCTACGGTTCGATCAACCTTGACCTGATTTATGGCCTGCCGCACCAGACGGTCGAGTCATTCAACGAAACGTTGGATACGGTGCTGGAAATGAAACCCGACCGGCTGGCGGTGTTCAGTTACGCGCATGTGCCGTGGGTCAAGCCGTCGCAAAAGATTCTGGAGCAGAAAATCCTGCCCGCCCCCGAAACCAAGCTGCAGGTGCTGAAGCTGGTCATCGAAAAGCTCACGGCGAACGAACAATACGTCTATATCGGCATGGACCATTTCGCGAGGCCGGACGATGAACTTGCCGTGGCCCAGAAAAAGAAGCAGCTCCAGCGGAATTTCCAGGGCTACAGCACGCGCGCCGGTTCGGACATCTACGCCTTTGGCATGTCCTCCATTTCACAGATTCCCGAGGCCTATTGGCAGAACGAGAAGGAACTGCCGAAATGGCAGGAGGCCGTGGACGCCGGCCGGGTGCCGCTACAGCGCGCATATTTCGTGACTGAAGAGGACAATATCCGCCGGGAAACCATCATGCGCGTGATGTGCGATCTCTCGCTCGATTATGCCGCCATGTCGCAAAAGCTCGGTATCAATTTCGCGGAACATTTTTCCGGTGAACTGGCCGCGCTCGCGCCGTTTGAAGCCGATGGCCTCGTGAAACGCACACCCACCGGTCTCGAAGTTACCGATTTCGGGCGCCTCTTCATCCGCAACATCGCGATGTGCTTCGACAATACCCTGGCGCCCGCGGGAGAACGGAAGCATTCGAGGACGATTTGAAATCCGTCGCCATCATCGGGGCCGGCATCACGGGGTTGACCGCCGCGTTTTACCTGAAATGCAAGGGCATTCCGGTCACGGTTTATGAGGCCGGCGGGCGCGTCGGCGGCGTTATTCAATCTATGCGCCGGGAGGGTTACCTGGCCGAATTCGGGCCGAATACGATTCTCGAAACTTCGCCGAAAATCGCCCAACTCGTCCGCGATGCCGGCCTGGAATCGCGCCGTTTGGATTCTGATCCCAAAGCCGGGGCGCGTTACGTCGTCCGTTACCGGCGGCCGGTGGCGATGCCGGATTCGCCGCTGGGTTTTCTGACCACCCAACTGTTCACGATCGGGGCCAAGCTGGCCGTGTTGCGCGAACCCTTCGTGCCGCGCCGCCACAACGAGGTGGAGGAGAGCATTGCCGGGTTCGTCATGCGCCGGCTGAACCAGGAATTTCTCGACCAGGCCATTGATGCGCTGGTGGCCGGCGTTTATGCGGGCGATCCCTACAAACTTTCCGTCCAGCACGCGTTTCCCAAGCTGGCGCAACTCGAAGCGCGGTATGGTTCGCTGATAAAGGGCCAGTTTTATGGCGCGCGCGACCGCAAAAAGTCCGGCGAGGTGGCCAAGGACCGCGCACCCAAGTTTTCCTTTGACGAAGGCTTGCAGGTTCTACCGGATACTCTGGCGACGCAATTGGGGGACGCGGTGAAATTGAACACCGCTGTTTCCGGGCTTGTCCAGGCAACCGGCGGCTGGCGCGTGACGACTTCAAACGGGGGGGGTGAACACAGCGCGGTGATTTATTGCGGCACGGCGCACAGATTGGCGGAATTGCAGTTGGAGCTCGGAACGCCGGTCTCCGACCCGGCACGGGCCGAAGACGGCAACACGCCGGGTCGGAGACCGGCGCTCCCATCCGGGTTCGATCTCTCGTCGTTCTCCGAAATCCGGCATCCGCCCGTGGCGAGCGTGGTGCTGGGATTCCGCCGCGAGGATGTGACGCACCCTTGCCAGGGATTCGGCCTGTTGATCCCCAAAATCGAGGGATTCAAGATTCTCGGCACGATTTTTTCATCGTCGCTCTTTCCCAACCGCGCGCCGGCGGGCCATCTGACGCTGACCAGTTACATCGGCGGTGAGCGGTATCCGGAACTGGCCTTGTTGCCGCCGGAAAAGCTTTTTGAACTGACCGGCGAAGATTTACGGGTGTTGCTCGGCGTGCGCGGCCGGCCGACGTTTCAACATTGCGCCGTTTATCCAAAGGCGATTCCGCAATACAATGTGGGCTATGGCCGTTATCGTGAATTGATGAACGACCTGGAAAACAAGGCCGCCGGGCTTTTCCTGGCCGGCCACTATCGTGACGGGGTTTCGCTCGGCGATTCGATCGTATCCGGTTGCAATATCGTGGAACGCGTGGAAAAATTCCTGGCTGCCAAATGAACAAGGCTGTTTTGCTGGTCAATCTTGGTTCGCCGGACTCGACTGCCGTCGGCGATGTGCGGCGTTATCTGAACGAGTTCCTGATGGACGGGCGGGTGATTGACACGCCCTGGCTGCTGCGCCGTTTCATCGTGGGGATGATCCTCATCAACCGGCCCAAGGAATCCGCGCACGCCTACCAGGCCGTCTGGAAGCCGGAGGGTTCACCGCTCATCGTGACGAGCTGGAGCGTGCGCGAAAAATTGCAGGAGCGGGTGACTGTGCCGGTGGAACTGGCGATGCGCTATCAGAACCCGTCCATCGAAAGTGCCCTGCGCAAACTCGCAGGACTGAACACCGATGAAACTTTTTTGATCCCGCTGTTTCCGCACTACGCCATGTCGAGCTACGAGACCGCCGTGGTGCGCGTGCGGAAAGTCGCGCGGAAGGTCGCGCCGCACATGAAGGTGGTCGTCCAGCCGCCGTATGGCGACGCGCCGGATTACATCCGGGCCCTGGCGGCGAGCGCCGCCAATCATCTCGAGGCGGGCTACGACCATCTGTTGTTCAGTTTTCATGGCATACCGGAACGGCATCTGCGCCTGTCCGACCCGACCGGCAGCCATTGTCTGGCCGCGCCGGATTGTTGCGAGACCGCCAGCCCGGCGCACGCGACGTGTTATCGCGCGCAATGTTTCAAAACCGTCGCTGCCCTGGTGAAGCAGGCGGGTGTGCCGGCTGGAAAATTTTCCGTGTCATTCCAATCCCGGCTGGGGCGCGATCCCTGGTTGAAACCCTACACGGATTTCGAGCTGGCTGTATTGCCGAAGCGCGGCGTCAAAAGGTTGCTGGTCCTCTGTCCGGCGTTTGTCTCGGACTGTCTGGAAACACTCGAGGAAATCGGCCTGCGCGGGCGCGAAACCTTTTTATCGGCGGGCGGGGAGACGTTTGCGCAAATTCCGTGTCTGAACGAGCATCCGCTCTGGATTGCGGCGCTGGAAAACATGGTCCGGCGTTTTCTGAAGAACGAACTGCGGCCCTGATGCCGGACCCCGGGTTTTAATACTTATCGCGTTTGACAGGATTCCGGAAACGGAGTTTGACAGTATCCTGCAAAAAGCCGATGAATGTTTTCTTCTTCTGCGGTTTGGTGGCCTGGAGGGGCTCGCACTTGTGGCTGCAAAGCGGACAAAGGAACAGCGGCTGGCCGCCCTTGAGTTGCATCAAGTGCACGCAACCGTTGCACATTACCTCGTTGCAATGGGTGCATTTGTAGGTGACCGGCACCTGCGGATGCCGCTGGCAGAGAATCACGCCGTCTTCCAGAACCACCGGCGGCTTCGGACGCTCGCGCTCATACTTGGGGATCGCAATGTTGATCTCCGTGGATTCAACAAACAACTCCACGTCGCCCAGATTCACCGTCTGGCCCGGCAACAGCCACGCTTCCTTGATCGGGTCACCATTGACGAAGGTGCCGTTGGTCGAATCGGAATCGCGCAGCAGAACCCCTTCCGCCGACAACACCAGTTCGCAATGGCTGGTGGACACGGTGGGATGATCAATGGGGAAGTCGCAATCCGGGTCGCGCCCGACATGGTTGACACCCAGGCGCAACTCCAGCATTCGTTCTTCCAAACCCTCTGTTTTGATGAGCAGTCTGGCCATATTGCCTCCGAAACTTGCAGCCGATTGTGCACCCAGGGAGCATAAAAGTCCAGTAAAATTGTGGACCTTGTTACCCGCTAAAATATTGCCTTTCAGATGTTCCGCAGAAAATGACCACCCTCCATGGTTCAATGATTCTTTGAGGAGCCGGGACGGCGCCCATCCGGCTGGCCAGGGCGGCCAACGAACGGTTAAGGGGGCGAAAGCCTATTCACTGCTTCACCACCGTGACCACGCCGCTGGTCGCCTCGTAAACGATTTTATAGCCGTAGGGCGCGGCGGGCAATTTGGCGACGTAATTCGGCACCAGCTCGTTCAGGTCCTTGGGCAAGCGGCCTTCCTGCGTGTTGAACAGTTGGATGGCCTGGTTGAGATAGGATGTATCAATCGTCTTGACCGCGGATTTGTCCGCCTGCATCAACGCGCCCAGATAACCCCCCGCTGGGTTGGCGGTTTCAGCCGTGTTGGTGGCTTGACGGGTGGAGTTTGTGCCCGGGGGCGGGGGATGCGAACTGGAACTGTCCTTGCCGCAACCGGCCAAAAACAGCGCGGCCGCAATGGACATCAAACAGAATGCTTTCATGCCGGCAATCTAAATCAAACCGCTAAAATGCCAAGATTCAATTAAAGTCTTGCATCAAAACAGAAACATCCGTCCGCATTCTGTAAAAAATGCGGACGGACCTTGCAAACCCATCTGACCGTCCAACCTTATTGCGCGGGAGCCGCCGGCGCATTGGTGGCGGGAGCCGCCGGCGCGTTGGTGGCCGTTGCGTCTGGCATGGTTGAGGTGGTCGTTTCTTCTTTCTTGCAGCCAGTCAACAGGGCAACGCAGACGAGGCTGAACAGGGCGACTAATGATAACATTTTTTTCATGTCGGATTAAATGACACTAAACTTGCGCCGGCGGCAAGTGCAATTTTTAAATTATTTTGCGGCGGCGGGAACACGGGGAACCTGAGCGGTTGCCCGCTCCCGCGCCTGCCAGATCAAATCCAGGTCGTCGGCCAGATTGCCGAAACGAAATTTCGGCAGACCGCTTTGTTCCCGGCCGAGCAGTTCGCCAGGCCCGCGCAACTTCAAGTCAGCCTCCGCGATGCGAAAGCCATCGCCGGTATCTGCCAGCACCTGCAAGCGCCCGTCCGCCTCGCCGGTTTTCGCGTCGGAAATCAGGATGCAATAGGACTCATGCGCGCCACGCCCGATGCGCCCGCGCAACTGATGCAATTGCGCCAGCCCGAAGGCTTCGGCGTTTTCAACCAGCATCACCGTCGCATTCGGGACATCCACACCCACTTCGATGAGGGATGTGGCGAGCAGCACGTTCACCGTGTTCGCGCGAAACGCGGCCATGGTCTCCTCTTTTTCACGGCTCTTCAACCGTCCATGAAGCAGGCCGACACGAAAAGGCGCGAGCAACTGTTTTAAATGTTCAAACTCGCTCTTTACCGCCTTCAAACCTTTCTCTCCGGATTCCTCGACCCGGGGATAAACGACGTAGGCCTGCCGTCCGGCGGCGAGCTTTTCGCGGATGAATTCCCAAACCTTTGGCAACTTGCCGGGAGTGCGGACAAACGTTTTGATCCGGCCGCGGCCGCCGGGCAGTTCGTCAATCACCGAGACATCCAGGTCGCCATAAAGCGTCAGGCCAAGCGTGCGCGGAATGGGCGTGGCGGTCATCACCAGCAGATGCGGATAACGGCCCTTGCGCACGAGTTGCTCCCGTTGGGCCACGCCGAATTTGTGTTGTTCGTCAATGATGACCAGGCCGAGCTTGGGAATGTCGAAGCCGGATGTAAGCAGGGCGTGGGTGCCGATGAAAAGCGATGCGTGATCGCCGGACGATTGGATGTTGGATGTTGGATGTTGGATGTTGAATGTTTTCCGGTTCCCGGTCTGTAATTCAACCTTTATGCCGAGCGGCGCCAACCACTTTTCAAAATTCTGAAAATGTTGTTCCGCCAGGATTTCCGTGGGCGCCATCAAGGCCGCGTTGAAACCGCTTTCCAGCGCCATCAGGGCCGTGCAGGCCGCCACGGCGGTTTTGCCCGATCCGACGTCACCCTGCAACAGCCGGCGCATGGGGTGGGCGCCGCCCATGTCTGCCCGGATTTCGCGGAGCACTTTCGCCTGGGCGCCGGTCAGCTTGAACCCCAGTTGCGCCAGAAACGGCTTCATCAGATGATTGTCGCCCCCGCAGGGAAGCGCTTTCGCGTTCGCCTCGAATTTTTTCCGGCGCATCCGGATTTGGACCTGTAATTCGATGAATTCGTCGAGCGCGAGCCGCCGGCGCGCGATTTCAACGTCGGTCATTTCTTCCGGAAAATGGGTCATGTGAACCGCGTTGGCGCGCGTCGGCAACGTAGCCGCGCCTCGTGAGGGCGCGGCCAATCTTTCATCTACCGCCCGCCATTCGGGAAATGGTGCCGCGCTCTCACGAGACGGTGCCACATACCGTTCCAGCGTGCGCCAGATCAGCCCGCGCAGCCAGCGTTGCGGCAGGCCTTCCGTCAGTGGATACACCGGCGCGATGCGATTGATGTGGATGAAACTTTCCTCGCCACCTTCGATGACCTCGGTTTCCGGATGGTCCATCGCGCGCGGTTTGGTTTCCCGCAATTTTCCGTAAACGAAAACCTCGTCGCCCCTCGCAAAATATTTTTCCATGAACGGCAGGTTCCACCAGCGGCAGTGCAGCCGCGCCGAGCCGTCGTCGAGGATGATTTCAAAAACCGATTTGCTGCCGCCGCGAAACCGTTTAAGGCCGAGGGCGACAATCGTGCCGCGCACCGTGGCCGGTTCCTCTTTGGTGAGTTCGACAATTTTGCGGAAATGGCGGCGGTCTTCGTAGCGGCGCGGCCGGTGCAGGAGCAGATCCTCGACGGTGTGGAGGTCGAGCCGCGCGAGTTGTGCCGCGCGTTCGCCGCCGACACCCCACAACGCCGTCACGGGCCTGCGCAACGCTGATGTTGCTTCGCCCCCGCGAGCGGGCGAAGCCAGCGGGGACGTTTTGGTTTCCGGCGGCGACATCGCCCGCACCATACAAACCGCCTGCCCCGGCTTCAACGGCAAACAAGCCGCCCCTGGATCAAATTTCCATCACCGCGATTTCAGGGCGGCAATTGAAGCGGATGGGGACCGGAAACCAGCCAATGCCGGAAGTCACATACAGCGGGCCGGCCGCGGTCTGGAACAAGCCCAGGTCATATTCATCCACGGCATAGGGAACGATGACGGGGCCGTAAAAGGGGATGCGCACCTGTCCGCCGTGCGAATGTCCCGCCAGCACCAAATCAAATTTCTGTCCCGCCAATTGCTTGACCCACGCCGGATAATGCACCAGCAGGATGTTTTTCATCCCTGGATCGGCCGTCGGCAGCGGATGGCCGGGACCCCGGCGGGCCATGCCGGCGAGGTTGATTCTCCCACCGGCAATCACCCGTTGCTCGTCCACGAGCCAGGCGCCGCCGGTGGCGGCAAAGCATTGCCGGATGCCGGCAAACGGCACGCGGCTCCAATAATCATGGTTGCCCGGAACGCCATAGAGGGGCGACCTGATGCCGGACAGAATTTCAAGCGCTTCCGGCAGATATTTTCCTTCTTCCATGATGTCGCCGGTGAAACACACAAAATCCGGTGACAACGAATTGATCGTGTCCACGACGGATTGGGTATGCGCCCGGTCGCCTTTGTGGTGCAAATCGCTGAAATGAACGAAGCGGTGGGTAGGTTCGCCCTGACTCAACCGAAGTCGCCGGACCTTTATCCAGGCCGGCTCAATCCAGCCGGCATCAGCCATCACTGCGGCCGGGGCTAAGAGTAATGTCGCCAGGATGTACTGGCGACGGCTGATATTTCTAAATCTCATTGGCAACTCCAAACCTACCTTAAAACCGAAGCCCGGCATACTGCAGATATTGCTTCCAGCGTACTTCAGCGATAGTTTGATGCCATGCCTGCCGGTTCCGTTCAATCAAAGCCTGCCCCGTTATGGTTGCTGCTGCGCGTCAACGCCCTGCAAAGCTGGCGCCGGTTTTTGTCGGTGCGCAATCAATCCCGGTTGCTGACGAGCACCATTGGGCTGTTCGTTGCCGGTTACCTTGTCGTGTCTTTCGGGCTGTTTTATCACGGGTTGAGGTTCATTGCAAAATTCCCGGGTTTGGGCGCGGTGCTTACCGAGCGGCTGATGTACGTGCTGTTTGCCTTCTTATTTGCGCTGCTGCTGCTGAGCAATCTCATCATCGGCTACACCAATTTGTTCCGCAACCGGGAGACGACGTTTCTGCTGACACTGCCGATCCCGACCCAGACCATTTTCCGGTGGAAATTCATCGAATCCACGGTGCTGGCGTCGTGGGCGTTTGTTTTTTTGATTGCGCCGTTGCT
>CAZKTW010000024.1:0-24227 GCA_964555775.1 uncultured Bifidobacteriaceae bacterium | reverse complement strand
GCCGGTTGAGCAGCACGTCCCGGGAAATCTGCTCGTCCAGCGAATTGGGGCTGAGACTGTACGTCCCGGGCAGATCGAGGACGCGGATGTTTGCATTCGCCGGCACCCCCAGCAAACGGCCTTCCTTGCGCTCAACGGTGACGCCGGCGTAATTGCCGACCTTGGCGCGCAAGCCCGTAAGCGCGTTGAACAAGGTGGTTTTGCCGCAATTCGGATTGCCCGTCAGGATGACGTAAGGTGACGCTGGATTGGCGGAAGTTCCGTCGCTCATCATCGTTTGCGCGGGCGCGCTCAGGAATTTGGTTTTACCAGGATTTGGTCCGCCTCGTGTTTTCGCAATGTGAGGTTGTAGCCGCGGACCCGGATTTCGACCGGGTCACCCAACGGTGCAAAGCGAACCAGTTGAACCGCGCTGCCGACGAGCAAACCCATTTCCATCAGGCGCGGGCGGCTTTCGGGGGGAAGTTTGATTTCAGTGACCGTGGCCGTCGATCCCACGGCAACCGAACTCAGCGGCTGGGGGGCGTCGGGCATAAAAATTTCAGGCGGCGGATGAAGACAACGGTTCAACCAGAATGGCCTGGGCCAGTTTTTCGCTCAGGGCGAGGCGGGCATTGCACACCTGGCAGATGACACTGGCCTTGCTGCTCACGAGTTTGATGTGCTGTTCCTCGCCGAGGCCCATTTCACGCAGCCGGTCACGGGTTTCGTCTGTCGCCACCAGCTCCTTGATGCAAACGGTGGTGCCGGCGGCAACGTGGTTCAACGGGCAGACCGCAGGCCCGGCACAATGACCGTCAATGATCTGATAATCGGGCGCCTGTTTTTTCACAACGACACCAGCATAGGTCATCCTCCGTGGTGAAACAAGCGGGTTTTTGCCATGAACTTAGCAATTTTTGGCTTCAAGGAGGGAGGTAGTGTCCCAAATTGAACGGGCGGAGCGCGGAGCATTGCTCCGCAAGTGCCGGCAACGGTCAAAAACTCGCGGAGCAATCCTCCGCGCTCCGATAAATTCGGACGCTGCCAAAGTGGGTTTAAATTTGTCCAGGCGGCATGGGTCGCGGCGCTTTTGCAGATTTCGCTTCAAGGTCTTGAGCGGTTCGGGCAGGATGGACGAAACGTCAGAGCCAATGTATTTCGGAAAAAAAATTGTGGTGGTCATGCCGGCGTACAATGCGGCCAAAACTGTCACCCAGACCGTTGATGAAGTTCTCCAGCAGGGCATCGTGGATGAAATCATCCTCGTGGATGATCACAGCCGCGATGACACGGTGGCGGTGGCGTCGTCGCTGCTGGGGGTGCGGGTCCATGTGCATGAGCGCAACATGGGTTACGGCGGCAACCAGAAAACGTGCTACCGGCTCGCGCTGGAAACCGGCGCGAATATTGTCATCATGATCCATCCGGATTATCAATACACCCCCAAGCTGATTCCGGCGATGGCTTCCATCGTGGCCAACGGGCTGCATCCGTGTGTGCTGGCCAGCCGCATTCTGGGCGGTTACTCAATCAAGGGCGGAATGCCGGTCTGGAAATATGTGGCGAACCGTTTCCTGACGCTCGCGGAGAATGTGCTGCTGGGCGCAAAACTTTCCGAATACCACACCGGCTACCGTGCGTTTTCGCGGGAGATCCTGGAACGGCTTGACCTGTCAAACAATTCCGATGATTTCGTTTTCGACAACCAGATGCTGGCGCAGATTTTCTGGCACGGGTTTACAATTGGCGAGGTGAGCTGCCCGACGAAATACTTCAAGGAGGCCTCCTCGATCAATTTTCAGCGCAGCGTGAAGTACGGCCTGGGTTGCCTGGCCATCGGCTTGAAATTTCGCCTGGCGAAAATGGGCCTGTTCCAATCGAAACTGTTCAGTTCAGCACCACCGCGAGGCGCGACTTCTTCCGGTTGACGGTGGCGCGGGGAAGCACGCCGGCTTTGACGGCCTTGTCGAACGCGGAATGGACCCCGGGCAGGAATTTGACGGCCTCGGCTTTCTTGCCATCGGCGAGCAAGGCGCGATAATCTTTTTCCAGGCGGCGCAGGTGCGATTTGACGCTGCGATTGTGCTGGTGTTTGCGTTCATTGCTGCGCGCCCGGCGTTCGGCTGATTTCGTGTTCGGCATATAAAATATCTTAGCTGAAAGGGCGTTGAATGTATTCAAATTCAATTGGATGTCAACAGGGAACTGGCTCATCACGCTTTACTTTCGGAACGATTGAGTGTTTGTTGTCCGGAATATCAGGTGGTGCTCGTGGCCAAAAATGAATAGGAAGCTGAAAGTTTTACACCTTGAAGACGAGCCGGATTTTGCCGAGCTGGTCCGTTCGATGTTCGCCCACGATGGGTTGGACGCCGAGGTCAATTGTGTCGGCGATCGCGCCGCCCTGGTGGAGGCCCTGGAGAAGGGCACGTATGACATCATCATTTCGGATTTTCACCTCCCTTCCTTTTCCGGTTTGGATGCCCTGGCCATTGTCAGGCAGAAGGACCCACACATCCCGTTCATCCTGGTTTCCGGCACGATTGGGGAACAGGCGGCAATTGAGAGCTTGAAGGCGGGCGCCACCGATTATTTGCTCAAACAAAGTCCGGATCGGTTGCCGTCGGCCGTCCGCCGGGCGGTGCAGGAGGCGGAAGAACGCGCCCGGCGGCGCGAGGCGGAAACGGAACTGGTCCGGCGTGAAAAATATTTTCGCACGCTCACGGAAAATTCGCTCGACGTGCTCATCATTCTGAGCCGGGAAGGGAATTATATTTATGCCAGCGCCTCGATCGCCCGCGTGAAGGGATACACCCCGGAGGAATTGCGCGGACGCTCCGCCTTCGAATTCATGCATTCCGATGATGTTTTGCGCGTGAAGGAGGCGTTTCAATTTGCGCTCGATCAGCCGGACCGGACGGTGAAAGTCCAATTTCGCAACCGGCATAAAAACGGTGAGTGGCGGCATCTGGAATTGATCGGACAGAATCGTTTGCAGGATCCGGAAATAGCCGGCATCGTGGCCAATTGCCGCGACGTGACGGATCGCTGGCGGGCGGAGGAGGAATTGCGCAACAGCGAAAAACAATATCGTCTGCTTTTTCAAGGCAATCCAAATCCGATGTGGGTGTTTGATCTTGAAACCCAGGCGTTCTTGGAGGTCAACGAGGCCGCCGTCAAGCATTACGGCTATTCGCGCGAAGAATTTCTATCCAAAACCCTGGCGGACATCCGGCCACCGCGGAATGGCGCTCCACCGGGACCCATCTTGCCGGACACGGCCGGCCGCAACCTCATCTGGCGTCAACGGCGCAAGGATGGCAGCCTCATTGACGCGGAGATTTTCTGGAGTCCGATTGTTTTTGGCGAACGTTTTGCCGCATTGGCCATGGCCACCAACGTGACCGAACGCCTGCGGACGGAGCACCGCAATGGAGTTTTCTCCAAGCTCGGCCACCGGCTTAGTTCGACCACCACGAGTCCCGAGGCGGCAAAAATAATTTGTGAAGCCGCCGATGCGCTTTTTAAATGGGATGATTTCGCCCTCGACCTGTATTTTGCCGATCGTGACGAGGTTTTTTCGTTGCTGACCATCACCACGGTCGGGGGACAGCGGGTGGAAATTCCGTCCTCGCCACAGCCCAAAACCGCCAATGCCCTGGTCCAGCGCGTCATCAAAAAAGGTGCGGAACTGGTATCTTCCTTTGAGGCCAGACAATTTTCCGCGGTGACCATGCTGGCGCCCATTCGCAAAGGTGAGCTGGTGATCGGCGTGCTCTTCGTTCAAAGTCATACCCCCGGGGCTTATACCGACCGCGATCTGGAAGTGATCCAAACCTTGGCCGATCAGTGCAGTGGTGCGCTGGAACGCGTCCGGGCGGAACAGGATTTGCGCGAAAGCCAGCAGCGTTTTCGTGATCTCTTTGAAAACTCGCCTGACGCCATTCTGGTCGAGGATCTGGACGGCATGGTACTGGATGTCAATTTTGCCGCCTGCGTGTTGCACGGCCTGACCCGGGAGCAATTGATCGGCAAGAGCGCCTTGCGCGATCTCGTTCCAGCGTCAAGCGAGGAGAATACCCGGCGCGATTTTCAAAAGCTGGCGAGCGGCAAATTGTCCTGGGTCGAGAGCGAGAGCCTCACCGCCGATGGCAATATCACCCCGGTGGAAGTGCGGGCCGGCCGGGTGGAATATAGTGGCAAACCGGCTTTGCTGCTGCATGTCCGGGACATCAGCGAACGACGCGCCGCCGAGGCGGCGGTGCAAAGTTCCGAGATGCTGTTCCGCTCCGTCTGGGAAAACTCCGTGGATGGAATGCGCCTGACGGACGGAAACGGTGTCATCATCGCCGTCAACAAGGCCTACTGTGAACTGGTGAACATGAAGGCGGAGGAATTGGAGGGCAAGCTGTTTACCGTTGTCTATGCCGATTCTGAAGATCCGCAAGTCATACTCAAAAAACAACGCGAGCATTTTCTGGCCCGCGCCGCCAATCGTAAAATTGAGAGCCAATACACTTTGCGCAACGGCAAGGTGATGGCGCTGGAAACCACTGATTCATTCATTGAATTGCACGGGCAGCCCTTGTTGCTGTTCAGCCTGTTTCGGGACGTCACGACCCAGCGCCGGTTGGAAGAGCAGTTGCGGCAGTCGCAAAAAATGGAAGCGATCGGCCAACTGGCCGGCGGCGTGGCGCATGATTTCAACAACATCCTGACGGTCATCCACGGCCACTCCTCGTTGCTCCAATCAACGGATCTGGACGACTCCGCGATGCGCTCGGCGCAACAAATCACCCAGGCGGCCGAGCGGGCCGCCGCCTTGACCCGGCAATTGCTTACGTTCAGCCGGCGCCAGCTCATCCAGCCCAAAAAGCTGGATATGAACAAGATCGTCAACAACATGACCGATTTGCTCGCACGGCTGTTGGGTGAGGACGTGATGCTGCAATTGAATTACTCGCTGTCGCCGGCCACAGTGGAAGCCGACGTGGGCATGATGGAGCAGGTTCTGCTCAATCTCGCCGTCAATGCGCGCGACGCCATGCCGAAGGGTGGACAACTGGCGATTCGCATTTCCATCGTGGACGTGAATGAGGCCCATGTTCAACACCATCCCGAAGCGCGCGTCGGACGTTTTGTCAGTGTGAGCAAGTCCGACACTGGCTGCGGCATTCCCCAGGAAAATCTTCAGCGCATCTTTGAACCTTTCTTCACCACCAAGGAGGTCGGCAAGGGAACCGGCCTGGGACTGGCAACGGTTTATGGCATTGTCAAACAGCACCAGGGCTGGATTGAAGTGGAAAGCACGCTTGGCAAAGGGACGACCTTCCGTATTTTTATTCCTTATGCCGGCACGGCACAGAGCGAGGCTGAACGGCCGACAACACAAATCACGGTCCGTGGCGGCAGTGAGACCATATTGCTGGTGGAGGACGAGAAACCCGTGCGGGAGCTCGTTTCGCGTGTCCTCCAGAAATACGGCTATAAAATCCTGCAGGCCGGTAATGGCGCCGAAGCCATCGAGGTCTGGCGCCAACACAAGGACGAAATCGCCCTGTTGTTCACCGACCTGGTCATGCCCGACAACATGAACGGCCGGGAACTGGCAGAAAAGTTGAGGGCCGAACGCCCGGAGTTAAAGGTCATTTTCACCAGTGGTTACAGCGCTGACATTGTGGGGAAGGATTTCAAGCTGGAACCGGAGTTGAATTTTCTGCAGAAACCCTACCAGCCACAGGTGCTCGCGTTGACCGTGCGCCGGGGCTTGGATGACAAACACGGCTGAAACCGGCCCGGGAGGTTGTGCCACTGCCATATATTCCAACTTTTCTTTGCCTGCGCTTTTGGTTTAAATCTGGGC
The DNA here is from genome assembly GCA_964555775.1 of uncultured Bifidobacteriaceae bacterium. Taxonomy (GTDB): domain Bacteria; phylum Verrucomicrobiota; class Verrucomicrobiia; order Limisphaerales; family UBA11358; genus UBA11358. The sequence continues at coordinate 18,382 of CAZKTW010000024.1, read as the reverse complement.
ATGATAATTGCACCTTCGTTGCTGGCTGCCGATCACGCCCGATTTGGCAAGGAGGTCGAGCGCGCCGGACGTTCTGGCGGCGATTGGCTGCACCTCGACATCATGGATGGCCACTTCGTTCCGAACATTTCCTTTGGCCCGGAAGTAGTTCGCGCTGTCCGGCCGTTGACCAAGATGTTTTTCGATGTCCACCTCATGTGCTCGCGGCCACAAATTCTGCTCGAACCCTTCGCCAGGGCCGGCGCGGACGAACTCATTGTTCACGTGGAACTCGGGGAACAGGTCGCATCCCTAATCTGGAAAATCAAATCACTCGGCAAAAAAGTAGGCCTGGCCGTCAATCCGCCCACCGCCATCGCCGAGGTTCAGCCTTACCTGGATCAGATTGATTTGCTCCTGGTGATGACGGTCAATCCCGGATTTGGCGGGCAGGAATTTATCCACGAAACACTTCCCAAAATCCAGCAGGCTGAAGCCTGGCGGCGCGAGAAGAAATCACCCTACCGCATCAGCGTGGACGGCGGGATCAATTTTCAAACTGCCGCCGAATGTGCCCGTGCCGGCGCCGACACGTTTGTCAGCGGCACGTCCTTGTTTCATCCGCACAATATGCGTGCCGCGGTAAAAAAAATGCGGCAAATTGTCAACGCCCACGACCCGGCTTTGGCGGATTTGAAAGTCTGAACTTCTGAATATGGCTAAAATCCAATTTGGTACAGATGGCTGGCGCGCGGTCATCGCGGAGGATTTCACTTTTGCAAACGTAGCCCGCGTGGCCCAGGCGACGGCAGATTATTGGGGCGCAAACCCGGTGCCCGGCGCGAAAAAGAAGGTCATCGTCGGCTATGACCGGCGTTTCTTGTCCGATCGATTTGCACAAATTACCGCGGAAGTTTTCGCCGGGAATGATTTCCAGGTCCTTCTCACCCCCGAGCCAACCCCGACTCCATCGGTGTCATTCGCAGTCAAAGCCCAACACGCCATCGGCGGCGTGATGATCACCGCCAGCCATAATCCGCCGATTTTCAATGGGTTCAAACTCAAATCGGATTATGGCGGTTCCACCGATTCCAAAACGTGCCAGTCTGTCGAGGGGTTTCTTGATCGGTACCCGGTAAAATCGGCACTGCTGGCCGATGCCATCCAGGCCGGACAAATCAAAATAGCCGATGTTCGGCCGGCGCATTACGCCGCGCTCAAGAAACTGGTGGACTTCAACCTCATCGCGAAATCAAAACTCCGGTTCGCGCATGACGCATTATTTGGCGTCGGCGCGGGCTGTTTTGAACAATTGCTCGCGGGCACGACCTGTCGGGTTACCACCTTGAACGGCAATCACGACCCGCTGTTCGGCGGCATCAATCCCGAACCGATCGTCCAGAATTACGCGCGCAGCCAGGCATTTCTCAGAATGCATCCGCATGACATCTGCCTAGTGACCGATGGTGACGCCGACCGGGTGGGCGGCATGGACGGCCATGGCAATTATTTGACCACCCACCAGATTATCTGCCTTTTGCTGCACCATCTGATTGTAAATCGAAAGGGCAGGGGGCGTGTTGTCAAGGCGCTGACGACGACTTCGATGATGGACAAAATGTGCGCGGCTTACGGCCTGCCACTGGTCGAGACCGGCGTAGGCTTCAAATATATCTGCGCCGAGATGCTCAAAGGCGGCGTACTGCTCGGTGCAGAAGAAAGCGGTGGGATTGGGTTCCCCGGCCACATTCCCGAGCGCGATGGGATTGCCGCCGGGTTGATGTTGCTGGAATTGCTCGCGACTGAACGGGTGTCGGTGATCAAAATGCTGGCGAAACTGGAAAAACAATTCGGGCCGCATCGTTACGGGCGGTTTGACGCACATTATCCGCTTGAAAAGCGCGCATCGCTGATGGAATTCCTGAAAAATAATCCTCCCGACAAACTTTTGCGCTCGCCTTTGGCGGGGGTGAAAGCATTCGACGGTGTAAAATTCGTCGCGGCGGATTCGTCCTGGCTCATGTTGCGCGGCTCCGGAACGGAACCGGTTCTGCGAATCTACGCCGAGGCGGAATCGGATGCTGATGTGCAAAAGCTCCTGAAACTTGGCGTGTCACTTGCGAATCACTAATTAAAAGGGTTATGAAAGACAGAGGTGGATTAAAATCAGACACCCTGCATGAAAATTGGACGCAAGTGTACGAATAGAGCTCAAGTTGTTGCTTCAGCCTATGTTGGCATCGCTAATGCTGGGATTGAAACATGCATAAAACATGGTTGCATGCCTTTGCGCTAAATCTGCTTTTGATTGCGGTTATGGCGAAATTGCGCGAATTATTGGCAAGTCATGTGCCCTTGGGTTATCAAGATGAATCCGGATTCCATCTCGGAGTCAAGAAAACGCACGAAAATTGGCCGGCTACTTGGTAATTTCCAGGAAGGTGCATGGTTTTACAGTTTGGGATCATAGGGTTGTTTTTTCAGGAACTCTGGAAACTTTGTTCTTCGGGAGGGTTTGCTTCGCTTTATCACTTCCATAGTCAGTGCCTCATTTTTAGTCAGTTTTCGACCTTTTGGCGTTGGATTCTAGTTCAAAATTTGCGACGGTATCGCTTAACATATTGTGTATCAACGTATTGAACGGTTCCGAAATATATTGCATTTTCCAGCAGAAAATCTATAATCATCACAAGAATTTTAACTATTGTAGTTGATGGAGGTTTAAGTTGAGGCTGAATACTAATTTTAATGCAATTGTTTTGGCGCCCCCGACTGGTCCCAAGGGCATGGCCTGACGTGTTTGGTTATTCAATTTAAGATGAATATGGAATCTCCAGCTTGGTATTGTGCTCGAACGAAGCCCAAGCATGAGCACATTGCAGCCGCAAATTTGCGAAAGAATTTGAATTTGGAGGTCTTTCACCCGCGATTGCGTATTGAGCGGGCTACGCGGCGGGGAGTAATGCGGATAAGCGAACCGCTGTTTCCCTGTTACATTTTTTTTCGATGTTTGATCGAAGAGAAGTTGATTGAAATAAGACGCACGAGTGGAGTGAGTACGATCGTGCATTTTGCAAACAAAATCCCGAGGATAGCGGATACGGTCATCGAAGAGTTGAAGGAATGTTTTGAAGGGGAAGAGACAATGACAGTTGAAGACCGGCTTTCGCCAGGAGACGAAGTCATTGTGGCCGAAGGGGCCTTTAGTGGCATGCGTGCGTTTGTATTGCGTGTTATGCCAGCCAGAAGGCGCGTGCAGGTATTGCTTGATGTTTTGGGGCGCCCCACGCCGGCTGAAGTGGATGAGAATTCGGTGGTTATTGAGGGTAATGGGGTGGCAAATTTGGTTCCCATGCTGGCGGCGCCGTTGGGGCGGAATGCCGCAGCATCTGTTGGTTGAGTTCAAGGTTAAAGAGTTTCCCAACCGTGGAAACTAACAAAATGGGAATGGTGAGGGTAATTGAAAGTTTCGTCGGAACTGGTTCGGACGAACAAGTGCGGAGCTTTGTTTCAGAATAATGCAACCTGGTTTTGGAGTTTTTAGATTTTTTACTTATGGATTTTTCTATTGAGGTTCGGTCGGCAAACCGTTCCATTTCTACGAAGGCGGAACAGGGCTTACACTGGAAGCGCACACTGGATGTTCTGCTCATCTTGCTGGCCCTCCCATTTCTGATTCCACTGTCTCTGTTTGTGGCGTTATTGATACGAAGCGGTTCCCGCGGGCCGATTCTATTCATGCAGGAGCGCGTCGGTTACCAGGGCAAACGTTTCATGTGTTTCAAATTTCGGACCATGTTTGTGGATGCCGACACGACCACGCACCAGGGACATCTTCAGCAACTGATGAATTCCAATACCCCCATGACAAAAATGGACTCCAAGGGCGATCCGCGAATTATTCCTTTTGGGGTGTTGCTCCGCGCCTCGGGCTTGGATGAGTTGCCCCAACTGATCAATGTGCTGCGGGGTGAAATGAGTCTGGTGGGCCCGCGTCCGTGTTTACCCTATGAATATGAACAATATCTGCCCTGGCAGAAGGAGCGCTTTGAAACGGTTCCCGGCCTGACCGGGCTCTGGCAGGTGAGCGGAAAAAACAAGACCACTTTTGTGGAAATGATTCAATTGGACATCAAGTATGCAAAGAATAAAACGCTCTGGTGGGATTTGAAAATCATACTGATGACGGTTCCAGCCCTGCTTATTCAAATGGTGGAAGCGCGACTCACCCGGAAACCCCCTTCTCGTCCGGTGCATCCGAAAGCCAGCTATGCCAACAGTGCGGCAACTCCCTATTCCTTTACCAAGGCCCCGCTCGTTGGTGTGGTTCATGCTTCTCACGGGGACGATGCATGGGTGCGGAAGGAGACAAAACTTAATTTATAATATGACAAAACCGATAAAAGTTGGAGTGGTAGGCTGCGGCTATTGGGGGCCGAATTTGATTCGCAATTTCAGATCGCTCTCCGATTGCAGCCTGAAGATGATGTGTGATGTCAGTGAAAATCGCCTGACTCACCTTAAATCGCTGTACCCTGAGGTCGCCGGGGAGACCAATTACAGTCACATGCTCAACGGTGTGGGCCTCGATGCGGTCGTCATCGCCACGTCCGTCAAATCACATTTCCCGATGGCCAAGGCAAGTCTTTTGTCCGGCAAACACACCTTTATTGAAAAGCCGATGGCGGCCTCGTCCCAGGAATGTGAAGAGTTGATTGCTATTGCCAAGGAAAAGGGATTGGTGCTGATGGTGGGACATACCTTCCTGTATTCACCCGCAGTGAGGAAAATAAAGGAAATCGTCCAGCGTGGGGATATTGGGGACATACGATACATCTGTGCCCGACGGTTGAATCTGGGGCTCTTCCAGAAAGACATCAACGTCGCCTGGGATCTGGCGCCCCATGACATTGCCATTATTTTGCACATCATGGAAACGGAAGCCGTAACCATTAATTGTGAGGGCAGCGCGCATATCACTCCCGGGGTGGAGGACGTGACGACCATGTGGCTCAATTTCCCGGGAGATCGCTCGGCCATCATTCACAGCAGCTGGCTCGACCCAAGAAAAATCAGGGAAATGACCATCGTGGGCAGCAAACAAATGATCGTTTATGACGACGTATCCCAGCTTGAAAAAATCCGGGTGTTCGACGCGCGGGTGGAACGGCCACCCCACTATGACACGTTCGCTGAATTCCACTATGCCTATCACTACGGCGACGTTCATATTCCATACCTCAAGCAAGAAGAACCGTTGAAAACCGAATGCCAGCATTTTCTGGATTGCATCAACCAGGGAACCACGCCATTGACCAGCGGAAAGCAGGGTCTCGAACTGGTCCGCATTTTGGAAGCGTCTTCCAAATCGTTGAAACGAGGCGGCGGCTCGGTCAATCTTTCCGGGCAGGAAAATGACAAGGGATGGGTGCCGCCCACTTCCAAAGCCGCCATACGCATTTCAGCCATGGGCATCGGGAAAAAGAAGACTTCCCGCCAGCCAGGCGGAAAGCTGCGGCTGAAGTTTCAGTCCCGTTCGCGCCAGGCTTCTTCAAGCCCAGCCCTATGAGTTTTCCGCAGCCGCCGCTGCAACAGATTGCTCCGGATGTCAGGTTGGGTAAAAACGTTCGCCTCCACGGGTTTGTCAACCTGTATGGTTGTGAAATTGGTGACGACGTAAAAATCGGGACCTTCGTTGAAATTCAAAGGGGGGTCAAAATCGGGAAGTGTTGCAAAATTTCGAGCCATACCTTTATTTGCGAAGGAGTGACGCTCGAAGACGGTGTCTTTGTCGGCCATAACGTCACCTTCACCAACGATCTCCATCCCCGGGCCACGAAAGGTGACGGCCAGTTGCAGACCGACGCAGACTGGAAGTGTATCCCAACACTGGTCAAACAGCGCGCTTCAATTGGTTCCGGGGCCACGCTGCTTTGTGGCATCACCATTGGGGAGGATGCGATGATCGGGGCGGGGAGCGTGGTGACGAAAGATGTGCCACCGCGCGCGATCGTGGTGGGCAACCCCGCCCGGATAGTGAAAACCCTTCCGCTGAAGGGTTGAGTCGGGGATGGCCCGGACTTCTTCGGCATGAGTCTCAAAAAAAACGAAGCACCGCCTGGAAAAATGTCTCTGGGAGACATTTATTTCATTCTGTTCCGGCATAAGTGGAAAATTCTGTTTTTTTCCGCATTCGGCATGCTGGCGTCGTTGGCATTGCTTCTTTGCAAACCGCCGTTGTACGAATCCAAGGCCGAACTGGACATTCTTTACGTGGTTCAGGGGAGATCGTTCAACCCAAACGGCGAAGATCCCAACACAACGGTGTCACCGAATGGCCCTGGTTACGGCATCATTTTGACGGAATTGAAAATTCTGCAGAGTCTCGATGTGATAATGGACGCCGTACAAACGATCGGGGCGGAAAAAATCCTCGCCAAGGTCGGGGGCGGCAACAACACCAATGCGGCGGCCGGTTTGATCGCCAAGAATTTAATCGTCGATTCCACTCCCGGCAACAGTGTCATTGACGTTACCCTGCAACACCCGGACCCGGAGATGGTGCAGTCCATTCTCAGTGAGATTATTGCCTGTTATTTCAAAAAGCACACCCAGGTCCATCTTGGAAGTGTGATGTCCAGCGATTATTCCATCCAGGAAACCAACCGGCTGTACAAGGAACTCAGCCAGACCAAGGAGGAGCTCAAGCAGGCGAAGAACACCGCGGGGGTCTTTTCGATTGATGACGCGGATAAGAGTTTCGACGAGCAGTTGTCTCGAATTCGCGCAAAATTGTTCGCGGTTGAAGAGGAGTTGGTTGAACGCAAGGAGATGTCGAAGGCCGTCTCCAATGCCACGGCTTCGGCGACTCAATCCACCAATGGAGAAACCGCGACCATTTCCCCGGACAAGGTGGATGCCTACCAGAATCTCTGCAAACGGCTGGATACACTTCGGAAAAAGGAGCAGGAACTTCTGCTTCAGTACACTGAGCAGAGCGTGCCGATCAAGGATTTGCGTGCGCAAATCGCGGGCAATGAAACCCTCAAGAAGAAACTTGAGGCGGAGGAGCCGAGATTGGCGAGTCTGGGCGTGCCGCTGGGGCAGGCGGACCATGCGACCATCAGCCTGGTGGATAATGAGGCCCAAATCGCGATGCTGGAAACCAGGAAAAAGAACCTCACTTCCCAACTCACCCAGATTCAGAGCGATGCGGCGAAGATTGACGAATCAAAGGCGACCATTGCGGAATTGGAACAACGACAACACCGGCAGGAAGCCGAACTGGAATATTTTTTGCGTAATCTGGAGCAGGCCCGCCTTGATGGCATGCTCGGGGCCGGCAAGGCGCCAAACATCGGAATCATTCAATACCCGTCGCCTGCGGGCAAACAGTGGTCAAAGAAAGTCGAAAAAAAGGCGGCCATTCTGGGTGTTGGCGGCATCGCGTTTGGACTGGCGCTGGCGCTGCTCATCGAATTGTTTTTGGACCGCTCGCTCAAACGTCCGGTGGAAATTGAAACGAAGTTGGGATTGCCCCTTTACATTTCCATCCCGGATTTCAGCAAGAACGGCTACTCACTGGCAAAAACAAGCGGCAAGACTCCTTTGCTCCTGACCGAGAGTGCCGGAAAAAACGCATCACCAACTGCCTCCCTGGTTCCTTGGGACCGGCAGCATCCATTGCGCCGCTTTTGCGACGGGTTGCGCGACCGGTTGATCGTCAACTTTGAAATCAAGAAAGTGACCCATAATCCCAAGCTGGTCGCCGTGACCAGCTGTGGCCGGGGGGCCGGCGTGACCAGTGTCGCCGCCGGACTGGCGGCATCACTCTCGGAGACTGGCGACGGGAATGTGCTGCTGGTGGACATGAACACGGAGGGCGGGGCGGCCCAACAATTTTACAAGGGGAAGCTGGGTTGTGGTGTGGACGATGTTTTGGAGACGGAAGCCAGGAAGAGCGCGTTGATTCAAAAGAACCTGTACGTGGCGGCTCAGCCGATGGAGAGCAGTGGCAAACTCCCAGGCGTTTTGCCCAAACATTTGATGGGTCTGATCCCAAAACTCAAGGCCAGTGACTACGACTATATCATTTTTGACATGCCTGCGGTGACCCAGACCAGCATGACACCCCGTTTGGCGAGACTCATGGACATGGTATTGCTGGTGATCGAATCAGAGAAAACCAATCAAGAAGTCGCCAAAAAAGTGGTTTCCTTGCTTGCCGAATCACAGGCCAATGTCACCACCGTTCTCAATAAAACACGATCCTACGTTCCGTCCAAGTTGTATCAGGAACAGCTGAATGACGTGTGATGGCCTGCGCCCGGCTTGCTTGTTTTGTGAATAGGGTATCGCCGTTGGCAGCCGTCGTGAGGATGCGCCGGGTTTGATCGGGGAGTCGCAGTCGTAGTTGCCCGCTCGGGCGGGAGGTTTTAGTGAAAGCGAAGGGAGGCTTTCTTCGGTTGAGGTTTTGGAGGAACTGTGGCTCTTATTGTTCGTCTTGATATCGACCGACCGTACGGGAAGAATCCTGTGCATCGGCACGTTCTGAGCCGGTTAAGCTCGGACTTCTATTTTCCAAAAGTCCCTGCTCTGGGATATCTCAAAGAGCTGGAAGAAATGTTGTGTCTGTTGAACGGAAAGGGTGCGCGGGCTTATGCGTTTTTTCGCCGCTGCACGCTTCCTTCGGGACCGGTAATGAAATTACTCGAACAAGGCCGTCACGAGATCGGCCTGCACCTGGAAGATTCGCGTTCCTTTGCCAGTTTTTCCAGGGAAAAGGAAACACTTGAGCGGCATATCGGCCGGCGGGTTAACGCGTTTTCCAAGCATGGTTCCGGCGGTGCCAGATATGGCTATCATCACTTTGCCCCTTACGAACCGCAGCGATATCTGGAATGGGCGCGCGAAGCTGGCATGCGTCTGTTCCTTGGAAATCTGGAAGATCCTGCTTTGACGCCAAAGCACGGTCCCGGCGGAGTCTTGAACTTTCCCGCCGCTTTCTGGCTGGAGCCACACTGGAGAGATACCATCGCATTTACCGTTGATTGGCTGATGATCAACGCCAAGGAACGGGATATCGTCATGCTGGTTCATCCTGAAAACGTGCTGGAGAATCCTGAGCTCACCGCGGCTTTCAACCGCCTGATCGGCGGACTGGAGACAAAAATCTTTTCATGAACCAACCCCCGACCCCAGCTGGCTCAATCCTGATGATCGCGTACACGAATTACCGTACCGATCCACGGGTGATTCGTGCCGCCGAAGCAGCCGTGAATGGTGGATTTGATGTTGATTTCATTGCCTTGCGCCGCGAGGGCGATCCCCTGGTGGAAATGGTCCGGGGTGTCCGCGTGCTTCATGTCAATCAGTACCGCTACCGAGGGCGCGGGCTGTTCAGTTACGTGCTGGCTTATCTGGTCTTCTTCATCCGTTGTTTTTTCAAATCGGCCATCCTGGCTTTCAGAAAGCCCTATGCGGTCGTGCACGTCAATAACATGCCCGATTTCCTGGTCTTTTCCACTTTGATTCCCAAGTTGATGGGCGCCAAAATCCTCCTGGACATCCATGACCCCATGCCGAATACGTTCGCATCCAAGTTCAAGTCGGGTGACCAGGGCTTTTTCTTCAAGCTGCTTCTGTGGCAGGAAAAATTGAGCGCCTGGTATTCTGATCGCGTCCTCACCGTGCATGATCCGGTCAAGGATCTGATCCTGGTGAAACATGGATTGGCTCCGGATTCCATCCAGGTCATCGCCAATTTTGCCGACGATGAGGTTTTCGCCCTCAATCCCAATTACAAGGCGGATGGCCGGCTGCGGTTGATTTTCCACGGCACAATCCTGGAACGTTATGGTTTGCGTACCCTGGTGCAGGCTTTGTCCCAGGTCAGGAACAAGGACAAGATGTCCGTAAAGATCATCGGGGAAGGGGACTTCAGCGACGAATTCAAAAAACTCATCGCCGCTGCGGGGCTGGAGAGTTTCGTGCATTTTGACAACCGGTTTTATCCCATGCACGACATTCCCGGGATCATTTCCGACGCCAACGTCGGCCTGGTGCCACTGGAAATATCTTCCATGACCAACTATGCCCTCCCGTTGAAGATGCTGGAATATACTTCCATGGGCTTGCCGGTCATCACCGTGAGGAATGCGGCCATTTCCTATTACTTTGGCGAGACGGACTGTTTGTATTATGAACCGGGTGACCCGGAATCGCTCCGGGCGGCGCTTGACCGGCTTGCCGAGGATCCGGAGTTGCTGATGCATTACCATCAAAAAGCGATCTCGATCCGGAATAAATTTTTCTGGAGCAATGAGAAGAGAAAATACATTTCCCTCCTGCGGGAATTGTCCAACTGCCCATTGCCCAATCCCGGCACCTTTCGCCCAGTGGCGAAGTGAGGATAGACCAGATTTCACGCCACGATTCATCCAAGGAGTTACATGGAATTCATTGATCTAAAAGAACAGTACCATCGCTATAAAACCGAGACCGACGATCGCATCCAGCGGGTGCTGGCCCACGGCCATTACATCATGGGTCCGGAAATCGCGGAATTGGAACAAGCTCTGGCAGCATATGTCGGCGTCAAACATGCCATCACGGTGTCCAGCGGCACCGACAGCCTTGAAATCGCCTTGCGCGCCCTGGGCATCGGGCCGGGTGACGAGGTGATCACGGTTCCATTTACCTGGATCAGCTCGGCCGAAGTGATTGGCCTGGTCGGGGCCCGCCCGGTGTTCGTTGATGTGGATGCGACCACGTACAATATCAACGTGGATCTCATTGAATCGGCAATCACTCCCCAGACCAAGGCGCTTCTGCCGGTGAGCTTATTCGGCCAGATGCCGGACTATGACCGCATCAACGCCATTGCCGCCAAGCATGGGATTCCGGTCATCGAAGATGGCGCTCAAAGTTTTGGGGCGACACAACGCGGACGTCGCAGTTGCGGTGTGACGGCCATTGGCAGCACCAGTTTCTTCCCCGCAAAACCGCTCGGTTGTTATGGTGACGGGGGCGCGTTGTTCACCAATGACGATGGTCTGGCCGAGAAGATGAAGGCCATTCGCACTCACGGTGGAGTCAAGCGCCACCATCACACGCTCCTGGGCATGAACGGGCGTTTCGACACTCTTCAAGCCGCCATCCTGTTGGCCAAATTGCCGCATTTTGAGTGGGAGGCAAAGGAACGCGGCCGCATTGGGGCCCGCTATTCCGCGTCTCTCAAGGAAGGCTGTGCGGTGCCGGTCGTTGCTCCTGCAAACACGCACGTTTACGCGCAGTACACCATTCGCGTCGCGGACCGCGATAAAATCGGCGAACAACTGAAAGCAGCAGGCGTTCCCACCGCCGTTTATTATCCGAAGTGCCTGCACGAGCAACCGATCTTTGGCTCGTTGGGCTACAAATGGGGGGATTTTCCGGAATCAGAAAAAGCCTCGCGCGAAGTCCTCAGCCTGCCGATGCATCCGTTTCTCAGCGAAGCAGACCAGGACAAGGTCATCGCCACGCTTCACCAAGCATTGGGGAAGACGGTGCGACCGGAAGGAGTGCTGGTATGAATCCGAAGATCGCCGTATTGGGTTGTGGCTACTGGGGCAAGAATCTGGTCCGCAATTTTCACGCGCTGAACTCGCTTGCGCTGGTATGCGACCCGGCCGAGGCAGGACGGGCCACAGCCAAACAAATCGCGCCGGGAGTTGCGGTTGCCGAAACGTTTGAAACGGCGCTGAAAAATCCGGACATCAGTGCCGTGGCGATCGCGGCCCCGGCCGCCATGCATTATTCGCTGGTGAAGGCGGCCCTCAACGCCGGCAAGGATGTGTTTGTGGAGAAACCACTCTGCCTTCAACTGAGCGAGGCGGATGAAGTTGTCCGGTTGGCGGAAGAACTCGGCCGGGTTCTGATGGTCGGTCATTTGCTTCAGTACCATCCGTGTGTGCAGGCCCTGCATTCGCTGCTGGCGCAAGGCGATCTGGGCAAGCTCCATTACATCATTTCCAACCGTCTGAACCTGGGCAAGATCCGCCGGGAGGAGAATGCCCTTTGGAGTTTCGCCCCGCATGATATTTCAGTCATCCTGTCGCTGGCCAGCGGCCAGTTGCCGGACCGGGTTCGGTGCAGCGGCGGCGAATATCTGAGTCAGGGAGTGGCTGATACCACGCTGACCACCATGCGTTTCAGCAGCGGGGTTCGCGCCCATGTTTTTGTCAGCTGGCTCAACCCATTCAAGGAACAGAAATTGACCGTGGTGGGTTCTTCCGGAATTGCCGTTTTTGATGACACCAAGCCATGGGCCGAAAAGCTGGTCATCTACCGCCAATATCTGACCTGGACAAACGGGCAAGTGCCTACACCCAATAAACTTCAAGGCGAACCCGTCGTCGTGCCGGAATCCGAGCCGCTCAGGAATGAATGCCAGCATTTTGTTGAATGCTGCACTCACCGCCGTCCGCCGCGGACGGATGGGCTTGAAGGCTTGCGCGTTTTGTCGGTGTTGCAGGCCGCCCAACGCAGTCTGGATGCGGATGGCGAATCCATCAACCCGGCGGCGACGGTTGCCTCATCCCCGTCGGGATACTTTGCGCACCCCACCGCCGTTGTGGACGAGGGAGCGGTGATCGGGACTGGAAGCAAGGTCTGGCATTTCAGTCACGTCATGAAGGGCGCCAAAATCGGGGAGCGATGCATCTTGGGCCAGAATGTCAATGTGGATGGAGGCGTAATCATAGGAAGCAACGTCAAGATTCAAAACAACGTTTCCGTCTATACGGGAACTGTGATTGAAGATGACGTGTTCCTGGGGCCATCCTGCGTCCTTACGAACGTCACCAACCCACGGTCTCAGGTCAACCGGCATTCGCTTTATGAGACCACCACCTTGAAACGCGGATGCACCATCGGCGCGAATGCGACCATCGTATGCGGAGTGACGATCGGCCGGTACGCATTCGTGGCGGCCGGATCGGTCGTAACGAAAGATGTGCCCGACTATGGATTGGTAATGGGCAATCCGGCGCGGCAAACCGGTTGGATGAGCCGCCATGGAAACCGGTTGAGCAATCCAGACGGGGAGGGGATCCTGCGTTGCCCCGAGCACGGCCATCGTTATCAGGAAGTTCAACCGGGAGTGTTGCGGTGTCTGGATCTGGACGAGGAGCTTCCGCTTGCGAAAGAGGTGAGCCAAGGCACCAAGCCATACCGGGAATTAAAAAAATCCACTGTCAGTACTCGTTGATGCCGGTGTCAGCCACAGCCACCATGAAAGACGATGAATCCAGACATCCAAACGCAGCCGCCCCGCGTTTGATGGTTTCGATCATCATTGTCAGTTGGAATGCGCAGAACTATCTGAGGCAATGCTTGGCCTCGATTTTTTCCGAAGAACGTCACCATTCAATGGAAGTAATCGTGGTGGATAATGCTTCCTCGGATGGTTCACCCGATCTGGTCGCGCGGGATTATCCTCAAGCCCGGCTCATTCGCAACCCGGAGAACCTGGGTTTCGCCCGGGCGAACAACATTGGCATTTTGGCTGCCACCGGCAAATATGTATGCCTCATCAACTCCGACGTGAAGGTGTTGCCCGGTTGCATTGACCGCTTGATCGAGCACGCCGAGAAACACCCGGAGGTGGGCATGGCGGGTCCCCGGGTCATTGGTGGCGATGGCAAATTGCAGCGCTCGTGCCGGGGATTTCCAACGGTCTGGAACATGTTTTGCCGGGCGTTGGCCCTGGACTCACTTTTTCCCGGGGCCAGGCTGTTCACCGGTTATTCGCTGCGCCACTGGCCGCAAGATACCGGCCGCGACGTGGACATTCTCAGCGGCTGTTTTTGGCTGGCCCGGCGCCAAGCGATTGCAGACGCAGGCCTGCTCGATGAATCGTTTTTCATGTACGGTGAGGACATGGACTGGTGCAAACGCTTTTGGAAGCGTGGTTGGAAGCTGGCCTTTGTTCCCTCAGCGGAGGCAATACATTATGGCGGCGCGAGCTCGGCGAACGCGCCGGTACGATTTTATATCGAAAGGCATCGCGCTGATTTGCAGTATTGGCAAAAGCATCACTCGCGCCCTGCGGTGGCTTGCTATTTCGTGCTTACCTGTTTGCATTTGCTGTTGCGCCTGGCTGGATATTTGGTGGCGCTTTTGCTCCGTCGCTCCGCGCGCGCAACGTACCAATACAAGGTGAACCGAAGCCTGGCGGCTTTGCGATGGATGCTCTCCGCCGGCATCCGGCAACGCAAGGGTTCATCTGCCCCATCGCTTTCCGTCGTGACCAATTCCGCGGAAGTTCCAGTCGCCAACTGACCTGTCTTATGAGTCGTCGTTACATTTTGCTCACCGCCGCCAAGAACGAAGCGGCCTACATCACCCAGACCATTGAATCGGTGTTGCGTCAAACCGTCCTGCCGGTCGCGTGGTTCATCATGGACGACGGCTCGACCGACCGGACAGCGGCAATCATCGAAAGTTTTGCGGCGAAGCATCCGTTCATCCGGCTCAATTCAGCTAATTCGCGCGAGGGACGCAACTTTGGCTCTCAATACAAGGCACTTAAAGCGGCTTATGAACTGGCTGGTTCTTTGGATTTCGATTTTGCGGGGGTGCAGGACGCCGACATCGCCCCCGAACGCGCGGATTATTACGAGACGATTTTGGGCGAATTTGAACGGAATCCCCGGCTGGGGATCGCCGGCGGCTTGATTTACGAACGGCTCAACGGCGTGTGGAAATACCGGCCTAGCAATTCGGATGACTCCGTCGCCGGCGGGATTCAAATGTTCCGCCGGAAATGTTTCGAGCAGATTGGCGGCTACCAGCCGCTATATGTCGGGGGATCGGATTCCCTGGCATTACTGGACGCGAAAATCCTCGGCTGGGAAATCCGGACCCGGCCGGACCACAAGGTTCTGCATTATCGTCCCACCTCGACGGCAGGTGGAAAATGGCGCGGACTCTTTCGCTCCGGTCTGGAAGACGCTTCTTTTGGGAACCATCCGATTTTTGAATTGTTCAAGTGTGCCCGGCGGCTGACGAATCGGCCCTTTGTGCTCGGTAGCACCGTCCGTCTTTGCGGGTATCTTTGGTGGAAACTGTCCGGGCGGGCGGCCGTGATTCCTGCCGAGAAGGTCGCCTTTTTGCGGAAGGAACAAATGGCCAAGTTGCGCCAACGGGCATGGCCTTTGACTCCGGACCGGCCGGCAGCTTGAAGTTTCTGATCCGAAAACGCAGACAAATTAACGATGCAACAGCAAGTCGAGGCCACTTCAAACGTCAGCCCAATGGCTCTCATTGGGTTGCTGGTGGCCGTGTATTTGATTTGGTCGTTACCCCGGCGTTTTGCGGTATGCCCGATTTTGGCCATGGTCTGCCTGATGCCGTTGGGACAGGAGTTGGTGGTGTTGGGGCTGCATTTTTACCTGTTCCGCATCCTGCTGCTCGTCGGAATGTTGCGCGTCTTTCTCAAACACGAGGCGAGGCAGGTGATCCTGACGCGCGCGGACAAAATTTTTATCTGGTGGATAATCGTCTCAATTGTCTTTGGGACCCTGGTGAAACCGACAATGCAGTTATTCGTCAACCGTTTGGGAGACGCGTACAACGCCTTCGGGTGTTATTTTCTCATGCGTTGCTTGCTGGTTGACTTTGAGGATCTCGTGACGAGTGTGCGCACCCTGGCCTGGCTGACTCTGCCGGTGGCCACATTGATGCTGGTGGAGAAGCAAACCGGGCACAACTATTTCTCGGTTTTTGGCGGCGTCCCGGAGATTACAATCATCCGGGGCGAACACTTGCGCTGCCAGGGTGCGTTTCGGCATCCGATTCTGGCGGGTACCTTTGGGGCCACCCAGATTCCGTTCTTCATCGCGCTATGGTTTTATCGCCCCCAGTCCCGCCTGATCGCTTTGGCGGCGGTGATCAGTTCCACGGTGATCGTCATAGCTGCGTCTTCCAGCGGGGCCTTGATGGCGATGCTGGCCAGCATGGGTGGAATGGCGTTGTGGAAATGGAAGGCCTATATGCGGTTCGTTCGCCGGGGGGCGGTCGCGGCCATTCTCATCATGGCCATGGTAATGAACGCACCAGTCTGGTATTTATTCGACCGGCTAAGCAGCATCACCGGCGGCACGGGTTGGTTCCGTTCATATTTGATTGATCAGACGATCTCTCACTTCAACGAGTGGTGGTTGTTCGGAACCACTTACACCGCTCACTGGGCGCCCTCGGGAGAGGTCACTCCCGCCGACCCGAACATGATGGACATCACGAACCACTACATTGCCCAGGGTGTTTCAGGCGGACTGCTAAAGTTGGTTCTTTTCCTGGCCATCATCGTTGTCTCTTTCAAAACCATCGGCCGATGGTTTAAATCCGAAAACACGCAATTCACCGGCGGAATTCTGGTTTGGGCCACCGGCGTCAGTTTGTTCTCGCACTGCCTGTCCTTCGTATCGACGACCTATTTCGACCAGATCGTGGTGGTTTGGTACTGGCTGTTGGCAATGATTGCCAGCATCCCGGCGTGGACAAGCGAGGCAGTTGTTTCGGATCCGCTGATATGCACGGTGGAGAGCGTCGCAAAGGAAAACCTTGCCGTTTGCGGAATATAATCATTCGTGCATTTTTTGACGGGGTGTATGATTTCCAGTCCGGTATGCAAGAACATCTGACAAATTATTTTTCACTTTCGTCCAGTATTTGGAATACAATGCCGTGGGCATCGTTAATGCTGGGTACACAATCGTGAAGATGTACATGTCGTTTTTTTATCGGGCTCCACTGTGCTTGCGGATTCAAAATTTGGCGGTTGCCGGTTTCTTGTTTTTCGTCCTGGTTTCTGCAAACGCTGCAACCTGGTATGTGGACAACACCGCCGCCGGCGCGAACAATGGGACATCATGGGCCAACGCCTGGACAGCTTTGAGTTCGGCTTCCGGCTCTTCGGTCGTCGCCGGAGACACGGTTTATATCAGTGGCGGTCCTTCCGGTTCGTCGCGGACGTATTCGGGGAGCTGGTCGCCGAAGTCGGGCAGTTCCAGCGGACGAATAACCTATCAAATAGGTCAGGATGCGAGTCACAACGGAACGGCAACCTTTTCGGGAGGCGCAATGTGGCCGAGCAGCACTCCGTCTTACTGCACCATCAGCGGTGATGCCGGTGATGGGGCAAGGCATTTTTCGGTGAGTGGCGAAACGCAGATAACGGGTGGCGGCAGCTTCAACAATCTGAGAATCGGTTACGTCAATTTCGGAACGGTTAACAATCCCGGCGCCAACCAGGCTTTGATCTACTTGGGAACCGGAAACAATTTGGAGATTGACCATAATTTTGCCTACCTTACCGGGGCGGTGGACGCAGGATTCCATGTGGATGCTTTTACCGGAAACGGTTATGACCAAAACCAGATTCACGACAATATATTATACACGCCCACAACGTCGGGCAACCCATCCATCGGTGCTGACGGTTTTGTAATGAGTGGAAGTGGCGCATCTGGTGGATTCACTATCTCGAATAACGTGATTATCTCCTATCGTGTCTCAAATTATGCCCTGGGACAACACTCGGACGGCTGGCAAACTTCTGGAGGCTCATATATCAAGATCGTCAACAACTTGATTTTGGGATTTGGAGATATCAGCATTTATGGCGGGTGCTGGGGGAACGCGGTCAGTGGTGGCAACCACTGCTTCAACAATGTGCGCTATCTGAACAACATCGTGGACAGCATCGATAATACTCCAGCAGGTGCCATCAACGTTGCTGCCGATCAAGCGGCGGGGTCTTATTTCACGAACATTTGGATATTCAACAATATCGCCCGATCCGGCCCCACCGCTTCGGCTCAGCCAATACAGTGGGCCAGTGGTGATCGCAGCGGCACGTGGACAGGAAATGCGTGCTCGAACAACATCTGCATCTGTCCCAGCGGCACAGCCGGCGTCAGGTACGATTATAGTATCCCCAATGGAAACAACGTGAAGTTCACGGATGCTCAATGTACGTCTCTGTTTGTGTCCTATGTTGCGTCCGGGACCAACAACAACTTCCACCTGACAGCCTCAGCGTCATCGCTCATCGGCCAGGGTGCCAACTTGTACTCAGCCTTCACTTATGACAAAGAGGATCATTCCCGTCCGTCTTCCGGGGCATGGGACATCGGACCGTACGCGTATGGCAGTAGTGGTGGTGGCGGCAACACCAACCCGGTCGTTCTCGTGTCCCCGGCCAGCCTTGATTTTGGTACTGTGTTGACCGGCCTTGGCACCAACCTGACGCTGACCGTGCAAAATACTGGCGGCGGCACGTTAACTGGTTCGGCCAGTGTGACGGCACCGTTCCAGATCATCTCCGGAGGAACTTACAATCTGGGCAGCAATCAAACCC
>CAZKTW010000023.1:0-24309 GCA_964555775.1 uncultured Bifidobacteriaceae bacterium | reverse complement strand
CGCGGTTACGGGGCCGGCAACGGCAACCAGGTTTACAGTAATAATTTCGAGAACCCAAATTCGGCCTTGCAAGGTCCCGACCCGCATTACGTGAATCCTGCCCTGGGCGATTTTACCCTCACGTCGAATTCCCCGGCGATTGATCAAGGCATGGTCATCCCGTCCTATACCGACGGTTACATCGGCCCGGCCCCGGACATTGGGGCCTACGAGTATGGCAAACCCGTCTGGCGGGCCGGAGCCATCGTGGCGCAACGGCACCTGTATGGCTTGTATGTTTCCTGGAACGGGACGCCCGGCTCCAACACCCTCTTTACGGTCAACGGTCTGCCGGCTCTGCGCGGGTTGGGAGACAATTTCAAACTCCAAATCGGCACCAACGCCGCCGGTGGGACGGTGAGTTTGCAAAACGGTATCTGGATCGTCACCAACATGCCGGGAGCCGCGGATCTGGCCCCGGGAATTCCTGTTTATGGGCAGGTGGGCGACGGCACACCCGTGGCGCTGGGCACTCCTTTGCTGCGCATCTCTGTCACCAATGGCAGCGTGACCCTCGGCTGGGACGGTTCGGTCGCCAAACTGCAGAGCACAGCCACCTTGCAGGGGACTTGGACTGATATCGCCGGTGCCGTCAGCCCTTACGGCATCGACGTTACCAACGACGCATGCTTCTTTCGCACGAGGTTTCAGCCAGATCAGTAAGCCGGCGCGTCATCTCATCCGAAGACTACGTAAGAAGATTCGCCTCCTATGGTGGAAAATCGAAACTTTCAACGCTCAATATTCAACTGCCAAGGCGGACAAAGTCCTACAGTGGATCCGGCGGGAGTTGGGAGTCAAAGGCTGAAGGGCCGCGTAAACAGGAAGACGGATCGCTAATCGATACTTCTCAGCACTGATGAACGTGAATTCGTTGCCCCTCCAAATTTTCCTTGCGACGGATGACCGGTCTGAGACGGTTCGATACATGAACTGGGCCTTCTTTACCAAGGTTCACGTTTGCATCGGTGCTCTCCTGGGCTGCCTGGCAGTTGCAAATGCCACCAACCCCAATCCTGACGATCGCCGGATAACGTTGGATCCAGGCTTCGAACGCTTCATGCTCGAAAAACGGGCATTGGCAAAACAATTGGGGGAACAGCACGAGAGGTTCCCGTCCCACCCATCGTTGGGAGTTTCTTTGACGCCGTCCAAAAGGGAGACTGGCTGACAGCGTCTAATCTGTTTCGCAGAATTGAAAACCTCAGCGGCCGTCAGGGAGGGGATGTTCAAATACCTCGGGCCATCTGGATGCCGATGCAGGACACATTCGGGGCCTGCGAGCAGTTTCATACATGGGATCCCCAACTGTTGCATCGTTTCGGCGACACCATCCTGCAAAAGATTCCCGCCGGGAGCATTTATCTTTGCCTATCGCCAGGCGGTGGCACTTGCTCCGTACAATCCGACGGCGGTGCGGCGGTACGCGGATTGTCTGATTCAGAATCAGAGAACGAACGACGCCAAAGTGCTCGTGGAGACCACATTGAGGATTGATCCTGAAAAACGGATGGACCTTGATTCTGACCAGCTCAAAAGCGCGATGCAAAAGCTGCGGGCGGAAAGGGGGAAAACTGACCGCGAAGGGTGACAGGTGACAGGTGGTGTGACGGGAAAAGTTCACGTCGGAGATTTAACCGCAGCGGAACTTGTGCCTGGATGCGGTACCAGATTGGCATCGCCGGACTTCCCCGGTGATGAGTGTGGGGCTGATGAGTGTGGGGCCTTAGGTCGCGCCGCCGAATTGTGGCTCACCAAAAAAAGAAACCGCCAGAAGTCATAACCCGGGCGGGTTAACTGGCGGATTGTTTATGTTGTTAGGGTTATATCTGGCACCACTCTGGCACTTGTCGGACGGAAATGACATGGGGTGAACACCCCATATGGTCGGAACGCCTTTCCCGATAATTTTGGAGCCGGATGAAAGCGACCCGGATCATTTCCCTGGCTGGGCTTAAACTGGTGGAGATTCTTGTATTTGTGGTCATCCTCGGCCTCCTGGCGGCGATTGCCAGTCCCAACTTCGTGAGTGCCGGGAATCCCGGGCGAGCCAAAACCCACGTCAAAAACCTGGACCAGATCGATGACATCGCTGTCCAGTTCGTCTTGGAAAGCAACAAAAAGGCCGAATGCCTCATCAATTATTCCAACAGTCTGGCGCCTAACGGACTGGGCCTGGCGGTCGGCATTCGCGGCTTTCCAGCGGCTGATATTTGCAGCGAAAGTGCCGTGAGTGCCCTGCCCGCTTGTTCACTCGGCGACCTCGCGAACTTATCCCCCTTTCCACAGTAAAATCAACGCCACCTGTCGGGAAGGATTTTGTAATCGAAAATGGAGGACAGGGAATGGAAGATGGCAGGCCAAAAGGGGAAACACTCAACATTCAACATCGAACGCCGAATATCCAAGAGAGACACGCCGCTCTATTGAATCGTTACGGCTAAGGTTGCCAGATCACGCGCCAGAATTGCATCGGGAAGGCCGGATCGATGGCGTTGGTGATGTTCATCGCACTGGCAGAGGGCGTGTTGGTGCTGATGGAGGCCCACGCAACCAGGTTGGTTGAGCGTTGAACGACATAAGGAACACCCGCCTGACCCTGGAGTTGAAATACGAACTGACTGGTGGCTGATGGCACGGCCAGCAATGTTGCCGGCGCCGGCACGAGGGTCAGCACAGTGGCCGAGTACGGCCCGAAAGTATAATTGAAGTTGGTTCCGGCGCCAGACAGGCTCGTCTGGGCAATGTCCGGCGAGCCGATGCCGGTTTGCGCGGCATTGTCCTGGGGAATACCGTACGAACTGACCGTGCCGGCTGAACCCGGAACGTAGCCGGCCACGACCACCTGCCCCGTGGAGGTATTGGATGAATCCTTGTTGATGGCCAAAACGGTCAGGCTGCCATTGAGTCGCCGGACGGCATAAACCGACAACAACGAGTAATCGCTGGCAGAGGTCAGCACAGTATCGCCGGCTTGAACGAAGTTGGTCATGAGCTTGAAGGTGTAGAACGCCGGATAACGCGTGTTCAGGTCGCCGACCACGCCCAGGTCCCCGACGGTGCGCCAGCCGTAAAGTGAAGCGGAAAAATCGCCGCTGGTGTCCGGGCCATTCCGCAAATCCCACCAGATGAATGAATTGAACTCCGTCTTCGTCAATTGCGCGAGGCTGTCCGCCAGATACAGGCCGTTGACGAGGCTGGTGGATTGTTTGCCTTCAGGACCGGAATCGGAATTGTTCTCCGTGGCCAGCAATTCAATGTTGGTCCCGGGGCTGCCGATGTAATCCGAGATTTGCTGGCGCAGGTTGGCGGCGTCGGAGGCCCAGTTCGCCGAAGCCTGCAACAAGGCCTGGTCGTTGTCCGAGCCGGATTCGGAATAAAAATGGTCCACGAGAAAATCCGGCATGACGCCGGCTGCCTTCAAGGTGGCGAGCATCACCGGCGTCCAGCCGTTGTGAACCTGTGAGGTGCGCGGATTGGTGGCAGGGTGGCTGGTGTTGTTGACGTAAGTGTCCTCGCCGGGCGCGGACACCACGCCGACTTTGATCGTCGGATCCACGGCTCTCATCAGGGCCAGGTAATTCGTGGCGCGCGAGGCGTAGGTATAGGGGTCGTGCGCCGTCCCGTTGTCGTCGGTTTCCCAGGTGCCATAACACTCGTTTCCAATTTCCCAATCCTTGAATCCCAGTGGCGCGCTGCGTGAGATGCGGAGAAAGTTTTTCCCGTCGTCGGTCCCCAACGGCGCGGCGGCGCGCAACGAAGCCCAGTAGCCGGCCGTCTGCCAGTTGGTGCCCTTGGCATCCGTGCCCAGAGACAGCGAACTGGAAGTCGCGGCATTGCAATACGCCACCCAGGCGGCCGCTTCCTGCGGCGTGCCAGTGCCGTAATTGACGGTGACAATGGCCTGGGCATTGACGCTGGCATTGGTGATGACGTGGATGAAATTGGCGAAGGACGTCGTCCATTGCCAGGTGTTCGTCAGTGTTGTGTTCGAGGTCCAATGATATTCGTCGGAAAGCGAACCACCCGGCAGGCGAATGATGCGCGTGCCCAGTTCGTTGAGCAGCGAAACCGTCGTGGGCGTGTCGTAGAAATTGTCCCAGGTGGCTGCGTTCAATCCGAACCAGCGCGCGTCGCCGGTGCGGAGAGGCTGGCTGGCATTGACGGACAGGTGCACCAGAGCTGGCGGCGGCACGATCACGTTGAGCTGGAGGTCATCCAAATAGAAAGTGGATTCGGCTGAACCGGCAGAATCCTGGATCGCGAAGCCGGTGAAGTTCGTTGCGTTGGCCACGCCCAGGGCCGACAGGGAAACCGTGTATTGCTGCCAGGCATTGACCGGCGGCGCCGCCAGATGATAACGGGCGCTTTGCACCCCGGTGCTCAGATTGCCATACATCTGGAGCTGTTGCCCGCCGCTGATTCCACCATTCAGCCAGAAGCTGATGCTGGCAAAGGCGGTGTTCGTCATGCGGGAATGATTCAACTGAATCCCGCCGTAGCCGCTGTTGATGGTGACACTGATGGAATCGCTGCCGGAATGGACCGGGGAGGCATTGGCGTAATCCAGCATGACGTTATAACTCGCGTCCGACCAGCCATTGACCAGCGAATCGGCATAGATCGTCATATTGTCCTGGGCGGCGGACACCATCGGCACGGCCAGCGCGGCCGCCAAAAAGAATTTCGACATGGATAAAATGGTCCCTCTCAAGGGCTTATTACATGGGGTCATTGTGGCTCAATCTAACCTTAACCAGTACCAAAGTCCAAGCCAGGTTGAACACCAGTAGTGTCCTGGCTTACTGGAGCGCGGAGCATTGCTCCGCGAGTTCTGGCTTGTTTCAGGCCCGTGCGGAGCAATGACCCGCGCTCCGCCTGCCGAAAACGTGATGAAATGCTTCTGGTGATGGGCCACAAACAGTGCATACTCTTAACCATGGATCTATCTGCACCTGATAAAATGTTTTCATTGCCGCAAAAACCTCCCGGAGCAACCATCCCGCCCGACGTCGATTTCGAGAATGCGGAGGTGCAATTCAAACAGGGATTGAAATTTGCCGGTGGCAAGGGCGCGACGCAGGGTGATTATGCACAGGCGGTCGAATGGTATCGCAAAGCGGCCGCGCAAAATCATTTCCTGGCGCAGTTCAATCTCGCGATGATGTATGCACATGGACAGGGTGTCCGTCAGGACGCCGTTCAATCCCGGATGTGGCTGGACAAGGCCGCGCGGCAGGGAGACGCCGGCGCCCAATTTCATCTGGGAGACAATTGTCACCGGGCCAGCTTCAGCCAGTCGGCGCCGGATGCCTCCGAATCAAGGATCGAAGCTTACAAGTGGTATCGTCTCGCCGCGGCGCAAGGCTACCAGGGTTCGGAAATGGCCCACGCAACCCTGACCCTCAACATGACCCGGGCGGATGTTGTGGCCGGCAATCAGCGCGTTGCCGCATTTGAGATTGGCAAGCCAAAACCGGACGGGTGACAGCGATAGGAGGTGAGGGATGAAGTCGAAGAAAGCAAACCGCTCTTCTTCGCTCCGCTGACCTCCATCTTTCCAATGGCGGGACTACGGTTGGATCAGCACTTACCAGCGGAGTCAAGCAGTTGGATTTTTTGTACTACAGTTGTGCAAATCTTTGTTTTCCTGGCAAAGAATTGGCCGCGAGATAATGCAAGGAACACAAAGAGAAAAAGTTGAGTCTCTGCGTTCCTTGCGTTCTGTTGCGGCTTTCATCTGTGGTTGCGGCGCAAGCCGCGTTGGGCCTTCTGCGTCTTTTTGCGACCAGCCCCTCTTGTGTCCATTCGTGGTTAACAATCTGCGTTTTCCCTCGTAATTTGCGAGATTTTTGAACAACAGACTGGCACGGAAATTGCCGCACTCTGTGGTAAGGATGAACGAACGCACTGGACAACAAAGACATATCCTGGTGGTGGACGATGAACCATTGGTCCGCTCCACCGTCCTTATGCTGCTGGAGGAAGATGGCTTTATCGTTGAGGAGGCCGAAAGCGGTCCCCAAGCGCTGGCCATGTTTGAACCCGGCAAGTTTGACATGGTTTTCACGGATTACTGTATGCCGGACATGAGAGGCGATCAACTGGCTGCGGCGATCAAAAAGGTTTCTCCCAAGCAAGCCGTGGTAATGATCACCGCCTTTCCCGAAAAACTGACGTGTTCGGATTGTCCGCTGGGTGGCGTTGATTCGTTCATCTGCAAACCTTTCGAAGTTGACGCCCTGCGAACAGCCATCGTCCGGTACGCTCGCTCGTGAAATCACCGATAGTGCGACCGGTGGCGGAAAAATCGAAGAAGGAGGATGGGCGAGGGCAAAACGAAACAGCCAACCGCTAATCTTCGCTCATCAGCGCTGATAAGCGACAATCTGGGTTCCTCTGTGGTTGAAAAATATTGCTCGCCGAATTTTGAGCGTCGGGGCTTAATTTGAATTGGTAACGGAGGAAATCGGCGCTGGCATGGGAGCCAATACATTTGTTGAATCGCTGTTCGGAGTGTTCCAGGTTGCTGCGGGGCTCAGGCTGTTTCCGTCATTCAACGGCACCGTCACCGATCCGGCGGGTTGCCTTGAAATATTTTGTGATCGCTGAACCTTCTCATGAATCACCATTCCGACAAATAACGCAAAGGCCAGAATCACGACGACTATCAGCCCGATTGCCAGATTAGCCACAAAGCGGTGTTCGGGAGCCGTATAGGGGTCGTCTGGAGGGAGAGGCGAAAACGGTCTGGTTTCCATAAATTCCTTTTTTGCTTCTTTTGGTTCCAACAATAATTGAAACACGCGCGGCGGTTTCAGCGGAGACACGGCTGCCTGAAGTTCAATTCTCCGCCCCGCAAAATCGTAAAGCAGGCAAACCGCTTTTCCAAATCAAATCAAGCCGTGCAAAACGAGCCAACCGGATGGTCTAAAAAGACAGTGATAAACTGGTGCGGTGGATTCAGCCGGATTGTCAAACGGGCGTGTTGCTCAAAGACTCGGAGCGCGGACCGCTGAGTCCGCGCGTTCCCTTTTGCCAATCATTTGGAGTTTTCAAGGGCATTAAGGCATTTTCAATAAATGTGTAGCCGCCGACCTCAGTCAGCGCAAATCGAATCAAGGGAAATAATAGGGCGCGAACAGATGTTCGCGGCTACGAGATTATTTAGACTGCTCTAACAACACGCGGACATGGCTGTCGGCGCTCCGGGTCGATTTGGGCAACACGCCCGCTCCGTGTGCGCCGATCTCCATCCCACTCGGCGAGACGGCGGGCAGAGGACCACCCGCCCTGCCCGGATTTTGAAATTAGGACTCTCCCTCGCCAGTTGAACCCTTGACGGCGGTGGTGGGCATTGGTTATCAAATCAGGTTCATGAGCAAGACCGAGACCCATCATTTTCAGGCGGAAATCCAGCAGTTGCTGGATATCGTGATCCATTCGCTTTACACGGACAAAGAGATTTTCGTGCGCGAATTGATTTCCAACGCGGCCGACGCGTGCGAGAAACTGCGTTTCAACCAGTCGTCGAACCGGCCCGTCCATCAGTCGGATGTGCCTCCGTCCATTGCTTTGGCCACGGATGACAAGGCCGGCACCGTCAGCATCACGGACACCGGCATCGGCATGACGCACGGCGAGCTGGTGGAGAACCTGGGCACCATCGCGCACTCGGGCACGAAGGCGTTTCTTAAACAGCTCGCGGAGGAAAAAAAGCCGGACGTGGGCCTGATCGGACAGTTTGGCGTGGGATTTTACTCGGCGTTCATGGTGTCAAAAAGGGTGACCGTGCTGAGCCGGTCGTTCGCGCCGGAGGAGCAAGGCTGGCAGTGGACGAGCGAAGGTGGCGGGGGTTATGACCTCACGCCCGCCACGGACCTGCCGCGCGGAACGAAGGTCACGTTGGAACTCAAGGATGACGCGAAGGATTTCGCACAAGCCGCCACCGTCGAGCGGATCATCCAGCGTTACTCCAGCTTTGTCCCCTTCCCCATCGAACTGAACGGCAGGCGGCTCAACACCGTTCAGGCCATCTGGGCGCGGAACAAGAACGACATCAAGGAGGAGGAATACAACGAATTTTACACGTTCGTCGGCCACGATCATGAGCCGCCACGTTTCCGGCTGCATTTCACCGCGGACGCGCCGCTGGCCATCCAGGCGTTGTTGTTTGTGCCGCAGCGGAATCTCGAGACGCTGGGCATCGGGCGGATGGATTCCGAGGTGAATCTCTATTGCCGCAAGGTGTTGATCCAGGCGAAGGCCAAGGGATTGTTTCCGGACTGGCTCCGCTTTCTCAAGGGCGTGGTGGACAGTGAAGACCTGCCGTTGAACATCTCGCGGGAGACGATGCAGGACACGACGTTGATGCAGAAGTTGAACAGGGTTTTGACCGGGCGTTTCCTGAAGTTCCTCGACGAACAGGCGGAGAAGGACGCCGCGACCTACGAGAAGTTCTACGCGGAGCATCAGCGTTTTCTCAAGGAGGGCGTGGTGACGGATTTCACGCACAAGGAGGCGCTTGGCAAACTACTGCGCTACGAGTCGTCGGCGTTGGACAAGGATAAACTCACATCGCTGGCGGATTACGTGAAGCGCATGGCGCCCGGGCAGAAGGAGATTTACTGCCTGCTCGCGCCCAACCGCGCGGCGGCGGAGAGCAGTCCCTACTTTGAGGTCTTCCGCGAACGGATACTTGAAGTGCTGTTCCTTCACGATCCCTGGGACGAATTTGTGACGGAGCATCTTGATACCTTCGACGGCAAGCCGCTTATCCTGGCCGAAAAGGCGGAGTTGAACCTCAGCGAAACAAAGCAGGACGGCGCTTTGTCCGCGGACGCGGCGAAGTTGCTCGCGCAATGGCTCAAGGAAACCCTGGGGGACAAGGTGGGCGAAGTGCGGGCGTCGCAACGATTGGTGGAAAGCCCGGCGGTGGTGGTGGATCCGGACAAGACAATGACGGCGAACATGCGGCGCATCCTGAAGGCCATGAAGCAGGAGGGCGACAAGCCCTCCCCGATGAAACATGATCTTGAAATCAACCCGGCGCATCCCATCATGGCACGGCTGGACGCAATGCGGTCGAAGGACGGCCCGCTGGCGGCCAGCGTCGCGGAGCAGATTCTCGATAATGCGCGCGTCGCCGCCGGGTTGCTGGAAGATCCGCGCGCAATGCTGAACCGGCTCAATCAACTGCTCGAAAAAGTGCTGGCAAAGGAGTAGAGGTTAATCTCCAGCAGCACCCCGCAGATGATGCCGACCTATAAAGTAAATCCACAGAGATCCGCAAAATCCTTGGAAGAGATAAGGGAATGCCGGTGAATGTCACATCGCCGCCACCCGATGGATTGCCTCCCCGCCTGGAATCACAGTTCGCCGGTGCCATTTCCAAAAATCGCCGGCGTTGGTGGGTTCATCTGTTTCTGATCACCGCCTATATTCTGTTCATTGGAGTGGTTGGCTGGTGGCGCGGCAAAGCCCGCGGCCATTTCCCGGCACTTTCGCATACCGCCGGTGGCCTCCTCATCGTGTGCGCCCTCGAGCTGCTGGTGTTTGCCCTCGTGTTTGGTCTGGCGGTGTTTGCTTCCCGCGCCTCGCGTGATGACCTGTTGTTGCGCTGGCGCCAGGGTTTCTGGCTGTTGCCGCTGGGCATCGGTTACTCGGTCGCGATCCGCCTCGCGATAGCCGTCCTTACGCTGGTTGCCAGCGTCGGGTTGATCGTTACGCAGGTGATGACCCCACAAACCCTCCGGGAATTTTTCGCTGACAATCGCCCGGACGTGGCAACCATTGTTGATATTGCCGCCATGCGCCAGGATCCAATTTATTTCTGGCTTACATTGACCGTGGTAAGTTTTGTGGTGGCCGGCTTGCGCGAAGAACTCTGGCGTTCAGCCTTTCTGGCTGGATTGCGGACGCTCTGGCCACAACATTTCGCCACCCGAACGGGACAGGTCACCGCGGTCGTCATCGCGGCAACCGTGTTTGGCTTTGCCCATCTCGGCATGGGATTGCTCGCCGTTTTGCTCGCGGGGGTGATTGGACTGGGCTTGGGACTGATCATGGTTTTCCACCGTTCCCTCTGGCCGGCCGTGATCGCGCACGGGATGTTCGATGCGACCAGCCTGGCGCTGCTGCCCTGGGTTGCGGAAAAGCTGCCGGAAATTCAACGGACCCTCGGGCACTGAGTGCGGAAAGCAGTGACGGCGCGACCGGTTGAGAGTTGACCCGCGTTGCACTGCGCTGCAATAGATCGGAAACCTCGCGCGCCGCGAAGATTCTCCGGAGCGCGGCTGTGTCTGAAAGACCAGCCGCATCGCTGCGCAAGGTTTGAATCCAAGGAGATTCCGAACCGGCTTTGCTGGCGGAGAGCTGCGGCGGGTGCTCTGCATACAGCCGCGCTCCGTTGGTTGCGTTCTCTGCAGTTAAATCATGGCCCGGCCCATATGGAGCGATAGAATTGCTGCCGTACGCCCGGCGCCAGGGTGTTTGTAAACTGGACCAAACCGGATTCGTCGGCCGTACCGCTGTCCAACGGCTGCCAGTTCGGGGCATTGAGATTGGTCGTGGACTGGATGCCATAGGTTATTCCTGGAACGCCTTTGCACTGGAGGGTGAAGACCCCGTTGGTTCCAGGACCGCGGACAGTCAAGTCCGGCAGCGGCGGAGTAGCCTTCTCATCCGTGGCCATGTAACTCGTAAATCCATAATCGCCACTCACCCCGGTCGCCCCTTGGATGAAGATTCCGATGCCCGGATTGCCGGACGCAAAATTGGTGTCCGTGCCCTGCAAAACCGGCGTGCCGTTGATATAAGCCGTGATGGTGTCATTGGAAATGGATCCCGTCACCCGGTCGCCGGTGTGCAGGATGTACTGCGACCCGCCGGAGGCGTTGACGTAGTCGAAACTGCTCAACGGTCCGTTCCAACGCACAATCTGAACGTAACAACCGGAATCGGGTTTGAGCGAGAACAACACTTCATATCCGCTGCAACTATGCGCCGAGAGCGAACTGCGCAACCGGATTTCGACTTCCTCATAAACGTTCCCGGACATCCGGTTCGTGGCATAGACGATTGCCGTGGCGGTCTGGTTCGAGCCCCAGATTCCAGTCAACAGCGCCGTCGCATCGTCGTATCCGGTGAATCCGGACTCCAGCCCGATCGCCAGTCCGGGCGTCGTGGAAACATC
This sequence comes from uncultured Bifidobacteriaceae bacterium, assembly GCA_964555775.1. Lineage (GTDB taxonomy): Bacteria > Verrucomicrobiota > Verrucomicrobiia > Limisphaerales > UBA11358 > UBA11358. Next base: position 13,076 of record CAZKTW010000023.1, on the reverse strand, counting down.
GGCCCAGTCCAGGCCGGTCGTCTGGCCGTTGATCCAGTTGCCACCTTCGGAAATGGGATTCTCCGTCAGGGGGAAATGGGTGGTATAGGTCCTCGCTCTGGCATTGGTCCCTGGCAACCAAGCCAGTTGAATCAAGACGACCGCGAATGAAAGGACCGGGACTTTCCTCATGGATCTCATTCCTGTCATGTTATGCCAGGGCAATACTTTTGCAAAGTGGATCTCCAAAATGAAACAGGGCCGGCGCAGCGCCGGCCCCGAACAACATTGCTGGCCAGATTCTGGCGAGGTAACAGGTTAAGGCGCCGGGGTAACGGAGAGTAGCCGCGTGTCGTAGGTGATGTCGGCACCGGTTGGATTGAGAAACTCCAATTTCACTGACGTGGTTTGATGAGGACGCAGGACGTCGTCGCCATCGCCGATGCGGACCTTGACGTAAGGGCTGCCGAGCGGCGCAAGCAGGGCCGTGGTCCCGTCGGCGTTGAGCAGCGTGGCGTTGGTGCTGAGATTATCGAGCACCAGAAACAAAGGTGAGGGCACCGGGGTGGCGCCGGCATTCTTGATCCGCACCAGCTGGAAGAAATGGTGGGTGTGATGGTCCTGCACGAAACCTTCACTGGTCGCCAGCACGTTTACCGGCGGCGGAATGGTCCCGGGCATGAACAGGTCGCTCAGGTCATTGGCGGTGGCGACGTTGTTATAGCCACCGAAATTATTGGTCTCGTTCGCCGGGATGGGATTGTTGATCAGCGGCAGGCCGAAAATCTCCTCCATGGTTTTGATATCCGAGGAATGGTTCAGCGGTACGGTGCTGGCGTAGGCATTGCCCTTGGCCAGCGGTGAGATGACGATCTCGGGAATGGTGCGGTTGGTGCCATCGCCGCCTTCGGATTCGTCCCACCAGATGATGATCGCGCCGTTGTCCTGGTAGGCTTTCGAAGCCATGATCTGCGGGACAACGGTGGCGAGGAAGTTGTCGCCTTGGGCGATCGAGGCCTGGTCGCCGGTGTAGTTGGTGCCCTGGTAGGTGAACCCGCCGGTCAGCGCACTGTGGGCGTCGTCAAACTGGTTGGGCGTGATCCAGTTGTATTGCCCGATGGCATTGTGGTTGAGGTCCAGAAAGAACTGGTCGAGCGGATAGACGTTCTGAACGGCGGTATCGGCGAAGAAAGCCATTGGGTTGTGCTTGACGGCATAATTGAATTGGGTATTGCCGTAGTAGGGATTGACCGGCCCATTGGTTCCCGAGGCACTGTTGGTCGGGCTCAAGCTCAACTGAACATCTTCCTGGTAGTTTTTCCATGAGACCCCGGCTTGGTTCATCTGGGCCGTGAGGTGGGGGGAGTGGTTGCGATGCCAAAATGTCAGGGTGGCGCCATTGGCGGTCAACTGGCTGACCAGATGAGGTGAGTTGTCATAGAACGTGTTGCCGTTGGCGGCGCGGGGATCCGCATCGGTATGGACCCCGAAATCCGATCCGGCCTCGGCCCAGACATAATTGGGTTCGGACGGATGGACGTTCATGCCGGCGTTGAAATAATTGACCGCGTAAGAAGCCTGGACGGCGTTCGGGTTGCCCGGGGTAATCAGGCTGTTGATGTAGGGCGCAGCGGGATTGCCGAGAATCTGCTGTGGACTGTTTGTCGGGTTGGGCTGGGTGAAGTTGTGATTTTCCATGGCAATCACAAAGATATCGCCTGCCCGGGCTGGCTGGGCCGCCAGCAGAATGCCGGCGAAAGCGGTGCCGAACAGAGCGACATTGCGCTGGAGCTTTCCCGGTTGTGAACGGGAGGATTCAAGTGGGTTGCCTGTGCAGTTTGGTTGATGGACGTTTTTTTTTGTTTTCATATGTATCCTTGTTTTTCTAATCCTTGGTTGCATGGCAACTTAACCACACCCCCGTCCCGGGAGTAAACGTGACAATGGTAAATTTCCGGTGGCAAATGTGGCGGGCGGGTTGCGGACCGGTTACAGATCCAGAAAATGACAACCGGGGAAGAAGTTCCCCGCGTTTTTGCATTGCACCCTTTGCGTCTTCCCAACCGCATTTACTTCCCGTTTTAGTCCTTACGGCTTGATCCCTCATTGCGGAGTCTGGCACGACTGGTTGACGAAACAAACCGGCACGGCTGGCAGCGGTCAAATTCCACTGGTCCGTGCAATCTGCAATTCAAATTGGTCTCCCGCTGAATTCCGCGTTCTGAAATTGCGGGTTTTGGTGGATGGCACCGATGCTGCTCCACGGGGAAAAATTGCGAAAGGCAGTGACGTTAATCATGGCAATGCGCGGCTGGATTTTATCGAATGATATACAGAAATTCACATGACAAATTTTCGGCCAGATGCCGGGTGCTTGGCCTTGTTCTTCTAACCTGGGGTTGCATGCACTTCCCGGCCCTGGCAGCCACCACCAGTGTAACGCTCGTGTGGAATCCCCTTGCCGACCCAAGCGTTGCGGGTTATAACATTTATTATGGTGGATCCAGCCACCTCTACACCAATGAGCTTACGGTTGGCCGGGCGACAAACGTCACCATTTCGGGCCTGATCGAGGGAACAACCTACCATTTTGCGGCGACCACTTATTCAGCTTTGGGAATGGAAAGTCCGTTCTCGAGCGAATTGGTTTACCTGGTTCCGCTCGTGGCAATCGCGAACCAGGCACCAACGCTGGATGCCATCAACGACCTCACCATCGCTCAAAACAGCCGGCAACAAACTGTCAGTTTATCTGACATCACGTCCGGCTCAACCACTGAAAATCAGACTCTTTCTGTCACCGCCTTTTCCAGCGACCCCACTCTGATTCCCAATCCGACAGTAAATTATAACAGCCCGAATACCAGCGGTTCCCTGGCCTTCACGCCCATGGCCAATGCGAACGGAACGGCGATCATCACCGTCACTGTCAACGACGGCCAGACCCGGAACAACACGACAATCCGCAGGTTTGCGGTGACGGTAGCTGCCAACATCGCTCTTTTCTCATTCATCAACCCATTGAGCAATCTGGTGGTCGTGGCGGGTCAAACCGTCACCATCAGGACAACTTCCATCGCAGCGACTTCTTTGAGTTACCAATGGAAATTGAACGGCACCAACCTGGTTTCGGTCACAGGTCCGACGTTGACATTAAACAATATTGCCACGAACCAAGCCGGCGTCTATTCGGTGACGGCATCCTCCGGTAAGAACTCGACCAGCCAGGCGTTCACATTGACCGTCTATGCCACGACAGCCGCCAGGCTGGCACCCAGCACCCATGCCAGTGGCCAGTACGCTTTGGCCGTGGCGGGAGTACCCGGATTCAAATATGTGGTTCAAGCCTCGACCAATCTGGTGACTTGGATCCCGCTGCAGACCAATACCGCTCCGTTTACATTTGTGGATGTCAATGCGGGTAATTTTCAGCAGCGATTTTACCGCTCGGTTTATGCACCTTGAGCACGCTCCTGAGAAACAAGACGTACAAGTCGTTGATAATCGACGAGGCGTCCCACTCTTGTTTCTTGAGTCATTGCTCCCCGTCAGGTGGGATTGGAGTGCTGACAACCCGCTCTCTGAATTCTTCGGGCCGCATTACCAGCCCGGCTTCGCGACCACCCGCTTCACAATAGCCCGTCGGGCTTCGAGAACTTCACGGAGGTGGGATTGAACAGCACGCACAAGTTCGGGCGCAGCGGATTCGGGCGTGCCGCAATTGAAGGGTGGCTCGGGTGCATATTGGGTGTAGAGCTGGATCATTTGGCCTGCCGTTTCGCCCCGCAAAAGCGCCACGACGCGCAACGCGCCATCGAGTCCGGAAGTCACCCCGGCGGCGGTCACGACATTGCCGTCCACCACCACCCGGGCATTGACGGGCCGGGCGCCGAAACTGGAGAGCAGATGGTGCGAAGCCCAATGGGTTGTCGCCTTCCGGCCCTTGAGCAGACCTGCCGCCCCGAGAACGAGTGCTCCGGTGCAAACGGAGAAGATGACCTTCGCACCGGCGGCCTGCCGCCGGACAAACGCGAGGACCACTTCATCTTCCATGAGGGCATTCACCCCGGCCCCGCCGGGCACGAGCAACAGATCCAGTTGCGGCGCTTCGGCCAGCGGTATCTCCGGAGTTAAAATCAGCCCGTGCGTGTCCTGGACGGGCGTCTTTTCCCGGCCCAGCACGTGAAAGGTGGAATTGGGAACGCTTGCCAGCACTTCATACGGAGTGGTGAAGTCGGCCTGGTCTATTCCGGGAAACAGAATGGCGCCAAGGTGAAGATGATCCTTTTGAATGGGCCCCGGCATATCGCAAATGGAGGAGAACACTCGTCCGGTTAAATTCTGCGTCTTTCCGGCTCTCCCAACTTAACCTTCGCCCCTCAACCGTTCGGCGCCACCGGGGAAAGTTTTTTCCGTTCGGCGGCGTTGGGCTCCCGAAAATCACTGAGGCGGCCTTTCTTGAACGTGCCATCCGGGACTTTCAACGTGATCTCCGGCGGCCAGCCAGCCTTGGCCTCGGTCACATTTTCCACGATGCCCACGGCGCGCGAAATGCGATGGACCATGATTTCGCCGAGGTAACCCGCACCCGTTTCCGGTATTTTGGCTTTGCTCATGGAATCGAGAGTATGCGGAATGGCAGCAAAATGTCGAGGGACGAGAACGTCCAGCAGGAGTTGATCAACACGAACACCCGCCGCCAAACGATTTTTGCGCGACCATTACGGGTTTCTTGCGCGCTGGCTTATACCGTTACCACGGGGGCGATCGCTTCGACCACAGCGCTGACCTCGGCAAGTCCCCTGCCCCGGCCATGGTCCATGTTGATGAATTGTTTTGTCTGCGGGATGTAAAAGACGATGTTGAATTTGCCGATCGGCTCCTTCTTGGCGACGTTAAAGGCAGCTTCGGTGGCCCCAAAGTTTTTGCCTTCGGATGCTTTTTTGGTCCATTTGCTGTCGCCGGTCAGGTATTCCAGCGTCTCCGCGTCTTCGATAAGTATGTTCATGAACTGCAATGATACCACATTCCTCCGAACAACAAGCATTCAAAGTAATTTATTCGCGGTATTATTTTGTGCCGGATTTGTACCCATTCACGTTCAAAACTCCGCGCCTTCCGCTTTCCGGTGCCGCAACCGGGCCTCCGCCAGATCAATGTCCCGCTGGATCCGGCGCAGGACCTCATCGCTGATGACGCTGTCATTGCGCAATTGCAGGATGGTTTTCCGCTCCTCCAGCAGGGTTTCCTGCGACAGATGTTCGTATTCGGAGGAAAAAAGACGGCTTGGCCCGTCCGTTTTTTTCTGATCAATGGCCTCCAATTGGCGGATGCGGTCCTCGTATTCGATGCACAATCGCTGCTTCGCATCCGCCTTCGCCGGGTCGGGTTCAACGATTTTCCGGAGCCGGGCCAGGGCCGCGTGATTGGCTTTAAGCCGGGCTTCGCGTTCTTCTCTGGCCGCTGCCCCGTCGTCTTTGATGCCGAGCCACCGAATCAAGGTGGGCAGGCTCAGACCTTGCACCACCAGTGTCGCCAGAATCACAATGAAAGTGAGGAACAAAATCAGATCGCGGTCCGGAAACGGCATGCCGTTCGCAATCGTAAGCGGCAGCGCCAAGGCCGCCGCGAGCGAAACTACCCCGCGCATGCCCGTCCACGCCACAATCATGACGTGGCGCCACGACGGATAAGGATCCTTATCCCGGATGCGCTTGGAAAGCAGGCGCGGCAGATAGGAAGCGGGAAAAACCCAAAGGATGCGGATGAGAATCACCGCCAGGCTGATGACCAGCGCGTACCACACCAACCGGCCGATGGAATAGTCGGTATGGTCGGACAGCGCGCGCAACACCTCCGGCAGTTGCAGCCCAATCAAGATGAAAACAAACCCATTGAGAAGAAATTCCACCATGTCCCAGACCGGACCAGCCTGGAGCCGGGTCCGGAAGCTGAGAAGTTCGGGGATGCGCCAACCCAGGTATAAACCGGCGGTCACCACGGCGAGTACCCCGGATACGCCCAGCCTTTCCGCGGACAAATAAGCGACAAAGGGCGTCAACAACGAGACAGTGATTTCAATCGGCGCATCATCCACGCGCCGGTGAAACTGCTCCGCCAGCCAGCCAACCACCAGCCCAACCAGGATGCCGCCGATACCGACGACCAGAAATTGTCCGCCGGCCCGGGCCAGGGAAAATGAACCGGTCGCCACCGCCACGACGGCAAACCGGTAGGCGATCAATGCGGTCGCGTCGTTGACCAGACTTTCGCCTTCCAGAACGGTGACAATGCGACGGGGAACACTTAGCCGTTCGGCAATCGCCGTCGCCGCAATGGCGTCGGGTGGCGAGATGATGGCGCCCAGGACAAATCCGGCCGCGAGTGGCAGATGGAAGAAATAGAGCGCCAGCCAGGCGACCACGATTGTGGTGAAGAGAACCAGGCCGATCGCGAGCAGCGAAATGGGACGCAGATTCGCGCGGAAATCGCGCCACGAGGTAAACAACGCCGCCGGAAACAGGAGCGGGGGCAGAAAGAAAAGAAAAACCAGTTCGGGATCGAGCCGGACCTTCGGCAGTCCGGGAATCAAGCCAAGCGACAAGCCGCCGATCACGAAAAAGATCGGATACGGGATATGGAATTTGCGGGCCAGCAGTGCCAGAACCGCCACGGCCAGCAACAACCCCACAAAAAGGTCAACAATGTAGCCCGTCATTCCAGGCAGAAACTACCTGCAAGACAGTGATTTGGAAAGCAGCACGCAAGCGAGTGACAAGTGTCGAGCGGCGGGTGACATGAGTAAAACGGAAACACCTCCATTCCGCGTCACAGGATTCGCACATAAAATATTAGAGCTTGTCTGAAAATGTAGCGGCGGGCCTCCCGGCCTGCCGCCCGGAAGAATCGCCGCCATGACGCCTCTGCCTGGAACTTCGAAGACGTTAATGAATGCGGACGGTTTTTCCGCCGGTTGGAAGCCCGGCTCCACTTCAGCCAAGATGGCTGCTCTACCTTTTCAGACAGGTTCTTGGACTATTCCATTCCCACCGGGCGGCGGAAGGCCTTCTTGTCGGCGTGATGGGATTTGTCGGCAAGCATCCGGGCCTTGGCGCGACGGGAACGTTTCCGTTTCTGGCGGCGGATTTTCTCGATCTCGGCGCGTTGTGCAGCCACGTGACCGGTTTTCAACGCCTCCACCTTGTCGAGCAACAAGCGGCGGGCGATGAAACGGTTAAGCCCCTGCTGCCGGGTCTCCTGACATTTCACCTGCAATCCGGTCGGTCGGTGCAGCAGCATCACACAGGTGGAGGTCTTGTTGACGTTCTGCCCGCCATGTCCGCCGGAGCGGACAAAGGATTCCTCAATGTCCGCCTCGCGCACGCCCAACGCAGCCATGCGCTGGGCGAGTTGGGTTTCCTTTTCCAGACTGACAGGGAACGCGCTCATGACGTCAGGTTAACGGTCAGGCAGTTCGTGCCGCAATGCGAAAGGCAGTGCAATATTTGACAACGCCATCCCTCGTCCCGCCTTCTCCCCAAAGAAAAGGAGAATTGTTTACCGTCCCCTTGAAAATTCGAGCGACTGGATTTGCTGGATAGCCATCCGTTAAACAGGCAACGGACGAAAGCCTTTTCCTCTCCTGGGGGAGAGGATCAAGGTGAGGGCGGTCAGCAATCAAATTCTACCTCACCACTTCAAACGCAAAGCCTTTCAGGTATTCCGTCTCCGGAATCATCGGGATGACGGGATGATCCGGGCTTTGGTAATAAGTGGCCACCCGGCGCAACACGTGGCGTGTATCGTAGGCGGCGGATAGAATAACATCCTGAAAGGTCGCCAGATCCACGTGATGCGAACAGCAGAACGTGGCCAGCGTGCCGCCGGGCTTGAGCAGCTTCAACGCGCGCAGATGGATTTCCTTGTAACCGCGCAACGCGTCGGGCACCGACGCGCGGTTGCGCGTGAACGACGGCGGATCGAGAATAATCATATCAAACCGCGGGATGACCTTCTCGTGCGGCCGGACCGCGGTGTTGGCCTTGAGCCAATCGAAAACATTAACCACCTCGAACGAACATTTTTCCGCCAGGCCGTTGGTCGCGGCATTCCGGACGGCCGCCGCAACGGCATCCGCGCTCTGGTCGAGCTGGTGGACGTGGGCCGCTCCCGCCCGCGCCGCGTGCAAACCGAACCCGCCGAGAAAGCTGAAACAATCCAAAACCTGCGCCCCCTTCGCAAAATGTGAGACCGCCTGATAATTCAACTGCTGATCAAGATACATCCCGGTCTTGTGCCCGCCCACCAGGTCGGTCTCAAACTTTAACCCGTTCAAATTCACGACAATGGAAGGTACGTGGAAAGCTTTGTCCGCGTCCTTTTCCACCGGGGAACCCGCGGACATGGCTGTCCGCGATCCGAATTTACCGGCCAACACGCCGTTTGCCTCGCCCAGGCCTTCGAATTTGCGCGAGGCCATGTCACCACGTTCGAGGATGGCACGGGGCGAGAAGATTTTTTGCAGCGCGGCAACAATTTGCGCCTTCCGTTGATCCATGCCCAGCGATGAAATCTGCACCACCAGCACGTCTTCATATTTGTCCACGATGAGACCACTGAGAAAATCGCTCTCGGCGTTGACCACCCGGAGTGAACTGGCGTCGGGCAGATGTCGCTCGCGGACGGCAAGCGCCGCGCGGATACGTTCCTCGAAAAAACGTTCGTTCACCTCGATGCGTTCCGGCGACAGGACGCGGACGTTGATCTTGGACTTGGAATTGAAGAATCCGGTGCCGATCAGCCGTTGGCGATGGTCCTTCACCTGGACGAGTTCACCATCGGCCACGAGAGCGGTGAGACGGAGAATTTCGGTGTGGTAGATCCAGGGATGGCCGGCCACGATGCGGTCAGCTTCGCCGGGCTTCAACAAGACAGTCGGTAACGATTCCATAGTTTGTAAACAGTTGGCTCGGAGGGTGGAGTTCCACATCCCCTCACTTGGAGAAACCGTGGGACTCGCAGAGTTCGCCTCTTCGAATGCGGCGCTTATGAAGTCAGAATATGGCGCGGGAAGGAAGGAAATTCTCCCTCAAACTACTGTTCCAGAACTGGTAATGAATGAAATTATTTACTTGAATTGTGCGCCGGAGAGGCGGATAAAAGCATCAATTATGAAAATTAGCGGACCCGTCAGTGCGTTGGTGCATTCCAAACCCCACACGCTTTGGTCAATCGCGCCGGATGCCCTGGTGTTTGACGGCATCAAACTCATGGCCGAGAAAAATGTCGGCGCGCTGCTCGTCATGGCGGGCGACCGGCTCATCGGAGTCCTCACCGAACGCGATTACACGCGCAAGGTCGCGCTTCAGGGGAAATCTTCCAAGGAGACGCGGGTGAAGGAAATTCTTTCGCCCAAAGTCGTCACCGTCGGACCGGATCATACGGTCGAGGAATGCATGCGCTTGATGACCGAATACCGCGTCCGGCATCTGCCCGTGGTCGAAAACGAAAAGGTGCTCGGCATCGTCTCCATCGGCGACCTCGTGAACTGGACGATCTTTGCCCAGAGCGCAACGTTGGATCAGATGGAACAATATATCACCGGCGGGTTGCCGGCCTGACCCTCCGGTCGCCAACCGGCACTACTTTTCAGCAAAGGAATACGGGGTGAACTTCAATCCACCCTGGATAACCGGCATCTTTTCCGGTTCGGTTTTTCCTGACTTCAAAATGCCGCTGTCATCGTGTTGCGGACCGGGAACCATCACCAGCAGGGTGTAAGGACTGGTCTTGTAAACGCCGGGTTGCAGGTTCGGACGTGATGGCAATGACAGGTTTCCATCCGCTGGCGCTTTGCCGGTATTGAAATTTAAAACCGGCGGATTCGTCGAGGTTAAACACAGTCCACTCCAGTTTGTGCCGAAATCACCGGGCAACGTCCATCCTTGCGGCGGGGTGGATGCCGACGACGGGAACGACCAAAGATCGAATGGTTTCGTCTGATTGGTTTGCGTCAGTTGAGTCAAGCCTCCGGCAAAAACCGGATGAATTAATGCCGCCATCATCAGCCAGGCCAGTTTCATATTGGGTTTGACCCAGTTGGCCGGCAAATGTTCACCAACTTTGGGATTGTTGCTTACAGCTTCAAATCCGCGTCGGTTACGAGCCCCCACGACGCCAGCGTAACGTGCGCTGCATATTTGGCCAGCACGCCGCGGGTGTAGCGGGGCGCGCGCTTCTTCCACAACTGCTTGCGCTCCTTCATTTCAAAATGGCGCGGCCAGACCATAAACCCGTTGAAAAAGTTGGCGTTTTAATTCGTCCGGGGCAAGTCCCGCCGGGAGGGAAGCCAGAACGATGGTGCGAGCGGCATCAAACATCCGCGCACCCATGACAAAACGTTCCGACCCGGAACGGGCCATCAGCTTTTGCCGGACCAGTTCGGCAATCTCTGGCGATGTGTCAGTCATTTTGAAACTTCCTGCCACAGGCTAACGAGACCGAGTTCGTGCGTCCACTGCTCTATGTAGTCCCGGTCGCAGCCGGTCGAGATCAGATTTTTCACATCCCGCAGTTGGAGTTCGGAATGAGAATCCTTCGCCCAAAATAGTTTGGAGAGGATGAGGTCTTCCTTGCTCACGATCCATGTCTCGAAATTTTCAATCTTGATGCGTTGGCGGCGTTTGAATTCCTCCAGGCGATACTCGTTCTGCTTGCGCACGATACAATCCACTTTGATGACGCTTTCGTTGTGGATGAGATTGAACCACGACTGATGGGCGATGGAACTGTCCACCGCCTCGCGCGAAACATAATAGTCCGGGCTGAACAGTTGAACCACTCGCGCCGCATCCGCCGACCGCAAGGCAACCACCATGTCAATGTCGCGAGTCATACGCGGCTGGGCATAATAATTCATCGCCATCGAGCCGGTGATCATGTAGCCGATGCCCGCTGAATCAAACTTCGCAGAAACGTCACGGACGATGTCCAGTTCGTTTTGCATTTGTGAACTTACAACTCCAAATCCATATCCGTCACCGCGCCGAGTGAAGCGCTGGTGACGTGCGCTGCGTATTTGGCCAGCACGCCGCGGGTGTAGCGCGGCACGGGCTTCTTCCACGCCTGCTTGCGCTTCTTCAATTCGGCGGCGGGAAGGTCCAGGTTGATCTGCCGTTTCTCGGCGTCAATCGTGATGGAGTCGCCGTTCTTCACCAGCGCGATCGTCCCGCCGACGTAGGCCTCCGGCGTGATGTGGCCCACCACGAAACCGTGGCTGCCCCCGGAGAACCGGCCGTCCGTGATGAGCGCCACGTCCTTGCCCAGTCCCTTGCCCATGATGGCGGAAGTCGGCGACAACATCTCACGCATGCCGGGACCGCCGCGCGGCCCCTCGTAACGAATCACCACGACGTCGCCCTTCACAATCGTGCCGTCGAGGATCCTCTCCAGCGCCGTTTCCTCGGAATTGAATACGCGGGCCTTCCCGGTAAATTTCAACCCTTCCTTGCCGCTGATTTTGGCCACCGCCCCTTCGGACGCGAGATTGCCGCGCAGGATGACAAGATGGCTGTCCTTTTTTATCGGTTTGTCAAATGGTTGGATGATGGTCTGGCCTTTGGGATAAGGTTTCACGTCCGCCAACGTTCCAGCCATCGTCTGTCCGGTGACCGTCAACGCATCGCCGTGGAGCAGCCCCTGGTCGAGCAGCATTTTCATGAGTGGCCGGATGCCGCCGATGGCCACCAGTTCGGACATGAGATGTTTGCCGCTGGGCTTTAAATCCGCCAGCACGGGCACGTTTTTTCCGACGCGGGTGAAGTCGTCGATGGTCAGCTTCACCTTCGCTGCATGCGCAATGGCCAGCAGGTGCAAAACTGAATTGGTTGAACCGGCAAGGGCGATGACGACCGCGATGGCGTTTTCAAAAGCCTTTTTTGTGAGAATGTCGAGCGGCTTGATTCCTTGGCGGAGCATTTCAACGACGCAGGCGCCGGCCCGACGGGAGTCATCCAGTTTCGCCGGTGAAATGGCATTTTGCGCCGAGCTGTTCGGCAGGCTCATGCCCAGAGCCTCGATGGCGCTGGCCATGGTGTTGGCGGTGTACATGCCGCCGCACGAGCCGGGTCCGGGAATGGCGCATTGTTCGATGGCTTGCAATTCCTGATCGTCGATTTTTTTGTTCGCGTGCGCGCCGATGGCTTCAAACACGGAAACGATGTCGAGCTGGCGCGTATCCCCGGTGATGCAACCGGGCAGGATGGTTCCGCCATAAACAAACACCGCCGGACGGTTTAATCGCGCCATGGCGATGATCGAGCCAGGCATGTTTTTATCGCAGCCGCCGATGGCCACAAAGCCGTCCATGCCCGCGCAACCCACAACGGTTTCAATGGAATCGGCGATGACCTCGCGCGAAACCAGCGAGTATTTCATGCCTTCACTGCCCATGGAAATGCCATCGGAGATGGTGATGGTATTGAAGACGATCGCCTTGCCGCCGGCGGCGTTTGCCCCCGACTCGGACTCACGCGCGAGTTTGTCGATGTGCATGTTACAGGGCGTGACATCACTCCAGGTGGAAGCGACGCCGATGAGCGGCTTCTTGAAATCTTCCGGTTTGAACCCGACCGGATAAAGCATGGAACGGGCAGCGGCGCGTTCGGGACCGTCAAAGACAATGCTGGAAAAGGGGCGCGTGGAATCGGACGATTTGATTTTTTTCACAGCGGTGATTTTGCCGGAAATCCGGGGCCACGGCAAGGGCTGGTCTCCTTGGTAGTGGTACTTTTGCTGGGGCGAGGCTGCTGCTGAGCCGGCCCGGGTGCGTCAAAGCATGGCGCCGACGGGTCGCGAGGACTCTCGCCCCACCATCTGCCAAGCGTATCCCACCCGCCTTTCCGCCGATTGGACAATGGCCCGCTGGTTTGTTAATCTCCGCGCTGACAAATGAGCAATCCGAACACTGAAAATCCGCCATCCGCTGCGCCGTCCGATTTCATCCGCGACATTGTTGCCAAGCATGTCGCCGAGAACAAATATCCGCGCATCCACACCCGCTTTCCGCCCGAACCGAACGGTTACCTGCACATCGGCCA
>CAZKTW010000022.1:0-24442 GCA_964555775.1 uncultured Bifidobacteriaceae bacterium | reverse complement strand
ACTGGATCGTCTCCACCGGCGCGAACCTCTATCACGACCTCCATTTCGCGCTGAACTACCCCGTGCATAGCGGCAGCTTCAAGTTCGACGATACCGACCTGCGGGACAACGATCTCGTTCGCATCTATGACGTGGTCATTCCCTACTCCGACGGCCTGATGGCCACGGACGATTTGTTGCGCGAGATGTTCTGCCAGCCGGAATTCCAAAAGGAGATGGGTACCGCCGAGTTGCACCATCTCATCGGCAAATACGCGGCCGAATGGGAGCGCAAGAACGGCCTGAAGGACGTTTCCGTCATGGCCGCCGCCTATCGTGCGGGCGTGCCTTGTTACACCAGTTCGCCCGGTGACTCGACCATTGGCATGAATGTCGCGGGGGTTGAATTGCGCGGCAGCAAGCTCCGCATGAACCCGTCCATTGATGTGAATGAGACCACCGGCATTGTCCTCGCTGCCAAACGGGCGGGCGGACGCAGCGGCGTGGTGTTGTGGGGAGGCGGCAGCCCGAAAAACTTTACGCTCCAGACCGAACCGCAGATCCAGGAAGTCCTCCGCATCAAGGAATTCGGCCAGGACTTTTTCATCCAGGTCACGGACGCCCGGCCCGACACCGGCGGCCTTTCCGGCGCCACGCCAAGTGAAGCCGTGAGCTGGGGCAAGGTGGACCCGACCAAGCTGCCCGATGCCGTCGTCTGCTACACCGACACAACCATCGCCATGCCGTTGCTCACCCACTATGCCCTGGCGAAGCACAAGCCGCGCAAACTGAAACGCCTTTACGATCAGCTTCCCAAAATCATGAAGGCGCTGACGAAGGAATACTTCGCGCACAACAAGGTGAAGATGGTGGACGGCAGCGACCCGGTTTTTTGATTGCGCGACCGGTAATTTGCCAATCCAGATACCGCCCCCGGCAAACCGCAAAAGACGGGACCAAGGCCGGCTCCCGAGGCGGGCAAAGTTTCCGCGGCTTCATTGTGTAAATTGCTCAACCTGCTCGGGATAGAATCAGGGTTGGGGGCGGAAATTATTCGTCGAAATGCGTTCCGAATGGCCGCTGTTTTGCTGTCATTTTATGACGCAAAAATTGAACCCGCGGAGCCATCATGGCCCATGATGCCATTAGCGGGGCAATCCATGCCGATATGAACGCTGCCAGTCCAAGCAAAGGACACTCCGTTCCAAAGCAAGGCAGCGCACTTCGCTCACTTGTTGCCCGGACCTCGCCCACTCGCAGTGCGCTCAAGGTCGTTTTGTGGTATGTCCTGTTTGCCGCGCTTTGGATCCTGTTTTCCGATCCGTTGCTCGCCGCCGCAATCAAGAATCCGGAGGCCCGGATGAAGTGGTCGATTTTCAAGGGTCTTGGGTTTGTGCTGGTGACCGGCGCCATGCTCTATGCGCTGATTCACCGGCTGGTGACCCGCGTGCACGAAGCACGCTCCTCGCTGCTGGCGAGTGAACAACAACTGCGGGTCATCTTTGACCATACTTTGCTGTTTATCGGCCTGCTCAAACCCGATGGAACCCTCATCAAAGCCAACCGGGCCGCTCTCGAATTTGTCAACACCACCCCGGGCGCGGTCAACGGAAAGCCCTTCTGGGACACCCCGTGGTGGAATCATTCGGCGGATATGCAGGCGAAACTCCGCCAGGCGCTCGAGCTGGCCAGCGGCGGGCAGATGGCCCGCTTTCAAGCCGTTCTTCGGGACGCGCATGGAAAGCTCCGTGATTTTGATGTCTCCATCACCCCGATCAAGGACGAGTCCGGTCAGGTCGTGTTCCTCATTCCCGAAGGGTACGAAGTGACCACGCACAAGCAGGCGCAAGCCGAGCTGAACCGCCTGATGACCGCCATCGAGCAAACGCCGGAAAGCATCGTCATCACCGACACCCAGGGAACAATTCTTTACGTCAACCCGGCCTTCGAACAAGTCACTGGTTACAGCCGGACCGAAGCCATCGGACTCAACACGCGCCTGCTCAAGAGCAACCGGCAAAACAAAGCTTTCTACCGGGAATTGTGGACCCGGATCAGCGCTGGCGAGGTGTGGCGCGGACGTTTCATCAACAAAAAGAAAAACGGCGCGTTATTCACTGAAGAGGCGGTCATTGCTCCCGTTCGCGACGAGAAGGGCGCCGTCATGAACTACATTGCCATCAAGCGTGACATCTCCCATGAACTGGAGCTGGAAAATCAATACCGCCAGACGCAGAAAATTGACAGCATCGGCCGGCTGGCGGGTGGCGTGGCCCACGACTTCAACAACATCCTGGCGGTCATTTGTGGCCACACCGATCTGGCGCTCACCCAGGTGTCGCCCGATTCGCCGCTGCGTTCCAATCTCGAAAACATCCAGGAGAGCGCCGAACGCGCGGCCAATCTCACCCGGCAACTCCTGGCCTTCGCCCGCCGCCAGGTCATCGAGCCCCGCCGGGTCAATCTGAATGAACTGATCATCAATCTGAACAAGATGCTGCATCGCTTGATTGGCGAGGACATCAAGTTGGTGACGCAAACGGCGCCGGATTTGGGACCGATCAGGGCCGATCCCAGCCAGATCGAGCAGGTATTGTTGAATCTGGTCGTCAACGCCCGGGATGCCATGCCCGACGGAGGTTCCCTGACCATTCAGACGGACAATGTGACGCTTGACGAAGATTATGCGCGCCGTCATCTCGTCACCCCCGGCGAATACGTCATGGTCAGCGTCAGCGACACGGGTGTCGGCATGACGGAAGAAGTCAAACAACACATCTTTGAGCCCTTTTTCACCACCAAGGAACAGGGCAAAGGCACCGGTCTGGGTCTGGCCACCTGCTTTGGCATCATTCAGCAGAGCAACGGGCATATCCATTGCGACAGTCAGGTGGGCGAAGGAACCCAATTCAGAATTTACCTGCCGTGCGTTCAGCAGCCGGACGATGCCGCAGCGAATCGCGAGACCCCGGCCAATCTGCCCCAAGGCACGGAAACCATATTGCTCGCCGAGGATGAACCGTCGCTGCGCCGGCTCATGGCCCGGGTGTTGCGGGCGCAAGGCTACACCGTGCTGGAAGCCGCCGATGGCAATGAAGCCCTCGCCTTGGCACAGGCCAACGGTCCGAAAATCCAGCTTCTAATCACCGATGTGATCATGCCCGGGCTCAGCGGCAAAATGCTCGCCGAATGGCTGGGCCAGGTAAATCCCGCCATCAAAGTCCTATTCATTTCCGGTTACATCAACAACAACGCGGTCCGGGACGCCATGTCGAAAGCCGGGACGTTCTTCCTCCAAAAACCTTTCAATCCCCTGGATCTGGCCAAAAAAGTGCGCGCGGCGCTTGAAGCACCTTAACCCGGCGTGTCCGGCTCCCACCTGGATGGGTCCTGGCGCAGGCTGATTTCGTTTTTGCTTGTGCCCATGCCCGAAACAGCCTAAGTCGGACGGCACAAATTTTATGACGCGAAATCAACTCCAGGTTCTCGCCAAAAAGCACGGCACGCCGGTCGTGATCATCGATCATGATGTCATCCGGAAGAATTACACCTCGTTCAAAAAACATCTGCCCAAGGTGCAATGCTATTTTGCCGTCAAGGCCAACGCCGAACCGGCCATCGTCCGCACTCTCTACAAAGCGGGCGCCAGCTTCGATGTGGCGTCACTGCCCGAATTCATGCTCGTGTACGAGAACATCAAGAAACTTTCGCCCAAGGCACAGCAGGATTTCATCTGGGACAAGATCATCTACGCAAACCCGACCAAGCCGAAGGAAACCCTGCTGGCACTCGACAAATACAAACCGCTGGTCACTTTTGACAACCTGAACGAATTGAAGAAAATCCGGCAATTTGCGCCGCACGCCGGCGTGGTGCTGCGCCTCCAGGTGGACAACACCGGTTCGCAATGTGAACTTTCCTCCAAGTTTGGCTGCGCCACCGGCGAAGCCGTCGATCTGGTCGAAGCGGCATTCGAAATGGGATTGGTGGTCGAAGGCTTGAGTTTCCATGTCGGCAGCCAGTGCACCAATTTTCAGAACTTCGTCCAGGCACTCAACGCCGCCGCCGCGGTGATGCGCGAATCCAAATCGCGCGGCCATGAAATCAAGATCCTCGACATCGGCGGCGGTTTTCCCGCGCCGTACAACAAGCATGTCCGGCCGTTTCCCGAACTGGCCCGTGTCATCAACGCCGAGATTGACCGGCTGTTTGCCCCCAACATCCAGATTCTCGCCGAACCCGGACGTTTTCTCGTTGCCAGCGCCGCGACCAGCGTTGCGCGCATCATCGGCAAGGCCGTGCGCGACGGCAAAACGTGTTATTACATCGACGACAGCGTCTATCACACCTTCAGCGGCATCATTTTCGACCATTGCCAGTACCACCTGAAGGCGTTCAAGCCGGGCAGGACCGAGGTCTGCGCCGTGTTCGGCCAGACCTGCGACGGGCTGGACGTGATTTCGCAGCACGAACAACTGCCGGACCTGGAAATCGAGGATCTGGTCTATGCCGAAAACATCGGCGCCTACAGCAACGCCTCCGCCACCTGGTTCAACGGCTTCCCGCCCGCCAAAGTGGTTCACATCAACCAGTGAAGAATGGTTGAGGGTTAAATGTTGAGGGTTGAGAGGAAAGACTTTGATGGACCGTACCAGAAAGATAGCGTGTTCCAATTCTGTATTACTATCTGTAAAAATTGTCCTGCTCCTCCTCGTCCTCGACTTGCCCGTTTCGATTACGAGAACGAGGACGACGACGAGGACGATTTGGTTGCGGCTCCGCCCTGCCGGGTTCTTTGCGCCTTTTTGCAGCCAAATCTGATTTCGTGCAATTCGTGCATTTCGCGGTTTAACTGGGTGCTTGTCTGTGGTAGGGACATCGCGCTGCGATGTCACCGCCCGCGCAGCAGCGGGCGGAACGAACGCCTATGAAACAAGCCGGAATTGCGCCGCTGGACGTGGCGCGGACGGCGCAGCGCGCCATCCCTGCCACGGGACAGCGTCCAGATGCACCCGGTTTAACTTCGCCCCGCACCATTGGCTTGAATTCACACCCTGCTCCCGCCATGCTGTCACGAATCTATGAAACCCAATGATTTTTCCGATGCGCGGGTGCTGGTCACCGGCGGAGCGGGTTTCATTGGCAGTGCACTCATCTGGGGGCTCAACCGCCGCGGTTGCGACCGCATCGTTGTCTGCGACCGCCTCGGCACGGACGAAAAATGGCGCAATCTCACGCCGCTGCGCTTCGCCGATTACGTCGAAGCCGACGATCTGCTCCCGCGCCTGCAAAACGGCGCCTTGGGCAAATTCGACCTCGTCCTCCACCTCGGCGCCTGTTCCTCCACGACCGAAACCGACGCCGGCTTTCTCATCCGCAATAATTACGAATTCACCCGCGACCTTGCCGCCTGGTCGCTCCGCCAAAAATCGAAGGGCCGGAAAACCCGTTTTGTCTATGCGTCTTCGGCCGCAACCTACGGCAACGGTTCGGCCGGCATGGAGGATGATGACCGGCAACTCGGCAAATTGCGTCCGCTGAACATGTATGGCTATTCGAAGCATCTCTTTGACCTGCACGCCAAACAGGCGGGATTCCTGAATCAGATCGTCGGGTTGAAATATTTCAACGTCTTCGGCCCAAACGAGGGCCACAAGGGCGACATGCGGTCGCTCGTCCACAAATCCACGGCCCAGGTGCAGGCCGAGGGCGTCATCCGGTTGTTCAAGAGTTACCGGTCCGATTTTCGCGATGGCGAACAGAAGCGCGATTTTCTTTACGTCAAGGACGCCGTGGCCATGACGTTGCACCTGGCGGCAAACCCGAAGGCCAACGGCCTGTTCAACATCGGCAGTGGTGCGGCGCGGACGTGGCTGGACCTGGCCCGCGCGGTTTTTGGCGCACTAAAACGCAAGCCGAAGATTGAATTCATCGCGATGCCCGAAGCCATCCGCGACAAATACCAATATTTCACGGAAGCAAACCTGTCCCGCCTGCGCGCCACCGGTTACACCGCGCCCGTAACGTTGCTGGAAAACGCCGTAACCGACTACGTCCGCAATTACCTCGTGCCCGGCAAACAGCTTGACCCGGCCATTGCCTGATTTTGTTTGAAAAACGGAAGGAACCTTCCTTGAACGTGGAGTTTTCCAAATTGAAATTCATCTGCCGTCAACGCTTTGCACAGATGGATGTCGCGATGCAGCTAATGCCGATACGGTGGATCCCAGATGATGTCGGACAGCAAGGGTTCGTTCTCACCTCCGGCGGACGCAGCGCTTTTGACATAGTTGGTTTTGTAGTAGGCGGCATGACCGTCAAGGAAGTTAATGTCCCCACCCTGGTTATGGCGGGAGGCGAAACTGTTTTGACGATTCGCTGGATTGACGGAGTTGGCATTAGGCGAGCCATTGACCACCTCTGTGATGGGATCGAAGGCGCAATCAAACATGAATACCGTCGCGACCGGTTGCTTGATCGAAGTCAGTTTGGGCATATTCGGGTATTTCAAAGCCGAAGTGCCATTCACATCTCTTTTCAAGTCAATATTCATGTCATAGCTGAAGAAGCCGTTCGCCCCTCCCCCGATCACAACCGTTGTGGCCGTTGATTCAAGCATCTTGGCACTGGGACATTCCCAAATTTTACTGGCAGCAACATAGGGAGCACTGACATCAAAATTGAAAGGAGGATATTTTTTCAAAAAGGCAGCACCCGGCTGGTTGGCGTAGAAGCTCAACGGACGCTCGCCAAACAAGGGGGGCAAAACATTGAACCAAGCGTAGATGTCTTTTGCGGTTCCATCAAAGATTGGCGCGGGCAGGGTCGGGCCAGGAAAGCCGCCACTGGCAGGCATTCCGTCGCGTGGCATGTCGTCGTTGTTGTCCGGAGCGTATAGTAAAATGGATAGTCCCCATTGCCTTAAATCGGACACACAGGAGATCTGCTGCGCCCTTTGTTTGGCTCTGGCCAACACCGGAAGCAGCAGCGCCGCCAGAATGGCGATAATGGCGATGACCACCAGCAATTCAATGAGGGTGAACGCCTCCTGCCGGGAGGGAATCGGTTTAGCAGTTGGCTTCCTCATACGTCTGTTGGTGATTTAGTCGGCTGGTATGAAAAGTAAAGTTTTAATTGTGCACAAGGCAGGCTAAAAACTCCTTCCAACCGACTTGTCACAACCTCCTAACAACTTTTCTGGCGCACAAACAAAAAGGGCGGCCATGACCGGCCGCCTGGAATAAAGTCGATCCCCTTATCTATCCCGGTTTGGATTCCACCAGATATCATCGTTAAACTTTTCCACACGGCTATCTCCAACGGGGTTCTGGTTGTAAACATAGTCATATTTGAAATACTGTGAGTGACCATCCAAAAACGCGATATTGCCTCCACCGTTGTGACGTTTGACGAAGTAAGTCCACCGGCTGGCGGGAAAACAGCCCATTTGTGGCGTGCCTGATTTTGTCCAATTTTCCAAAGTGGGACTGAAACAAAACTCGGTCATCAGAACCTGAGCTGAAGGATGACGCATCTGAGAAAGTTTGGGCATGGCTGGCCAAGGCGAACTGTTGGCGCCTATGACTCCATTCCCAACAATAGTTGCTTTGAGCTTGAGATCTAGGTTCATCACATAACTGAAAAAACCAAATTGTCCCCCCATAAGAAAAAGACCGTTGTCTGCCGTGACGGTTTGGGCAGCCGGACACAGCCACATTTTCCCCAAGGGGTTGTTGGGAAAAGGAAATTTCTTCTGATAATTTGCGCCAGCTTGTGAATAATAGTATTGCAAAGGCCGCTCCGCCACAAACAAGGGCAATACATTGAACCATGCGTAGGGGTCGTTGGGGGAACCTTGCCAATTCGGATCTGTGGTGGCGGTATTGCCGGAAAAGGCTGAATAGGTTCCATTGTTATCTGTCCCATCTCTCGGAAGATTGTCGTCGTTGTCCCCGGCGGAGAGTTGAAGTGCGAGACCCCACTGGCGCTCATTGGAAAGACTGGCAATGGTCTGTGCCTTGGCTTTGGCTTTGTTCAAGACAGGCAGCAAAAGCGCCGCCAGAATGGCGATGATGGCAATGACGACGAGCAATTCAATCAAGGTGAAAGCACACTGGCGGGAAAATCGTTCTTTACGCGGCGAGGTACCGTTGCGGATTGCTTTGCCGCTCTTAAGTTCTGTCGTATGCATACAATAAATTCCAAAGGCTGCTGCATCTGGCTCAAACCGATCTACCTTCCTTGCCGATACCTTTTCGCATAAGCGCCGGGTGTTGGCAAGAACTTTCTATGCGAGTTGTTAACATTTGTTCGTAAAATTCTCCAAACCGGCCGAGGCAACCACCGCGATCTCGCAAGTCATTGAAACTTACGAAAATAAGAAAATGGGCACAGGTTTGTTGTTCTTTTGCGCGCTCAAGCTGGAAGAAGCTCATTACGTCTGCGCGTCGTCCCGGTTACGATTCGGCAATAAATCGGAAGATCACCACGCGGAAAACTGGACCCAAGCGGCATCTGTCCTCCTTTGCGGCGCGTTACTTGGAAGAATCCAATTTCCCAAAGGCGCAACTCCGTCGCTGTGGCCGAAATCGCGGATATCGGCAAAGCCGCTCCATTTTACCTTTGCCATTGAAAAAACACCACGCCGCCGCATCATGCTCACGCCATGCGGAGACGCGATCCACAATTCCACAGCCGGTGCCTCATTTATGGTGGGCTGGCTCTGGTCACGCTGGCCTTGTATCTGCCGGCGCTTCACCATGGCTTTGTCGAATATGATGACCAGCAATACGTGACGGATAATCCCCGCGTGCAGTCGGGCTTGACGTGGGCAGGTTTCGTCTGGGCTTTCGGCTTTCACGCGGGCAACTGGCATCCGCTGGCCTGGCTGTCGCACATGCTGGATTGTCAGCTCTACGGGGCCAGTGCAAGCGGCCATCACCTGACCAATATCTTGTTGCATGTCGCCAGCACATTGCTCCTGTTTTCAGTTCTAAACCGGATGACTGGCACCCTGTGGCGTAGCGCGGCGGTGGCGGCGCTTTTTGCGTGGCATCCGCTCCACGTCGAGTCCGTGGCCTGGGTTGCCGAAAGAAAGGATGTGCTCTGCGCCTTTTTCTGGATGCTTACACTGTGGTTCTACGTTCGTTATGCCAGTCAACCTTCCATCCCCCGTTACCTTTTTACGCTCGGCTCATTTGTTCTTTGCCTGATGGCAAAACCGATGGGTGTGACGTTGCCGTTCGTGTTGTTGCTGTTGGATTACTGGCCGCTCCAAAGAATGTCCCCGCCTCACAGCACCTTGGCCCCGCAAGCGGGCGACCGCCGGCAAACGACAGGCATTTTACGATTGGTCCGGGAGAAAATTCCGTTCTTTGCCTTGTCCGCCGTGGCGTGTGTGCTGACGCTGTGCGCGCAGGAACTTGCGATTGTCTCCACCGCCGGGCTGCCGGTTTCCGAACGCATTGCCCATGTGCTGGCCGCTTACAATCACTACCTGGCCACAATGATTGTCCCGCGAAATCTGGCCGTTTATTATCCGTATGAAATCCATCTCCCGGCGTTGACCATCACCTGCGCCATTCTCGTGCTGGGGCTCATAACTTTGTTGGCGATAACAAATTTACGTCGCCGGCCTTACCTCATGGTGGGCTGGCTGTGGTACCTCGGCACACTTGTGCCGGTCATCGGGCTGGTGCAGGTGGGCGATCAAGCCTGGGCTGACCGTTACACGTATCTTCCCTTGATCGGCTTGTTCGTGCCCCTCGTCTGGCTCGCCGTTGAAATCGTCAAAAGCCGTGTGGTTTTACTAAGCGCATCCGTGGTTGTGGCCGTTGGGTTGGTTGCTACGACCTCGGTGCAACTGCGCTATTGGCAAAGCACACGCACGCTCTTTGAACACACGGCCAAAGTGACACCGCAGAACTACATGGCCGTCACCGTCCTGGGCAGTCTGCTGGCCAAGGAGGGCAAATTGAACGAAGCCATGGAATATTATCAAACGGCCCTGCATTACCAGCCGGCCTTCCCCGAGGCGCATTTCTTCCTGGGGAACGCGCTGGACGAACAGGGCAAGCTGCCGGAAGCCGTGGCCGAGTATCAAAAAGCCCTGTGGTTCCGCCCCACACAGGAACAGACACACATTTTCATGGGCATGGCCCTGGCCAAACAAAACAAATATGACGAGGCAATTGCCCATTACAACGCCGCGCTTAAGCTTGATCCTGATTCCGCCGTCGCCCACAACAATCTGGCCCGGATATTTCATACCCAGGGCCGGCTGGATGCAGCCGTTGAGCATTACACCGCCGCGCTGGAAATAGACCCCAAGCTGGCGCTGGCCCACAACAATCTCGGGATTCTATTGATCCAAAAGGGCAGCCTGATTGAAGGCACGCGGCAGCTTCGCGAAGCCTTGCGGCTCAAGCCCGGAAACGGCGAAACCGAATTCAATCTCGCGCTGGCGCTCAGCCAGCAGGAGCAATGGAACGAAGCCGCCGGACTTTTCACCAAAACCGCGGACGACCATCGCAACGATCCGCAAGCGCACTACGCGTTCGCCGTAACGCTCGCCCATTTGAAAAGGACGCGTGAGGCCATGAGTCAATATGCCGCCGCGCTCTTGATTCAGCCGGATTTCCCCGATGCTCTCGACGGCCTCGCCTGGATTTTAAGCACCGACAACAACCCGGATTTTCGCAACGGGACTGAAGCGGTCAAGATGGCCGGACGCGCCTGCGAACTGACCGGCCAGCAAGACCCGATGAAATTGAAGACCCTCGCCGCCGCTTACGCCGAAACCGTCCGCTTTGAAAATGCCATCGGCACCGTGCACACGGCGAGAGATTTGGCAACCAACTCAGAACAGCGGGCGCTTTCCAATCAGTGCGCAATCATGCTGGAGGGTTTTCAGAAGTCCCAGCCTTGGCGTGAGCACCAATAGACGCCGAGGATCGGCGGACAGCGTGAGACAGCGTCGCCGCCACCAAATCAGGATTGCCGTCCGGTTGCCGGAAAATGTCCGTTGACGATGAAAAGAAAAGGGGCGGCCATCGCTGGCCGCCCCTGAAGTTTCTCAATCCGGGTTACGGATGAAACAAACGGAAGAACATCTCCGGTTGCGATGCAGTGTTGGTCGTAAATCCGCTCGTGGCACCGATAATGGTGCTGAACGGCCCGGGCAAATTGGTGGCAGATTGCAGGCTGAAGGACGCATCACTCCAGGTGAACGTCACATTGCCACCCGAGAAGACTGCGGTCAGCGGAATGGGTGTGATTGCGTTCGTCACGACGTCCGAGAACCGGGTCACGACAATCGTGTTGGTAACGGTGGAGTTGGCAGAATAGAGAACACCGCTGACGGTGTAAGCGAAGTTGGGCAGGGTTTGGCCCGCAACATCCAAGTCCAGTTCCGGGAACATCACCGTGAACGTCTGGCCGGTAGAATTGGTGACGCTTACGAAGTCATTCGCCGTGGTGGACGTGGTGGTTCCTCCACGCGCGCCGAAATGAACATCGGAGATTTTCACCAGTGAGCCACCGAGATTATAGTTCGCATTGCTGGGATCGTTCATAACAGTGAAGGGAATGGCGATGGGAGCCGGCAATGCAGCAATGTTGTTGCTGAGGTCGGTGTAAGACGTATAAGGATAGTTCCCGTCGGGATCGGCATACAATTCCAGACCGCTGGAGAAGCTGGAAACGACACCCACAAAGGTGACCACATCGCCCAGTGCCGGACGGAAAGTTGAGCCGAGGGTGCCGAAGATGTTGATGCCGCCGGTGCCATCCTGCAAGTAGTAAGAGAAGGTGTTGCCCGTGGTAATATTGGTGAAGGTGGTTATGATACCGGTGACTTGATAGGGTATGGTCGGCGGGACGTTTGTGGCCAGATAAGTGACCGGATCCACCAACGTGCGCAGGTAGCCAATTGAAACCACCGCCGGACTGAGAACCGTAAGCACGGCGTTGCTGCTGACGATGCCAGTGGTAACGACATCATTGGTTACGGCAACACTGTAGTGCGAACCCGAATAGTTGGTCGTTACATTGTTCAACGTCAAAGTGGAGGCCGTTGCACCGACAATATCAACGCTGTTGGATTTCCACTGATAGAAGATGTTGCCGGGACTGCTGACCGTGGTCGAGAACGTAACCGATTGTCCGCCATAGACGGTCTGACTGACTGGCTGGGTGATGAATGAGGGTGGAACCGGCACGTTACTGATAAGAACCTTGGCCACCGAGCTGGTGGTGGACAGCCCATATGGGGTGGTGACAATCAAAGTATAATCGCCACTGTCAGTCGTCACCGGGCTGGAAAAGGGGAGGCTGTTCTTGTTCCCGGCCGGATTGGCAAAATTGACACCGTTCTTTTGCCATTGGTAGGTCAAACTACCCAGTCCCTGACCGTTGGCCACGGCAGACACGGAGATTGGAATTGCCACGAAATTCGTCACTCCGATGGGTTGATAAACAATCGTGGGTGGAAAAGCGTTGGTCGCACAAACATTGGTCATCGCCTCGGCAAAGGTGGTCGCTATGGCAAGATTGGTAACCACAAAAAAGGCATTGCCGAAACCACTGGCCTGCCGGAACGCATAAGAATTCACCTGATTTGTGAGTTGAAAATTAATTGCGTCACTGGCGGTGTATAATGGATCAATGGAGGATACCCCAGTATTGTTCACATTAATTGGATTCACCCAAACTGAGGCGGCCTGAAGCGTTATGGGATCCAATTCCTCAACAACTTGATAAGGAGTATTCAACGCCAAATCCACCGGGAATCCACCGTTGGCCGCATTGGTTGAGGAAGCATTATCTGACACACCAAGCCGCCAGGTTCTCGGCAGAACGCTGCCATTGGTGAAAGCCTGAACCCGTCCGCAATAACCAAGACCACGAACCAGTAACGTTGTATTGGTCTCGCTGTAGAAACTGGCGAAATATGTACCGACGCCGTTGGGCAAATTGGTGCATATTACCGTGAAGCTGGCATAAACCACTTGAATTCCGTTGGTGTAAGGGCTGCTGTTGGTGATCGCAAACAACCGATTGCAATCATTTGCCCGGCTTACCGTCCCTCCCGTCGCTGAAACCTCCAATCGATTGTTATTGATGAACATATCATTGACCGCACCACCGCCGCCCACAACATTAGTCACCCACAGGTTGGTCGAAGCAAATTCAACAAACCCATTGGTATAGTTAAAACCTTCATACCAAATCAAATCGGCGCGCAGGGACAGGGCCATGCAGAAGGTAGCGAGCACAAGGAATGTTAGTTTTTTCATAATTTTTCCGTTGGTTTTACTTTTGAATGCTTTCTCTTTGTTGCACATCTTGACTTATAAAATTGAGGGAAACCGATCGGGTATCGCCACCAGCGATTCGATTGCAGTGAGAGGCCTGCCGCACAGAAATCTATCCGGCCGCAACGGCGCCCAGCCATCAATTGCTTTGCGGTTTTTAAATTCGGCCGTTTGCATACAATAAATTCGAGTGCAGCTGCATCTGTTCAAACCGATTCACCTTCCTTGCCGATACTTTTTCTCACAAGCCTCATACGCTGGCAAGACTTTTTTAAGAAAGTTATTAACATTTCCGTAAAATTTGCCAACCCTCGTCCGGCAAAGATGTGACCGGCGTTTCAAAGAACAAAGAACGGTGCGTCGTCCAGAACTGAACCGCCCGAAACCAGAGTCATCGAGCGAGCCCACCGAACCAATCTTGATTGGTCATCTCAAGCCGCTCCCAATTTGGACAAGGCGCATTACACCTTCAAGACGCGCAGGTTACATTCCGGCAACAAGCCAGGAAATCACCGGTCATAAAAATTGACCGGACCAACCGGAAACCCTGCGGCTTTTTCCTGAACCTTCTGGGAGCGCCGTCGTCGCTACGCTTTTGACGCGCCCAAGCCGGCTCGTCCGTAGCCTTCCACCCTCCGTAACGAGGGTCGTGTTGCCCAAATCAAACCGGAGCGCGGACCGCTGAGTCCGCGCGTTCTCTTTTGCCAATCTATTGGGAGTTTTCAAAGATGTTCACAACCCGCGGACATGGCTGTCCGCGCTCCGAGTCTTTGGGCAACGCGCCCGAGGCTACTGCGCCCGTCCTCCGTAACCGGTACTGCGGAAGGTGGAGAGGGCGGGCGTCCCACCAAAACATTCCCTGGCGGCGGCAAAACCGCGACGATCTCACCACCCACTTCAATCAAAAAATTACATGTTCATTATTTGCCGAAATCATGCAGTTGTGCTTATTATATACTGCAGTGGGATTTATAAAGTGCCCCGATTTGAAAATGGTTGTGCATCAGCGCTTCGCGCGAAATTGGTTTCCGACCCTCGTGGGCGTGCTGGCGCTGTTCGCCGCCGGCCCGCGGGCGGAAGCCATCATCGACGTCACGCTGCAAATGCAGCTGGGCAACCCCAGCGGCGCCACCGCCGATCCAAACAACTACGATCATTACCTGATCCAGCGCACGGTCGAAGCCATTGATTACAGCGCCAATCTGGATGAACCCAACTGGGCGAGCTGGGACCTGACCGCCAGCGACCTTGGTTCGAGCGGACGTTCCCCCAATTTTCTAACCGACACAAACCTGCCCGACGGCTTTTACCCGGTGACCACCACCGACTATAGCGGATCCGGTTTCGATCGCGGTCACATGTGCCCATCGGCGGACCGGACGGATAATGACACGGACAATGAGCTGGTTTTTTTGATGTCGAACATCATTCCACAGGCGCCGCTTAACAACGAGGGGGTGTGGGGAAATTTCGAGGATTACTGCCGCTCCCTGGCCGGGGCCGGCAATGAATTAATGATCATTTGCGGTCCCAGTGGCTTTAATGGTTCGCTGATCCAGCCCAGTCAAAGGGTTCTGATCCCCGCTTATACCTGGAAAATTGTCGTGGTGATTCCATCCGGTCCCGGCACGGCGCTGAGCCGGATCACCGCCGCCACCCGGGTGATTTCCCTGAAAATTCCCAACAGCAATTCCGTCAGCAGCACCTGGCAGAATTACATCACCTCCGCCCGGCAGATCGAAGTGGATACGGGTTTTACATTCTTCACCGCCCTGTCGCCCGACGTCGCCGCGGCGCTGCGCAACATGGTGGATGGCCAGTCCGGTCCACCGCCGGCCATCATCGGCTTTTCCCCCACAAATGGTGCCGTCGGAGATTCCGTCGTGATTAATGGCACGAATTTCAATTCCGCTTCGGCGGTCACCTTCAACGGCATGAGTGCGGCGTTTGGTGTGAATTCGGCCTCCCAGGTCACGGCCACGGTGCCGACCGGGTCCACTCCCGGGCAAATCAGCGTTACAACCCCCACCGGCACGGCGGTCAGTTCCAACAGCTTTACCGTGACCGGTTCCACGGTTGATCTGGCGGTCGCGAAAACCCATTTCGGCAACTTTTCCCAGCGCGACACCGGCGATACCTACGCCATCATGGTCGCCAACGTCGGTACTCTGGCCTCGAGCGGCGCCATCACGGTCACCGACGCACTCCCGGCCGGACTCACCGCCACGGCGATCAGCGGCGTCGGTTGGGCGACGGACCTCGGCACGCTCACCGGCAAGCGCTCCACCCCCTTGTTCGCCGGAGCAAGTTATCCACCCATCATCGTCACGGTGAACGTTTCGTCCAATGCTCCCGCGAGTGTCACCAACATCGCCATTGTCTCCGGGGCCGGGGATACCAACGCGGCAAACGACATCGCCAGCGACGTCACGGCCATCAATGCATCGCAGGGTAGCGGCAACGCTTCCACCTTGTTCGGCTGGGATGTCAGCGGGCTTCCGGGAGGATCAGGCAATTATGGTCCTTCACCGCTGTCACCCACAACCAACGCGGCCAACCTCCTGGCCGGAGGGCTGACGCGCGGTTCAGGGGTTGGCACCGGCGGGACCGGCGCGGGGCGGGCCTGGGGAGGCAACGCCTTCACAGGTACGACCGCCGCAGCCGCCATTACCGCCAACCAATTCATCACCTTCAGCGCAGCGGTCAGCAACGGTTACACGGTTTCCTTCACCACGATCAGCCGGTTTGATTATCGGCGCTCTGCCACCGGTCCGGCCGTCGGTGTGTTGCAATATCAGACCGGTTCGGGAGTGTTCACCGACATCACGTCATTGTCCTATCCGGTCAGCACCAGTGGCGGCGACTCATTAAGCCCGATCAACCTGACCGGAATTCCCGCCCTCCAAAATGTCGGGCCGGGCACCAACGTCACCTTCCGCATCGTCAATTACGCTGGTGGCTCGAGCGGCAATTGGTATCTTTTTGACGTGTCGAATAGCCCGGCACTGGATTTCGTCGTTCAAGGCACAATCTCACCGGCCGTTACCAATTTCCCCGATCTGGTCGTCTCGATGAGCCATGCGGGCAATTTCACCCAGGGCGACATCGGCGATACCTACGCCATTGCGGTCACCAACAACGGCACCGCGGCCACGGTCGGCTCGGTGAGCGTCGTCGAGGCGCTTCCGGCCGGACTTGCGGTCACGGCAATCAATGGCAGTGGTTGGGCGATGGATCTGGGCACACTCACCTGCACGCGTTCCGAAAGTCTGGCCCCTGGCGCCGGTTATCCGCCCATCACCGTCATTGTGAATGTTTCCACCAACGCCGCTTCCAGCCTGACCAATATTGCGAATGTTTCCGGCGGTGGTGAAATCAATACCGGGAATGATGGCGCCAGCGACCCAACCACCGTCATCGCTCTCACCCCCATCCAGTTTTGGCGGTTGCAATGGTTTGGAACCACCGACAACAGCGGTGCCGCCGCCGACGCCGCCATCGCCACCAGCGACGGCATCCCCAACCTGTTTAAATACGCCTTGGGCCTGGATCCGATCATTCCCACCGCCAATCCGGTGACCGGCGACATCACCACCGGTTATCTGCGCCTGACCGTGCCGAGAAACCCGGGCGCCACCGACATCATCTTTCTCGTCGAAGCAACCGCCGACCTGAATGGGCCTTGGACAACCAACGGGACCACGGTGGATCAAAACCTTCCGTCCCTCCTGCAGGTTCATTACAACACGCCAGTCAGCTTGTCTGCCGGCGGTTTCATCCGGCTGCGGATCACGCAGCCATAAAGCGGAACCCCATTCACCTCGCCCCGAAACCAGCGGCCAAACCTCGCCTGTGACTGTCATGTAACTTGCCGCCGGTCTGCCGCACTGTCATTCTGGATGGGATGACGTTGAAATTTTTAATCCGGCGTTCGGGGCCCTGGTCGCTCGTTGGATTCAATTTTTTCTTTGCCGCCTGCCTGCTGGGGGCAAATGATTTTGACGCGACCACCAACACGGTTGGCCCGAACCTCAAAGGCCTGGAGACTCCCGTCAACCAGATCGTCACACCCGCCGGAACGCTGATCGAACTTCCCGGCCTGAGGCCGCAGGCACTGGCATTGAGCCCCGACCGAAAATTACTTGTTACCGCCGGCCTGACGCGTGAACTGGTCGTCCTCGACCCGGCGACCGGGAAAATTTTGCAGCACGTTTCATTGCCGACCGACCAAACGCCCCCCCAGGCGCTCCAGGCCCCCGAAGTCCTTTCGCCCGTCGAAAAATCGCAACTGAGCTTCACCGGGCTGGTATTCTCGCCGGATGGCTCGCGGATTTACATGGCCAATGTGAACGGCGACATCAAGGTCTTTGCGGTTCAGGCGGATCACAATGTGGTACCGCTGTTCGCCATTCCCCTGCCGCTGGCCAACGCACCATTGCGCGCCGCGGAAATCCCCGCCGGCATCGCCGTTTCCCGCGATGGCCGGAAAATCTACGTCGCACTCAACCTGGCCAATCGTCTTGCCGAGCTGGAGGCGGCGACCGGCCGCGTGCTGCGAACCTGGGACGTGGGGGTGGCGCCCTTCGACGTGGTGCTGGCCGGCAAAAAAATCTACGTCAGCAATTGGGGCGGCCGACGGCCCGATGCCGACAGCGTCACCGGCCCGGCCGGCCGCGGCACTTTGGTGCGCGTGGACTCCCGTTCCATCGCCAGCGAAGGCTCGGTTTCCATCATCGATCTGAACTCCGAAATGCGAAATGCGAAATGCGAAATTGTAACCGGCCTGCACACCTGTGCCCTGGCGCTTTCGCCGGATGGCCGCTGGTTGGTGGCCGCCCACGCAGGCTGCGACACGGTGAGTGTCATTGACACCCGCACGGACAATGTCGTCGAAACCATTTGCGCGCGGCAAAACCCCGGCGACCCGTTTGGCGCGCAGCCGGATGCGCTTGCCTTCGATTCATCGGGCAAAAAGCTGTTCGTCTGCAACGGCACGCAAAATGCCGTCGCTGTTTTCCAATTCAAGCCGGGCGCATCGAAACTGCTGGGCTTGATTCCCGTTGGCTGGTTCCCCGGCGCAATCGTGTTTGACGGCAAACGGAAGCAGATTGACGTGGCCAATCTCAAAAGCATCGGCAACACCACTGAAAAGGCCAGATTGGGGCGTGGCCGTGGTTTCAACACCAAGCAATACCAAGGTTCGTTGTCACTGGTGCCTGTGCCGACGGAGAAGGCGCTGGCGGAACAGACGCAAACCGCTCTGGCGAATTTGCGTTATCCGCTGCTCGCGCGGGCGGCCCAGCCCCCGCGCCCGGCTCAACCGCCCCGCCCGGTGCCCGAGCGCGCCGGCGAACCCAGCGTGTTCCAGCACGTCATCTATATCATCAAGGAAAACCGCACCTACGACCAGGTGCTCGGCGACGTGCCCGCCGGTGATGGAAATGCCGACTTGTGCTCCTTTGGCGATCGCGTCACGCCGAACCAACACAAGCTGGTCCGCGATTTTCTGCTTTTGGACAACACGTATTGTTGCAGCATCCTGAGCGCCGATGGCCATCAATGGGCCGACAGCGCCATCGCGATGGATTACGTCGAGCGCGAGTTTGCCGGCTGGCCGCGCAGTTATCCGGCGGGCGGAGGCGGTCTGGATACCAAGGACGCGCTGGCCTACTCCCCGGCGGGTTTCATCTGGAACAACGCGCTTGCTCACGGCAAAACCGTCTGCGATTTCGGCGAATTCACCACCGACCAAAAGCACTGGAAAGACCCGGCCCGCAAAGGGAAGATCAGTTTCCGGGACGCCTACAACGACTTTTTGACCGGCTCGAATTCCATCGCCTACGCGTGCGAACCGGATATCGAAGCGTTGGGGCCTTACATCGCCACCAACACCATTGGCTGGGACCTGGATGTGCCGGACATTTTTCGCGCCGCGCAATTCATCGGATCACTGAAGGACTTTGAAAAAGCGGGCCATCTGCCCAACCTCGTCATTCTCTGGCTCCCGAATGACCACACCAGCGGGACGAAATCCGGCTCACCCAAGCCGGAAGCACAGGTGGCCGACAACGACCTCGCGGTTGGCCAGGTCGTCGAAGCGGTCAGTCACAGCTCATTTTGGACCAACACCTGCATCTTTGCCATTGAGGACGACCCGCAAAACGGGTGGGACCACGTGAGCGGCTACCGCACGACCGCCTACGTGGTCAGCGCGTACACCAAACGCAATGCGGTGGTGCATACGCAATACAACCAGACCAGTTTGTTGCGGACCATGGAGCTCATGCTCGGCCTGCCGCCGATGAACCAGATGGACGCGACGGCCATGCCCATGTTTGATTGCTTCACCGACACGGCGGATTTTACACCGTTTGACGCCTTGACCAACAACGTCCCACTGGACGAGATGAATCCCGCGCCGAAGAAAATTGCCGATCCGCTCCTGCGCCAGGACGCCTACATCTCGGCCCGGCTGCCGCTCGACAAGGAAGACGCCTGTCCGGAGGATGTGTTCAATCGCATCCTCTGGCGGGCGACCAAGGGCCCGCAAACACCTTATCCGGCCTGGGCGGTGCAAACGGTGGACGACGATTGACGCTTCTCCAATCGTCCAAATCATTGCTCTGCCAGCCGGAATCGCAATCATCGATGCGCACTGGACGGACGACAATTCTCCTTCTCCTGGGGGAGACTTGAGCTGCTTGGGAGGCGGTGAAAGGAATTCGGCGAAAGCCGAAGGCCCGCAGGGCCGAACGAGCGGGCGCGAGTGAGTCCGCGACAGGATGAGGGCGGCGACTCTCGACTTTCGGCTTTCGACCGTTATTGGCGACTGCCCCTTGACGAAACGCGCTGCGTCCGCGAACGTCCCATCATGGTGCGTGATGCCCAAAACCAATTCCCGCTCACTCGCGCAAGGTCAGGCGCATCGGTGAATGGGTGTTGCATCATTTCCAATGGCAGGCACGCCGCGCTGCGGCGTCCGGTCAGCGCAACGCGCTGTCCTTACCGGCACCAGATTTTTTGTCTCCTGTTGGTGGCGATTGGCTTGCTATCTCCCTCCAAGGTCCTGGCCGACACGGGCAGTTGGTCCATCACCCAGCTCCCGTTTGCGAATACGGCGCATCCATCCATCAATAACGCCGGGGAAGTTGTCTGGGCGGTGCAGAACAGCACTGGCATTGTTTCCAGCGTGCGCGGGCAATTGTCGGCTTCGGGCATTTCGCCGCACCTGGCAAATGGCGGCGAGGTGGTTTACGCGGATATCTCTGGCGGCCCAGGGATGGATCTGGTCAGCACCACGCGTGGCCATTTGACCCAGGGCGGTATCATTCAACTGGGTTTCTCCGATTTCGGGGTCAACTCGAACGGCGAGGTGGTTTACTGCGCGCTCACCAATGGCAATTGGCAGGTTATTTCCACCGTGCGCGGCCAGGTGACCTTCGACGCGGTGGACCACTATAATCCATGCATCAATGACCTGGGCGAAATCATCTGGAACCAGTATGGCGCGGCCCCGAACCTGATCTCGTCCACGCGCGGACCTTTGCCGGGCTATTACCCGTTCGTTCTCGGCCTGAATAATCTTGAGGAGTTTTGTTATGACGCCGATCTGGTCAGTTCGAACCTTTCCACCAGTCCGCACATCTTTTCCAACCTGCACGGCGTGGTGATCAACGATCTCGAGCAGTTCCAGTGGGGCGGAGCGATCAATGATGCCGGAACCATCGTCTGGGCCGGGCCGGCGAATCAATCGATCCCGGTGGTGTGGTATGTGTTCGAAGCCACGTGGGTGCCGGCGCCGGTGTTGACCGTGGTGCCAACCCCCGGTTTGGCACTGGAATGGCCGACCAACGCCGGCGGCTACCACGTGCAATACGCCACCAACCTCCTGTCGCCCGTCGTCTGGCAACGCTTCAGCGGCACTCTGGCCACCAACGCGGCAAACTTCCACCAGGACATCGGACCACCTGTCGGCAACGCGGCATTTTTCCGCCTGTCAACCGGCAGTCCATAGACGGAACGATTCAATTGTACCACGGATGGACACGGACAGACCTGACGCGGCTTCCGCCGCAATCACAGATGAAAGCCGCAAAAGAACGCAAGGAACGCAGGGACACAACTTCTTTTCTTTGGGTTCCTTACGCTGCATCCGGTCGGAATCATCGCGCGCCGCGAAGATTCTCCGAAGCGCGGCTGTGTCTGAAAGATCAGCCGCAGCGCTGCGCAAGGGTTGAAGCCAAGGAGATTCCGAACCGGCTTTGCTGACGGAGCGCTGCGGCTGGTGCTAAGCCGATCCTCAAGGCGTATGCACCCATTTGGTGAAATCCGGACCGGCTGGAAGCCATCGGGCCCGGACCTTTGTCATTCTGTTTGTAAACTCCATTACCATGTTTTCTGCCAGATAGACCTGCCCGATCTTGTCCAGGTAAACCGGCGGGCAATAGACCATCCCGGGCAGTTGGTCGCTGTACAAATGCAACCCGGCAATGTTGCTGAGGCTGTCAGACTCAGGCGGAGGCGGGATGACCGGTGTCCCCGTCTTCAGGGTTCGCACGACGTCTTCAATCAGCGCCGGATCCGCCGTGCGCTTGTCAACCCCTGCGCGGCCGAGTCCGGTGTATTGCATTTCCCGGAAGGTGGCGGTGCGCCAGTCGAACGGCGGCAGCTGGCTGTTGCGGAAGACCTCATAGGCTGGCATCTCGGAGCCGGCATCCCCGGCCAGATAAGCCTCCGGTTTTTGGCCCGGTATCGCACAAATTTTGCCGTCGCCAAATGCCGTCCGACCCACGGCTTGCGTGGGTTCCACGTCGATCAACAGCAAGGCATATTCATCATAGTCATTCACATATACCGCGTTTCCGCACGTCAAGGTGGTGCGCAGATATCCCGCATGCGCTGACGGGGTCTGGCCAGTGGTATAAACCGGCAGGGATGGATCTGTCGCCGTTTCGTGCGGACCCACGAAATGGAGGAACAACCCCACGCCGAGCAACCCGGCGGCCACCAGCCCGAGCGCCAGCACCGCGACAGTCAGAATCAACCATTTCGTCCTGGTCATGCTCGATTTTCTCCATGGTCCTCCACCGGTGTCAAACAGCGAATGCGTGAAGGGTCATACGTGTTGATAAATAATTTCTTGCGGCGGGTGAACAGCCTGTCCGCCGCAGGCCGGTCGCAAATCAGCGACCGGAAACGGGTCCCGCCCTGTCCCGGGAATGGGTTTTGGCAGGTGCCATGTGGAAATTGCCCTGGTCGGGGCAATTCCTGCCAATCAAAAACCCCCGACTTTTCTTGTAACGTCGGCCGGTTTTTGCCTAAGTAGTGGATAAGACCTGAATGAACGTGGAACCCAGTTCGCCAATCTCCGAACCGCCGCCGGCTGCGCCGCCAACTTCCGCAATTTCGCTGGCCGGTCGGCTGATGAATGTCTTTGCTGCGCCGGGAGAGGTTTTCAGCGAAGTCAAAACCGCAACGCCCTCGGTTGCCAACTGGCTTGTGCCCGCAGTTTTGTTCATGGTCTTGAGTTGGTTGAGTGCCGGGCTGATTTACTCGCAGCCAGCCATCCGCCAGCAGATCAGCGAATTGTCAACCAAGGCCATCGACCGACAGGTTGAAAAAGGAAAAATATCCAGCACTCAGGCCGAATCAGCCCGGGCAGCCGCGGAAAATCTTGGTGGTGTCGGATATGAAATCGGGGCCGCCGTCGGACCCGTTTTTGCGGCGTTTATCTCGCCCTTTTTGGGTGGGTTGATTTTCTGGCTGGTCGGCTCTTTTGCTTTGAAGGGGAATTTTCCCTACATGAAAGGTGTGGAAACCGTCGGCCTGTCCAACATGATCCTGGCCTTGGGCGTCATCGTTAAAACCTTGCTCATTCTGATCACCGGTAATTTATTCGCCTCGCTCAGCCTGACCCTCGTGCTCAAGGAGTTTGATCCGCAGAATCCCGTCCATTCACTGCTGGCCATGATGGATGTGATGATTTGGTGGCAATTGATCGTTCGATCCATCGGGCTGGCCCGCTTGAGCGGCGCCTCCCTCGGAAAGGCAGCGGCGTGGATTTTCGGGATTTGGATCGCTCTTATGGGCGTAATGATCGGCTTGGGCGCGGCAGTTCGGGCGGCGTTCGGCGGTTGACGTCCTTCACGCTGGTACGCTTTGATGTTGAATCGAGCGAAACAAATTCCATTCAGCAGTGTCTTAATACATAATTATCATGGCAAAACCCAAAAAACGCCGTAAATGGCTCATTTTCTCGGCCATCGGCCTCGTGTTACTCACTTTAATGCTGGTAGCCGTCTTCAAAAAACGCGAACCGGTCATCACGATCCAGACGGAAAAGGTCTCCCGCCACAGCCTCACCAATCTCGTCATCGCCAACGGCAAGATCCAGCCCGTGGTGCAGGTCGTGATCAGCCCGGAAGTCAGCGGCGAAATCGTCGAGCTGCCTGTCAAGGAAGGTCAGCAGGTCAAGAAGAACGATTTGCTGGTGAAGATCAACCCGGACATCTATGTCGCCGCGCTCAACCAGAGCCGGGCTGGTTATGAATCCTCCCTCGCTTCCAAGGCCTCGGCCACGGCAAACCTCGAAAAGGCCGAGGCGGACTACAATCGCAATCTGGAATTATACAATCACAAGCTGATTTCAGCCTCGGACTTCGTCAGCTTCAAGGTCGCCCGTGACGTGGCCACCGCGCAGCTCGACAGTGCCGGCGACCAGGTGAACGTCTCCAAGGCCAACGTGGAGAGTGCGGAGGAACAACTTTCCCGGACCACCATCGTTTCGCCGCTCGATGGCACCATCAGCAAACTAAACTCGCAACTCGGCGAGCGGGTTCTGGGCACCGTGCAAAATGCCGGGACCATCATCATGGTCATCTCGGACCTGAACCAGATGGAGGCGCGCGTGGACATCGGGGAGATGGACGTGATCGGCATCGTGCCCGGCCAGAAGGCGCAATTGGAAGTGGACGCCTTCAAGGACCGCAAATTCACCGGCGTGGTGACGGATGTGGCCAGTTCATCCAAGGACAGCAACCTGACCGGCAGCTATTCCAGCAGCAGCAGCAGCCAGTCGCAGGAAGCCACCAAATTTCAGGTGCGCATCCGGTTCAACGACAAGGAAGCCTTCCGCCCCGGCATGTCCGTCA
>CAZKTW010000021.1:0-24560 GCA_964555775.1 uncultured Bifidobacteriaceae bacterium | reverse complement strand
GCGTTCGCGAAATCTTCTACTCTCGGAAAAAACACCATTTTTTAACGGGCTGCTAGGCAGAGAGCTGCCCTGTGATCTAAAATGCGGCGGTCTGCCGACGTGCCGCTACGATGGCTGCCATTATTGATTCATCCACGCCAAAACCTGTTTGGTCGCTTCGCGGGGCGTGGTGCTGAGGATATTGTGATCGCCGCTCCAGATGAGCCTGTAATCGCGCAGGGCGGGGCAATGTTTTTTGAGCCAGTACCGCACCCAGGGCCAGGGAACGATGGGATCGGGAACTCCAGTCAGGGCAAAGACCGGCAATTTGGTTTGGCGGGCTATCGGGCGCGGATCGTTTTCGGCGATCAAATGCAAACGATGTTGGGCCGCACGGCGGTCGAAACCCGTCCGGCGGGAGGTGAACTCGTCAATGCTCGCCAGCGTCTCGGGCGAACGCCGATACCGGAAACGCGCAATTTTGGCATAGGCGAAAATCAGCCAGACCACCATCGCAGCTGAAATGCGTCCGGTCAGTCTTTCCGCCAGGCGCACGGCCCAGCGCAGGGGATGTTTCACGAAACCTCCCGCCAGGATTGCGCCCTGGGCCTGGAACTTTCCGCGCGCGAGCAGCGCCCACATGACCTGCGAACCATAGGATTCACCGAGCAGCCAGCCGCCGGTGATGCCGTTTTCCGCCAGCGCGGTTTCAATGGCCGCCGCATAATCGTCCAGCGACCAGGTGAGCGTGCGGGGGTAGGTGAATTCGACGAAGCGCACCTTGTCGCCGATGGCCTTGCGAAAACCGCCGATGAGCGTCCAATCACCGTGCAAGCCGGGCAAATAAACCAGCGTGGGCCGCGACGCTTCACCGTGTATGCGGAGTTGCAGTTTCTCTTCCATCGATTTGTCAATTATCAGC
Source organism: uncultured Bifidobacteriaceae bacterium (assembly GCA_964555775.1). Lineage (GTDB taxonomy): Bacteria > Verrucomicrobiota > Verrucomicrobiia > Limisphaerales > UBA11358 > UBA11358. Next base: position 23,659 of record CAZKTW010000021.1, on the reverse strand, counting down.
GGGTCAAACCCGATAGTTCAATGAATAAAAATGGCGATGGCCGACGGCCAGCAAGGCCTGACCCGCCGGTCAGCCCATGGCTATGGCGTCATTCGTATTGGACGAGGGTGGTCAACCCTTCGGGACTGGCGACGCCCAAGCCTTGGAGGAAAACAATGCGTTGATATCCGGCTCTTCGCAAGCCAACAACCCAGGGAGTGCCGCGGTCGCGAAATTGGTCGCCAATCTCCTCCTCGGTGTAATTCTCAAGAATGACCACCGCTGTCTGATGTTGGGGCAATTTCGCGGCTTGTGCCAAAAGCTCGTCATTGCTGATTCTGGCCGACGGAACCGGCTGGAGCATCTGGCCGCTCTGGCCATCCAGAGACTCAATGACCAGCGCGGTGTTGTCCGTATTGTGAAAGGCGCGGGACGGCGTGGAACAGGAGGTGAAAATCACGGCCAAAGCCGCGAAAGCCAACGAGATGCTGATGTTGATCGATTTCATACGTTCCTGCCGGTTGGTGCAAAAACCATTTGGTGCCACTTTTCTGGCCGGATGATACGCAATTTCAATGCCATTGAGGGGGTCCTGATTTGAATCCGAACTCCAAGTTGGTAGGGCCGGCGCGCTGCGCTGGCCCCGCGCCGTTCAGGCGCGGAACTGCGAGGTACATGGCAACCCCGTTTGCACCATTTCTTCCGACCGCTTAACGCGGTCGGGAACAGCGCAGCGCGCTGTCCCTACCACTCATTGGTTAAGCGCTATTTCGGGGTTCGGGTTGAACCGGGTGATTGTCCGTTTGTCGTCGCCGCCAGGTTGGAGCACCGCTGCCATCGGTTGCCGGACGCGGTGAGATGTCCGGGCCCTGTTACTTCAACTTCGGGAAAAATTCCGCCGCCGTTTTGCAGGTGGCGGCGCTCAAGTCATCCAGTGAACAACCTTTGACCTGGGCGACGATTTCAGAGATTTCTTTCACATAGGCCGGTTCGCAGCGTTTGCCGCGATACGGCACGGGCGCGAGATACGGGCAATCGGTTTCCAGCATAAACCGGTCGGACGGCGTCGCGGCAATCGTGTCGCGCACGTTTTGCCCGTTCTTGAACGTGGCGATGCCGGTGAAACTGACGAGCGAGCCGGCTTCCAGGACGCGCCGCATCCGCCCGGCATCCTCGCCAAAACAATGAAACACGCCGCGGACTTTGCCGGCGAATGGTTTCAGTTGCGCCAAGGTATCATCGAAGGAGTTGCGTTGATGAATGACGCAGTTTAATCCGGCTTCGATGGCCACTTCGAGTTGTTGCCGGAAAATGTCCTCCTGTTTCTGTTTGTAGCGCGTGTCAGCTTCGATGTCGCCCGTTTTTTCGCCGGGCAGATGGTGGTAATCCAGGCCCGTTTCGCCGATGGCGACGACCTTGGGATGTTTCACCAGCTCGCGCAGGGCAGGGCGGATGTCCTCCGGCGCCTCGTGGGCGTTCGACGGGTGCCAGCCGACGGCGGCAAAGACGCCCGCGAAACGGTCGGCCAGGTTGACCGCGCGCCGGCTGCTTTCGAGATCGGTGCCGATGGAAATGATTTTGACGATACCGGCAGCTCGGGCGCGTTCAATCACCTCGGGCAAATCATTCGCGTAATCGGGATAATCGAGGTGCGCGTGGGTGTCGTAAAAGGCAGCCATGAGAACAATTAACCACGAACTTCGCGAAACACACGAAAAATTGGCCGTGACTTAATGTGGTGCGCAGTGCGGCTGTCGCCGCCCTGCCTGCTCCTGGATTTAATTCATTTGGCCGGCTTGAGACTGGCAGAGCCATTGGTGCCGCTGAATTTTTGTTCCAAAGCGGCCAGCTTGGCCTCGACGGATGGGCGGCCGGGGTAATCCGGCGCTTCCTTGAGCAGCCGCTTGTAGTTTTCAATGGCCTCGATTTCGCGGCTTTGGGTCACCAGCTTGTCACCCAGCGTCAATCGAATTCGGATGCGTTGTTCCGGCGACGGGTTGCGGGTCAGGGCGAGTTGATACGTTTCAATGGCTGAGGATGGTTTGCCCTGCATTTCGTAATAATCGGCGAGTTTTTCGCTGAGCACGGCGCTGTTGGTGGTCGCACCGAGGTTTTCCAAAAAATTCGCGAGTTGGGCGACCGGTAAACCGTGGACCTGGTCCAGATTCATCAGCCGCAAAAAAGACCATTCGAGGAGCGGACTATGGCGATGGGCCAGGGCTTCGTGCAACGGCTGCTCCGGCGTGGCAAACGGCCGGTACAACGGATCCCCGACGACCGTCGTCTGCCAGGACAAAGCGGGTTGGGCGGCCCAGGCGGCCTCGCCAAACGTAAACCGGTTGCCGATCCAGCGGGCGAGAAAGACAGCGACATTCGGCGTGCAGGAAAGATAGGGTTCATTTACACAACCCATGGTGCAGGTCGCGCCCTTGGCAAGCAAAGGGCCGGCCCAGTTGTCCCTGGCGCTGCGCAAGGTGTTGGCGCTGTAAGAATGCAAATGGTATGCGAATGCGCCGGGCATGAATTCAACCTTCGGCAGCGTGAACGGGCCGGAGACATTGCCGTCGTACCAGCCGCAGTAAATCGCAATCTGGCTCATCGGAAAATCCACGGGAAAAGTGCCGGGATTGTTGTCCGTCACGGTTTGCAGCCCGAATTGCTGGCAAAGTTCCGCCGCGCCCAGCATCCATTCATCGCCCAGATAATAGTTGGTGTCCGTTTGGTCCAGCCCGCGCGCATCGAAATAGGCGCGACCCCACAAGCCGTCGCGCTCGGCGGCAACCGCCTTGTCCGCCAGGTTGAGCGCAATCTCCACGCTGGGTCCGTCCAGCCGGGCCACCAGCAGGATGCCATTGGTGGGATTGAGCCAAGCGGTGTTCGTGGCGCCATAAATCCAGTTGGGCAGCGGCCCCGAAAGCGGAATGTCCATGTTCAGCATCGGCAACCAGGCCAGTTCGGAATCCACCGCGGCCTCATTGCGCCGCAGTTCCGGACGGATGGTTTCCATGGCCGGTTCGCGCAAATTCAGGTCGGCGGAGATTTTCAGCGGGACGCCCCAGCACAAAACGGCATAGCGGATTTTGGATTCAACGACCCGGCGTTCGACCCGTCGCGGGTGTCCGTTCGTCGCGGCATTGGTCACGGAACCAAATCGCCAGAGATTGTCCATGTCCAGCCGGGCCGCCAGCGGGAATTGTAACCGGTCGCGAAATTCGGCGCGGGTCATCTCCTCGGTGACCGGCAGATCAAAACCGTAAAGGTGCGTCTCCGGCACGTTCCGCAACCGGGCATAACGATCCGCGACCATTTTCGACGCTGCCAGCTTGGTGTTATAAACCACGACCACCTCGTCGCCCCCGGCTTGAACGACCACCGGCGCGAGCCCGAGGAGAAAAACCAAAAATTTTATTCCCAATTTATTCATTTAATCCCCATTTGACCTTCATCAACCCGGAACGTTGGATATTTCTGCATCAGGAATCGTGCGTCACCTTGAGGCCATCATAGGCAAAATTCACACCGGGAGGCAATTCCGCCTGCGCCCGGTCGTGGTCGTAGTCGTGCGTCAGGTGGGTGAAATAGGTCCGGTCGGCGCCGATGCGCCGCGCTGCGGTAAGGGCTTCATCCAGACACATATGCGTCGGATGCGGCATGTAACGCAACGCATCGAGCACGGCGACTTCCACGCCCCGCACTTTTTCCAGCGCTTCGGCCGGGATTTCCTTGCAGTCACTCAGATAGGCAAGCCGTTTCCGCCCGTTTTGGACAAACAAATAACCGTTCGTCATCATCTGGCCGTGCGGCAGCGGCAGGGGAACGATCTCCAGATCGCCCAGCTTGAACGGTCCATCGACCACATGTGGTTCGGGGTGAAAATAACCCTTCCAGATCGGCCGCCCGTCAAAGGCGTAGAGGAAAACCCGTTTGAGCGCCGCCATCGTTTCCTCATTCGCGTACACCGGCAACGGACCGTTGCGCAGGTCGCAGAACCGGCGGCAATCGTCCAGACCCATGATGTGGTCGGCGTGCGCATGGGTGAACACCACGGCGTCGAGCCACCGGATGTTTTCGCGCAGGCACTGGATGCGAAATTCCGGCGTGGTGTCCACGATCAGCTTGATTTCGTCGGTCGCGAGGTAAATGGAGGGCCGGGTCCGATGGTTTTTCGGATTCCCCAGAAATTCCGGCGGATACTCCTTGCCGATGAGGGGCACGCCCTGGGACGTGCCGCTGCCGAGAAAAATGAATGAAAATGCCATGCAAAATTTTCTTTTACCAAACGGCTTTAACCGTTCAAATGTGTCACGAATCTAACGATGTTGACGACATTGCGCATCAAAAACCTCGCGTTGGTCACCGACCTTACGTTGGAACTCCAGCCCGGTTGCAACGTCATCACCGGCGAAACCGGCGCTGGCAAGTCCATCATCATCGGTGCGCTCAACCTCGTCCTCGGCGAACGCGCCGACCGCACGCTCATCCGTAGCGGCGAGGACAATTGCTCGGTCGAGGCCGTCTTTGACGTGTCGGGATTGCGAGGCAGACGTCCGGAGCGCCGGGCACCGTCCCGGCTCGAGCCGAACGTCCAACCCGCCGAGTCGGTGCTCGGCGCTCCGTTCGCATTGGCAGTTTTTTTGGAGGAAAACGGTCTTGAACCCTGTGCGGATAACCAACTCATCCTCAAACGCGCGCTAACCGCCAACGGGACCAATCGCCAGTTCGTCAATGGGTCGCCCACAACCCTGAATGCGCTTGCCACTCTCGGTGAATGGCTGGTGGACATGCACGGGCCGCACGACCATCAATCCTTGCTCCATCCGGCCAAACAACTGGCCATCCTCGACGCGTTTGGCGGCCTGGAAAAGGAGCGTGCGGCGTTTGGCGGGATCGTCCGCCGCCGCGCCGCGCTCGAAGCCGAGAAATCCGCGTTGGTGGTGGATGAAAAAACCTACATCCAACAACTCGATTTATTGCGCTTTCAAGTCCAGGAAATCACCGCTGCGCGTTTGAAGCCCGATGAAGAAATGGAAGTGGAACCGGCCTACCGCCGCGCCAGCAATGCGGCGAAACTGCTGCAATTGAGCCAGGCCGCCCTCGATCTAATCGCCGAAAACGAAAACTCACTTTTGACCCAGGCCGGCGCGCTGGGCCGGACCTTGCAGGAACTGCAGCGCGTGGATGCGGGCGCAGCAAGCCTGGTTGAACTGCATTCGCAGGCCGTTGGTGCGTTGCGCGAGCTGCAGGCGGAGCTCTCGCGCTATGCCGGAAAAGTCGAGGTGGACCCGGCGCGGCTGTTGGAACTGGAGGAACGGCTCAATCTCCTTCACTCGCTCAAGCGCAAATATGGCGCGTCGCTCGCCGAAGTCATTGCGTTTGGTGACGAGGCGAAGACAAAATTACAGGCGCTCGAATCCCGTGATGCCGAGTTGGCGCGGCTCAATGCTGCGCTGTCAAAACTGGATGCGGAACTGTTGCGCGCGGGCAATGAGCTATCCGCCAAACGGCGCAAGGTTATTCCACAACTTGCCCGGGAGGCCGGCCGGCAGCTCGCTGATCTGGGTTTTCAACAGAGCAAGTTTGACGTGGCGATCCGGACCGATTCCGTAGGAGACGAGGTGACGAGTCTCAAATCAAAAGAAAGTCAGAGCCTCCTTCCGCCTTCGCCAGGCTCCGGCGCGACAGGCACGTCAGTTCCTACGTTTCGACAAACCGGACTGGACGAAATTGAATTTCAATTCGCACCGAACCCCGGCGAACCGGCCCGGCCGTTGCGCGCCATCGCTTCCTCCGGTGAAATGGCCCGCGTGATGCTGGCGCTCAAAACCGTCCTTGCCGCGGAGGATGAGATTCCCGTCCTGGTCTTCGACGAGGTGGATGCCAATGTGGGCGGCGAGACGGCGAATGCGGTCGGTGAAAAGATGAAGCAGATTGCCGCCAAGCGGCAGGTGCTCTGCATCACGCATCTGCCACAGGTCGCTGCGCCGGCGGACGCCCATTATGTCGTGACCAAACAGGTGAAGCATGGCCGGACCATCTCGGAAATCAAACTGCTCGACAAAAAGGAGCGCGTGGCCGAACTGGCGCGGATGCTGGGCGGTCAAAGCGACGCCGCCCGGAAGCACGCCGAGGCGTTGCTGACTGGATAATTATTGGATGGCAGGCCTTGCAACCTATCAAACTTGACGTGGCTGAGGGTGTTTTTTGGGTATGGTTAGCCTTCCAGCCTGGTTCTCAGCAGGCAAAACCGGCTGAAATCCTTCAAAAACCTTGTAATTTGTATGTTTTTGGCTTTGTACCCAGTTCTGGGGACTCGCGGGGCTCAGGAGATGGGGTATGATGACTACGTTGTTGCCGCACTAAGTTTTGGTTCTCAAGAGTGTGCAAAGGCCGGACCTGTTGTCCGGCCTTTCTTTTTTTGCTTCGTTTGCTTCGCTTTTCCGCCTGAAAACCGGTCGTTTTTGGCCGTTTTACGGAGCGCGAGTTGTCCCAACTCACAGCCGATCCATTCGCGGAGACCGGTTTGCAAACTTTTTCAAGCTATTCTTGCCTTTGCCAGCGCTACGGCTTGGACAAGCCGCGCCCCGGATTCAATGTCAAGGGCGTGTTGCCCAAAGGCCCGGAGCACGGACCGCTGAGTCCGCGTTTACATTGGGCCAGGGTTTAGCAGGTCTTCAAGCGTGTTCACAATTTGCGGACATGGCTGTCCGCGCTCCTGTTCGGTTTGGGCAACCCGTCCTTAACTTGCGCCCGTTTTGCGTCTTTGTCCTGAAAGCCTGGCCGCGAGCAAAATGCCCGTGATACCCACGCAGGCCCACCCAAACCAATCGCCGTGGCGGTTGTAAAAAGTCGGTGTCCGTTTCCCCCCCACTGGAATGTCTATCGTCTGGGCGCCCGGGCCATAAACGCTGCCGGCTGGATCTTTGAAAATGTCATTCAGCCGGCCGTAGGCGTCCACCCAGCAGGTCAGGCCATTGTTGCAGCAGCGCACGAGCGGCACGCCATTTTCCACGGCCCGGAAAATCGCGGCGGCCGCCTGCTGCCATTGCTCCGCACCCTCACCGAACCAGCCGTCATTGGTCAGGTTCACCAGGAAATCCGTGTCGTTCTGCACATATTCCCGCGCCAGTTCCGGGAACATGTCCTCATAACAAATCAACGCGGAGGTTTTGACTTTTAGGTGAGGCGAAACTCCCGGCGAGCCTCCCGGGGTGATGCTGATGATGTGTCCCTGTGGCTCGCGGGGATCGGCCTTCGCCTGGCTACGGCCCGACAGGCGCCCGGCCCAACAATCCAATTCAAACGGCACGGCATTGGTGCCGGCCGCAAAACTGCCGGTGATGGGGGTAAACCATTTGATGAACGGCAGCCAGCGCACCAGCGGGATATATTCGCCAAAGATCACCAGCTTTTGTTTGTGATAAACCTTTTTGAAATGACCGTCCGGATCAAACAGAAACGCCGCATTGAAGGCGTCATACTCACTGTTGGTCCCAATGCTGGAACGCCAGATAACATCTTCGGCATTAAAAATCAGCCAGACCCGGTGCGTCTGAATCAGGTTCGTGATGGCAATGAAGCTGGCCTCGTTCAGCTCCGGCACAGCAGATTCCGGCCAGACCAACAGATCGGTCCGGTTCGTCAGCACACGATCGGACAGCTCCAGCAGGTGCCGGAAGCGGTCGGCGTTCGCATTCGGGTCCCAGATCAAGGCCTGGGGAATGCTGGGTTGGACCAGGGTGATTCGCAACGTCGCGGCGGAAGGATCCGGCTCTTTCAGGCGCGCGAATCCAACCGCGAACAAGATTGCGACCACCGCCAGCGGCAAAAAAGTTTCTGTCTGCCAGGCAAACCGGGAAACCGGCCGGCGAAAAATCATGCGCCCGGCGGAAAACAGCGACAACGAGAGCCACACCACCAGGAACGAAATGCCGTAAACGCCAGTGACCGAGGCAATCTGGATGAGGGGGATCAATTGATATTGCGAGGCGCCGAGCGGATTCCACGGAAAACCTCCGAGAAACCGGGCGCGCACCATTTCCAGCGCCACCCAGATTGCCGCACCGGCAAGCGACCATAACGTTCGTCTGCTCCAGGAATCGTGAGACGTGAGGCGTGAAACGTGATGCGTGACCAGCCAGGTCCACACCGCCGGATACAGGGCGATAAAGGCGCTCAAGGCAAACCAGCCGAGAATCGGAAAGCCCGGCACCGGAATCAGCAGCAGCCAGCCCAGTGACGATAGAAAATGTGTCAGCCCGGCGACGTAACCCACGCGAAAGGCGTCGCCGCCGGATTTGCCGTACGCGGCGGCCATGAGCAGGGCCGGGGCAATCCAGGCGCAACCCGCAATGCTGATATTGGGAAACGCGGCGGTCAGTAGAAGCCCGGCGCCGATGGCCAGGAGATAGCCGCTGCGGACCAGCAGTTCGTTGAGAAAACTTTTCAACGTGCCGAATCGCGAATAACCCTGCGTGAATGTCGGGCCAGGCCGGGTGCAGGCGGCAGCCTGTCGCAAGACGGCGGGGCTGGCATTGACGACAATTGCCTCGCGCGCACCACGCCAGACGGCGAAGTCGGCCGACGAGTTGCCGGCATAATCAAACCCATGTTCGCCAAATTTTTCGACCAGGATCTTCAGCTTGTTGGCGCCGCGCAGATTGGTTTTGCCGTCGCTGCCCAGCACTTCGTCAAACAGCCCAACGTGATTGGCCACGGGCAGGGCCATGGCGCGGTCGGACGCGGTGGCCAGAATCAGTCTTCGTCCGGCAGCTTTTTGTTCGCGTAAAAAGGCGAGGAACGGTCCGTGATAGGGCAGGGTGGCGGGATCGATCGAAACGCGCCGGACGAGTTGTTGTTTTAGGAATGCCCGGCCGCGCATCCACCAGAAAAGAACCGACAGGAGTTGGAATGGATTTCGCCGCAACAAGCGCGCCAATGATTCCCAGAGTAAATCGGTCTTGATCAGCGTGCCGTCCAGATCCACGCAAAGCGGGACCTGACTGGCGGGCGCATCGGGTGGTGTCGGCATGCGGTGGAATCCTGAATCCGCCGCGAAATTAGAGGAAGGCGCCGAACATGACAAGTCCGTCCGCCTGGGCGGGCTTCAAAGGCTTCGGGCAACAGTTGGCAAGGAGGCCGGGAGGAGGAATCCCATTGAAGAACCAACTGTCTGCCCGAATTAAAATTTGGCATCCGCATCGTCTTCCATCGCGCCTTCAAACAAGTCTTGCCTGGCGACCGGTTCAGGCTGCGACTGGTTCGAACGATCGGGAGCGTGGCTTCTGCCACCCCGTGGTGGAAGCCGGTTTCATCTTCATAACCGACCGGTACCCTGGAAATGATGGTCGTGCAAATTTTTGCGACGATCCGGACCAGGAATCTGGCCGGGTGCCATTCCGTCCTGACGGCGCCATCTTTAATGATTGGATGTGACGTATCGATCAGCGGCAGTTGGCATAAAGCTGGAGTTTCAATTACGGTGGTTTTCATCGTGCGCCTCGCTTTTGCAGCACCTCACGGATTCGGTCAATGAACTGCTCCGCCTCGGCGGACCAATTGTTGGCAGTGGCATCCTTTGAGATGTTGCCGGATTGGGCATTTGAATCGACCAATGCCGCGCTGCGCAGTCGGGACGCAGTGGCCGCCGAAAGCCTCACCTGGATTTGCAGCGGTGTTGCCGGCTCGCCAAACTCGACTTGAATTCTTGTGATCGTTTTCATGCCAGCAGATTACGGCCAGGATGAATCCTTTACTATTGGCACGAACGACACGCGCGCGTAGGGCGGGGTGGTCCCGCGTGCATAGGGCCGGCCGGTCCCGGCGCATAAGCATTTTTCCTATTGCACCAGCCTGACAGACTGTCGATGATGCCATTCAGCCTTCAACCTTTGCAGTGGCTCGGCTGGCAAGGCGGCTTCAAGTCCGCGCCGGATCAGCGGCGGCGCCCATTTCTTTCTGCGCCCGCGCCGATGTTTGATTTCATGCAGACTGAACAGAACACGCCACGGGTGAAGTCCCCATTCCAGCTGATGGCCGTGGTTCGAGACAGGTTATGCCCGCAGAATTATCGTGTAATATCTGGCGTTTCTCACGTTGTCGTCCAGCGCTATCACACGCGGGGACGTTGGCATTGGGAAAGCTTAAGGTTGCCTATGAATATGAATTCTGTGCCCGATGCCCCGCCACCGATCGGGACCATCAAGGTCGATTCGGGATCAAACTCCTCCTTCACGCCGAATGTGAAAGTCTGGCTGGTGGATGACAATGACAGTATTCGGACGTTGATGGCTGAGTTGCTCAGCCTTCAGGACGGCATTGATTGCGCGCGTCTTTTCTCCTCCCCGGACGCGTTGTTGAGCGAACTCGCCAGCAAACCGGGCCCGGATGTCATCCTGCTGGATATCCAGATGGGCGACCGCAATGGTTTGGACGCCGTGCGTCCCATCAAATCGCTTACGCGTTCGACCCATGTGCTGATGTTCACCACCTGCCATGACCAGGCATGGCGGGAACGGGCGTTAAGTGATGGTGCCTCGGATTACCTGCTCAAAAGTTTCCCGGTGGAAAAGGTGGCCGCTCGTATTCGCAGTGCGGCAAATGATCCGGTACCCAATTCATACTCCCGGCGCCGTTCCAATTGTTCAGCGGAACGGCTAACACAAAACCACCAGACCGATTCCATCACCGACACGCCGCCGCATTTGTTGAGTCGCACGTTGAAGAAGCTGCGTTTGCTGTAAAATTTAATGCCAGCGCCCAAGTTTGTGGCTTCTGATTGGCGGGGTGGCTGTGAGAGCGGGTTCGGTCAGGGTAACGGCCAATAGGCGCGGTAATAGCAACTGGAAAGATCGGCCGCATTCGTGTCCTGAAAGAACAGCAAACCATTCACGTCGGTGGTGCCGGAGCCGACGCTGATCCAACTGACCAAATCCGTTGAGACCTGAATCCCAAAGCCGATATTGGTGGTCGAAGACAGTTGGAATTGGAAATTTCCGCCCGTTCCAAATCCTTGCGAAATCAGAATGGGTGTGGTGGGCAGGGCGGCCGGAGTCGGCACGACGTTGTAATCCCCGACAATGGGATAATGATCGCTCCCGGTGAAGCTGCTGCCGCTGCCGGTGAGCAGAAGATCGGCACAAACAGTAGTGGCGCTCGGGACCGTGCTGGCGAGATCATCCAGGGAATGGTTGGCGGCGCTGGTCGGCGAACTGCTCCGGGGCGTCGTCCCATTGTTGCCGAAGGTCTCGAACGCATACGGGTATTCGGCGGAGGGAAAGTTCGCAGTGTCGAACGGGTCCAACGTGTCCGGCGCCAGTTGCACTCCGCCGTGGATGTTGTATGCGCCGAACATCGGGGCATCCGGCAGTTGAATGTCGATGCGCGAGGTCAGCGAAGCCGTCGAATCGCCGTAGAGATAAGTGGCATTGTCGCCGGCCACGTTTCCCCAGGTGACGGTGGTTGCCGGCCTGGTCTTCGACATGGGATCGTATCCCTGAGTCTGGTTGGTGTTGGCCCAGATCGCACTGCCATCACTCCAGTCAATGCCATCGGAGGTCGTCTGCCCCGTGAGGCATTTGTAGGCGTTCTCGCCGCTGCCATTGAACAGGTTCCAATCTCCGGAATAAATGATGTGCGCCCCGGCCGGCAGTTTGTATTTCGCGTCGCTGCGAACGGCCTGCGCCTCGGCGTAACGCGCATCGCCCACCGAGTCGTCGCTCGTGCTGCGCGCATGGCTGACGTACATGTAAAAATCGGCGTTCGACCCGGAACCGGCCGGACGGAGCTGATACACCATCGGCGCGCGGGTGATACCGTTCACTCCGCCATCAGGGGAATGCGCGTTCGTGTAAGTGCCGTTCGACTGCAACAGCACGGTCTGCCCTGTTTTCAACGTCCGTGCCGACACGACCTGCACCGTGTTCGTCCGGTAAATCAGCCCGTCCGGCCCGCCGCCGGTATTCAGATCGCTGGTCGGGTCGAATGCATAAGTTCCAGCGCCATAAATACTGTTGAGTTGCGCGACAAAGTCCGCCAGCGTCGTCGAAGTCAGCTCTTCCACGCCCAGCACGTCCACCGGCTGCGCGTTGGTGCCAATATGGTGCAGCCCCAATGCTTGAACCACGCTGGGCAGGCTGTGCGCTGAGCCGGTGATGTTGTTGTCGCTGCCCTGGTCAGCGCAATCAATGTTATAGGAGACAATGCGGAGCGTACGGCCCGGGGCCTCGCAGGCGCAAGCCATGATGATCCCCAATGCTGCCGCCACAGTTAAACCGAGGTCACACCTTGGAATTGACATAAAATCGGCGGGCTGTTTTCCCGGCGACCCACAAATCCGCCACCAGCACGCTGGCAAAAAGGCTAAGGGTTGAAGACTGAAAACTAAAGTTGTTTTTACACTGGAATTCTGAATTTCTCGCTGGCCCGAAAACTCTCAGCCCTCAACCCCTCGTCGTACCAAAGTGTACCGGCGGCGGGTCGGGTAAAATAATAATAGGACGGCACCGGTGTAATCATTGCCTGTTACCTTTTAATCAAACCCCGCGTCCATCCCAGCAATCCTTTGATTTTAATGAAAAACAGCATCCAATCGCTCACGAAGAACAACCAAACCGGCGACCTGATTTCAAATTACAAGGGCCTGATATGGGTTCAATGCAAAGGGCACCGCTGCCTGGCTTACCGTGACGACAACGGGAAATGGATAAACTTCTACACCGAGAAGCCATTGACGGGTTTTGTCAAAGTGATCGATTGATGGCCGGTTGAGGTCGAGGCGTCGCGACGAGTTCCTGCGCGTACTTCCCGTTAAAAAACAGCCCGGCCAATGTGACCGGGCTGAATGCATCAAAGGATCGTAAAATCAACGGCCGACCCACAATACGTCGAGGTTGCCGGGACCGCCGCGTCCACCACCACCTCGCCGTTGACCGCCAGGAGCATTTGTTGTTGGCGCCGGCACTGGTGCCGGCGTGGCCGGGGCATTGGTGGCCGAGGCCGCCTGGGGCAGACGCTCGGTGCAGACCAAAATAATCTGGTTGTTCCTGGTGTCGAGCGACGAGGTTTTGCAGCCCGCTTTGGTTTTCACGGTTTGTTCCACCGCAAAGCCCGTCGGGCTGCTTTCCTTGATGATGGTCAGCGTGCCGTCACGCTGTGAACTCCATGCTTCCATCGTGGCGGGGTTGAATCCACCTCCATCCGTGCCGCTGCCGAGGGGCAAGGTGGCCAGCACCTTGCCATCGTCGGCGTTCACCACCACGCAGACTCCGGGGTTCGCGCACATGGCGAACAGGATGTGATTCTTCACGTCCAGGCCGAGTCCGGCCGGTTCGCCGGCGCCATCGCCGAGGTCATACTTGGTGATGACCTTCATCGTCTTCAAATCCACGACGGCGATTTTCTTCTCGTCCTCGACATCTACATACAATTTTCCATGGCCGTCGCTTTGGGCCTGTTCCATCGCGCCGCCGACATCAACCGTGCCGGTCACCGTGCCGTCCTTGGGATCAATCATCGTGATGCTCGGCGCCTGATGGCTGAAAATAAAGACCTTGCCCGTGAACGGCTCCAACAGGATGCCGTCGGGCCGGCCCGAAACGTCAATGTCCTTGGTCTTCTGCATCGTTTCGGTGTCGAACATGCCGATTTTGCCGGCGCTGCTGAAGCCATGATGCGTTTTGGCATCAACGACCACGCCGTGACCGCCGAGGTTGGTGATGGAGCCGATGTATTTGTGGCTGTCCAGGTCGAACACGAAGGTGTTTCCGCCGCGCGGCACATAAACACGCCGGGCGTCGTTATCGGCATAGACATAATCGATGCCGCCGTTGCCCATGAGCTGGGCGGTGTCGAGCACCTTGTAAGGGGCGCCGGTTTGGGCGGGAGCGTTGCCGGCCAGCAGGCCGATTCCCGCCACGGACAGGATGCGTAGAAGAGGGTTCATAGGGTGAAATTGTTACTTGGTGCCGCTGTTCGGTTACAAGTTATGGCAACCCGACCCGCGTGAATCAATGGCCATTTGAATTATGACAAAGAATTAATCCAGACCGGCAACTGCCTGCCAGGCTCCAAAAGCAAAAAACCACCGAACAACCTAATGCTGGCGGGTTACAACTACCTTGATCTAGCGCCTCCCGGTCGGCACGAAAAAAAGGGTCAGGAAATGGATTGGGTGCGGCACCACGATAAATACTCGACGACGACATCCGCTTAAGATGACGGAGAAATCAGCTGCACCCGCTGGCCAATCTCGCCAAGCTGCTCCTTAAAGGCGATTTCCGCGACGGGTTGTGACGCCATTTTTTCAGCCTGCCGCGTGGCGCAGCTTTACGCGGAAGATGGTTCAAAGTGCGGGACTGACTTCTCACATCCGAAAAATTGGAAATCTTCCGATGCGCATCAGGACCGCAAGGAAGATCGGAAAGCGGCAGCGCCTGGTGGCGACAGAAAAGATCGGGACAAACATTGAAGTCATTGGCCTGGCGCGCCCAACCGTTTGAACAAATCTTGCAGATGGCGATAGGCACACGCGAGAAATGCGGAAGGAAATGTGCTGAATGCCAAAATATTTTTCTGTACCGGTGTTGCTTTCAGCTTTTGTGCCGGCTTTGGATGTTGAGCGTTCGATGTTGGATGTTCCCTGTAAACCTCAGCCTTTAGCCTTCCTGGCCGCGCCGTAACTTTAGAGCCTGCCTGAAAATGTGGCGTCAGCCATCTTGGCTGACGTGGAGCCGGGCTTCCAGCCGGCGGAAAAAACCGTCCGCAATCATTAACGGCTTTAAAATTCCGGGCAGCGGCGTCATAGCGGCGATGCTTCCGGGTGGCGGGATGCCGCTCTCTACGGCAGGCCGGGAGGCCCACCGCTACATTTTCAGACAAACTCTGAGCCGGAACGAAGCAGGAGCAAAAGAGGTCACTGTTGGTAAAGACTTGTGGGTGTATGAAAAAACTCATCAAGTCAACCGACGAATCGGCTCACCAAACAGTGACCGAGTTCATTAAACTTCAAGCGCCCCATGAAACCATCCAAATCGGTTTCACCGATCAAAAAGTTTCCGGTCGCGCCGGTCTGCTGACCTTTGCCGGATTCCTGCAGTGGCATCGCCTCAGGGGCCTTTTCCCGCAAGAACCGCGGCCAGGATCGTTCCCAGCAAACCGATGGTGGCAGTAACCCCGGCAACCAATAACTCCTGACGGGGCTTCGGCGTCAACGGTTCAGTGTTCAACCTGCCCAGGATCGATTCGCGAAAGGCAGTTGAGGTGAGAAAGCCGCATACCGCGCAACAGCCGAAGAAAAACACCGAGGCCACCGCAAACGTCCGGTAAAACCATTGGGGAATGTCCCGACCAGCTTCCAGATGTTTGGGAACAAAGCCAACGTTCACAATCAGGTAGATATGCAGGTCAATCGCCAGGGTGGCAATGAGCGCTGCTAAAAAGAAAACAATTGGCGCCTGCAACGATGGCCGGGCACATCGGATCCACGGGATGACGGACAACAAAATGCCCGAGAACAACCCGAAAAGGACGAAGGGCACAACCATCGCGCGAATATCCTCGATGTAGTGCCAATCGCGCAGCAGCAGGCCAAAATAAAGCAGGATCAGCACCGGAAATATCGCGATGCCGCCCAGCATTGAAAACGCTTTACCTTCACTTTGTTGGTTCATGATTGGTTGACAGTTATTGTTCGCGGTACGCGTTGACGTCCTGGGCATCGCCCTCGACAAAGATGTTGCACGATAAAACAAGGACCGTCATTGGCGGTTGTGGGTCCGCCGCGAGCACCAGATGCAGCGGTTTTGGCCGGGAGCCAGGGGGAAGCCGTTTGAAGGTGGCCAGGTTCATTGGCCGGTTCTTATCGTCTTTTTCCAAGGCTGTCAATTCGTTGCCTGCTCTCTCTTTGAATTGGAGGGCGGATTCCTGGTCGGACAACGTTTGGCTGCCGTCAGCTTTCATCGGGGTTGGCATCGTGAGCCTTTCTTGGTTCAAGGTTTGGCAAATGCACTGGATAATTTTCGCAGCAAACTGCGATCGGCTGCCGCCGCATCAATCTGGTCCTGCAACTTGAGGTGGAGCTGATCGTTGGTGTCCTTTGGATCAATCGTAACGCCCAGCGCTTTTAGGATACGTTCGGCCTCGGCCCGTGCGGCAACCAACAGCTACAGCCAGTGTCCCAGACGGAACGAGTCGGCCAGGTTCTGGCAGGCGGATTGAGGGGCAGGGACCGACCGTGTCATTTCTGCCGGTGAGGGGCTGGCGAGGTTCCTGCTAAACTGTACCAACACCGCAATTACGCGGAAAAAATTACAGCCTGAAATAACCCATGGGCACACTCAGCGACAGGATGCGAAAGCTGTTAAAATACGGCGACTTGTGGCTTGTCTTCGCGCTGTTTGGCACGATTTTACTGCTGATTCTCCCGGTCCCGCCTTTCCTGCTCGACCTGCTGTTGACGGTCAGCATCAGCCTTTCGATGTTGACGTTGCTGGTGATTCTTTACCTGCGACAACCGGCAGAATTTACCGGGTTTCCCACGCTGTTGTTGTTCATCACCCTTTACCGGCTGGCGCTCAATGTGGCCTCGACGCGCCTCATTTTGCTCGACGGTTATGCCGGGCATATCATCCAGGCCTTTGGCAGTGTGGTCGTGCGCGGCAATTATGTCGTCGGCATGGTCGTTTTCCTGATCCTGACGCTCATCAATTTCATCGTCATCACCAAGGGCGCCGGACGCATTGCGGAAGTCGCCGCGCGCTTCACCCTGGACGCGTTGCCCGGCAAGCAAATGGCGATTGATGCTGAACTCAATGCCGGCCTGGTCAATGAGAGCGAAGCGCGCAGCCGCCGTCGCAAGGTCGAGGAGGAGGCGGACTTTTATGGCGCGATGGACGGCGCAAGCAAATTTGTGCGCGGCGACGCCATCGCGGCCATCCTGATCACGCTTATCAACATCGTTGGCGGTTTTGCCATCGGCATCCTGCAAAAGGGCATGACCATGAGCGAAGCGCTGCAACGTTTCACGATCCTGTCCATCGGCGACGGCCTGGTTTCACAGATTCCGGCGCTGATCACGTCCACCGCCGCGGGTATTCTCATCACCCGGGCCACATCGAAAAACGACCTGGGCCGTGAGCTGGGCCGCCAACTGTTGTTTTATCCGCGCGCCTTGACGATGCTCGCGGTGATGCTCGGGGTAATGTCCATCATGCCGGGTCTGCCCACGCTGCCGTTCCTCACGCTCGCGACCGTCACCGGTCTGCTTTCCTATTCCATTCACAAGCATGGGACGCCGGAACTGGCCGCAGCCACGGCCCCATCTGCGGCCACCAGCCAGCGGGGAAGGGCAGGGGAAGCCAAGCCAGCCGGCGCGGCCACCGCCGGGGAAGCACGGGCAGCCGACAAACTGGAAACCTTGTTGATGCTGGACACCCTGCAGATCGAACTGGGTTACGGCCTCGTTTCCATGGCCGACACGCAAAAAGGCGGCGATTTGCTGGAGCGCGTGACGGGGGTACGGCGAAATTTTGCGACCGAAATGGGCGTGCTCATCCCGCCGATCCGCCTGCGGGACAATCTCCAACTCAGCACGAACGAGTACCGTTTTCTGCTCAAGGGCAATTCCATTGCGCAGGGTCAGCTCATGCCGGCCCACTGGCTGGCGATGAACGCCACGAACAGCAAGACGACACTCAAGGGCATCCCGACGGTCGAGCCGGTCTTTCAATTGCCCGCCACGTGGGTCACCAACGTCGAGCGCAAATCCGCCGAGGTGGCAGGCTACACCGTGGTGGATGCGCCATCGGTGCTCGTCACGCATCTTTCGGAATCCGTCCGCCGCCATTGCCATGAAATCCTGACGCGCCAGGACGTGCAACTCTTGCTCGACAACCTCAAACAAACGAACCCGGCCGTGGTCAACGAATTGATTCCCGCGCAACTGAGCATCGGCCAGGTGCAACGCATTCTGCAAAACCTGCTGGCCGAAGGCATTTCCATCCGCAATCTTTCGGGCATTCTTGAAAAAGTGGGCGATTACGCCGCTTACACCAAGAACCCCGATGAGCTTTCCGAACATGCCCGCCGGGCGCTGGGCTCACAGCTGACCAAGCCGTTTCAAACCGAGAACGGCGGCTTGCGCGCCATCACGATTGACCCGCAGCTCGAACAGCAACTGGCCCTGGGCGTGCGGCAATCACCCACGGAAGTGGCGCTGGTCATTGAACCCAAACTGGCCCGGCACGTCATTGACGCGCTCACCCGGTTTGTGCAGCAGATGCTTTCCGCCGGTCATCCGCCGGTGGTGTTGTGCGCGCCGCAGTTGCGGCTGGCCTTCCGGCGTTTCTTCGAAAATACGTTCAGCGATCTCGCCGTGCTTTCGTATGCGGAAATCCCGGCGCGGATGCAGGTCCAGAACGCGGCGGTGATCCCCAGCCTCGATTGACGAACCGAATGAGAAACATTCAACATTCAATCCCGCAATGCGGGACCGAACATCCAATTTTTTCACGTTGCGTGAAGACCGATGGTTGGACGTTGAGCGTTGAATGTTGGTTGTTGAATGTTTTTCCCAGATGAAACTCGTTCCCTTTGTCGCCGAAAACGCCGAGGCCGCGCTGGCGCAAATCCACGAGCAGTTGGGTCCGGATGCCGTGGTGGTGAGCGTGCGGCGATTGCCGGCTTACGGCATCTCACGGCTTTGGCATCACACCGGGAACATTGAAGTGGTGGCCTGCATTTCTGAAGAGGAACCCCGGCACAAAGTTCACACGGTTCCGCCGGGCGAGGATGCTTATGTGCCTTTCGCCGAGAAAGTTGAACCCGTGGCGCCGACCACTCTCACGTTGCGCCGTTGGCGGAGCATCACCTGGCTGGAATCACTGGGCTTGTTGCCGGCCTTTGCCGATCAACTGGAACAAAAAGTTACTGCCTTGCATGGGGAGGAGCCTCCCCCGATGCCGATTGCCGAGTGGTCCGCCGTTCGCAACGTTCTGGCGAATTTCTGGCATCCGGCACGGCAGGTGATGGAAGGCACGGGCCGGCCACACGTGTTTGTGGGCCCGCCCGGATCAGGAAAAACCACCGTGTTATGCAAATGGATGACCCTGGCGGTTCTGGCCGAGAATCAAAAGGCGCAGGTCTGGCGGCTCGACGGGGAAAGCGCGAATACCGCTGAATTTCTCACGTTGCACGGCGAAATGATTGGCGTGCCGGTTGACCGCTTCTGGCGGGCGCCGGATGAGCCCGTGGACCTGCTATTTGTGGATTTGCCCGGAGTCGAAACGTGCAACCCCAACGCCATTTCCAACTTGCGGATCCAGGTGGGCGCATTGCCACAGCCGCACGTGCACCTGGTGCTCAACGCCGCCTGCGAAACTTCCATCCTGTTTGAACAAATTCATGCTTTTGCCGCCCTCGCGCCGGAGGATGTCATCTTTACGCATCTGGACGAGGAACGCCGGCGCGTGAAATTGTGGAATTTTGTATTGGGCACAAATTGCTCATTGAGCTTCCTCAACGCCGGGCAAAAAATTCCCGGCGAATTTCATCGCGCCGAGTCGGCTTTGCTTTTCCCCTGCGAAAATCGCCGGTGAACATTGGGTTTCTTCGTTCCCGTCCGCCGCAAAATTCCTGCTGGCAAACCTTCTGCTAAAGGACGTTCAAACGCACATGAAGTCTTTCATGATTCTCGGGTCCGTCATTGGTTTTCTCATCGGCGCCGGCTTTAGTCTGGCCAGCGACTGTCCCTGGTCCACCGCCCTGTGGCGGGCTTCGGCTGCCGCCCTGATGGTGGCCCTGCTGGCCCGCTGGTGGGGCCGCGTCTGGTTGCAGGGGCTACAGGAGGCCATTGAACAGCGCCGTCATCTGCGTTCCATCCCTGCGGTTAATCCCAAGTCCAACGCTAAAATATGAGTACTCTCACTTGCGAATCGCCCAAAACCAACGCCTTGGTCACCGCCGCACCGCCCTCGGCCCAGGAACTCTGGCAGCGCTACCACAAACAGGCCGATATTTCCACCGAGAACGCCCTGGTCGAACAGTATCTGCCCCTCGTCGCCTCCGTCCTTGGCCGCCTGTCCATGACTCTGCCCGAACATGTCAGTCATGATGATCTTCACAGCGCCGGCCTGGTCGGATTGCTTCAGGCGCTGCGTAATTTCGACCCCACCTGCGGTTCATCCTTTGAAACTTATGCGCGATTCCGGGTCCGGGGCGCGATGCTGGATGAACTGCGGCGCATGGACTGGGTGCCGCGCACCATCCACGAAAAGGCGCGTAGAATCCAGGAAGTGATGGCGCGGGTCGAACAAAAACTGGGCCGTGCCCCAACCGAAGCGCAGATGGCCAAGGCGCTGGAGATATCGGTGGACGAATACAACGAGTTGCTCAATGAGGTCCGGCCGGCGGCGTTTGTCTGTCTGGATTCCGTGGGTTCCTCCGAGGATGGGGACACCGGCAGTTTGTACGAAGTGATCGCGGACACGTCGGAGGAAAATCCGGTGGAACAGGTTTCGCAACGGGAACTCAAACAGGTCATTTTCGAACGACTGAAGGAATTGCCCGAAATCCAACGCAAGGTGCTTGCGCTCTATTACGTTGAAGACCTGCATCTCCGTGAAATCGCCGAAGTCTTCGGGCTGACCGAGTCGCGCATTTGCCAGATTCATTCCCAGGCCATCCTGGCCATCCGCTCCTATGTGCAACGCTTTGAATCCGGTCTGGTCAAACGACCCGCAACCGCCCGGCGCACATGATCATCATTTTCGGCGCCATTGCGGTCGTCGTTTGTGTCTTCGGCGGCTTCCTCATGGAAGGCGGACGCCTGGAGGTGATCCTGCATGCCGCACTAAATGAAGCGATCATCATCGCCGGTGGCGCGGCCGGTTCCCTCATCATCATGTCGCCCAAAAAAGTGCTGCTGGACATCGTCAAGGGAATCATGGTCGCGCTCAAGGGCGCACCGCATAACCGGGCTTCCTATGAAGATTTGTTGAAGGTGCTTTACGAATTGTTCCTGCTGGGCCGGCGCAACGGAATGATCGCGCTGGAAGAACATGTTCTGGAACCCAAAAACAGCAGCATTTTCAAAAAGAATCCGCTTTTTGCCGGCAACCAGCACGCGGTGGAATTTCTCTGCGGCGCGCTCCGGCCGATCATTGACGGCAAAATCAAGCCGGACCAGCTCCGGTTGCTGCTGGATGCGCAGATCGAACGGCTGGAACAGGAACATCACGCACCCGTCTCCGTGCTGCAAAAAACCGGCGATGCCATGCCGGGTTTCGGCATTGTGGCGGCGGTGCTGGGCATCGTCATCACCATGGCCTCCATTTCCGGGCCGGTCGAACAAATCGGGGAACACGTCGCCGCCGCGCTCGTCGGGACTTTCCTGGGCATCCTGCTCGCCTACGGTTTCATGGGGCCGCTGGCCACCAACCTGGAATTTGTCGGAGCGGCGGAACTGGATTACACGAAGTGCATCTCGGCGTGTGTCATCGGCTTTGCCGGCGGCATGGCGCCGGTTACGGCGGTGGAACTGGGCCGGCGCGGCCTGAGCAGCGAAATGCGACCCACCGCGGATGAAATGGAACAGATGTTCAAGGCGCTCAAAACCGCCAAATAGGGTTTCACATGGCCAAAAAAGAACAAGCACACCATGGCGGTTCGTGGAAGGTCGCCTACGCCGACTTCGTCACGGCCATGATGGCCCTGTTCCTCTGTCTCTGGCTCACGTCACAAGACCAGAAGATCAAGGATGCGGTCGAACGCGCCTTCAAAAACCCTTTCTCCTCCGTCACCAAGGAATCCACCGGCATCATTCCAAACAAGGACGCGTCCAGCACCTACAAGCAGCAAGGCCGCTTCAGTTCCATCTCCGCCGTGGAAATGGAAACCATGCGCCGGCTGAGCGAGGATCTGGCCAAACTCCTCAAAACGAAGGATGAGGACCAGAGCAGTGTTCAAATTGACCTGACGCCGGACGGCCTGCTCATCAATATTTTTGACCGCACACACAAACCCATTTTCAATCCTGACACGGATGTGTTCACGGATTACGGTGCGTGGGTTTTCAGCACGCTGGCCTGGGAAATCTCGCGTTTCACGACATTTCACATCGAACTCGAGGGCCATACCGAGGCCAATTCGCAAACCGGCCGCGAAATGCACAGCAAGTGGGAGCTTTCCAGCGAACGCGCCAACGCCGCACGCCGCAAGCTCGTTCAAAGCGGCGTTGCCATCACCCAGGTCTGCAAGGTTTCCGGGTACGCCGACACCGTGCCCATGCCCGGTTTCGCGCCGGATGCCGAAGTCAACCGGCGCGTGACGGTCATGCTCAAACTAAAGGATTCCGTGGATTCACTCCCGGCTTCCGCTTCCGCCAACCCGCCCAATGACACTCCTGCGAACTGAATCATTCATACCGCTGACCAACTTGCCGGCTTCCAGCGAACGCCGGGAATTTCGCGTCACCGTCGTCCCCAAAACCGGGGAAAGCCGGCCGTTGCCATCCCTGGAGCAGCCGATGCCACCGCCACCGGGGTCCGGGTCAACCGGGGGAAAAAATTGCGAACCGCACGTGTCGCTCCAGAGCGACGGCGACCGGGTCACCAATATCCGCATTCAATGCGCCTGCGGCCAGGTCATGGATCTGGCCTGTGTTTACGAACCCACCCCCAAACCCGCATGAAAAGTTGCCCGGCAATTTCTGCTGCCAGTCCCGGAATCTTTTGCCAGCCCGGGATGGGTGGATGGGTAAAAACGTTCAAAAACCGGCATGGCACATCCGCTGCTAAACCACTTCGTGTATGGAAGTAAGTCTTTACCAAGCCGCCGCCGCGATGAATGCAACCGAACGGTGGCAGGAAATGATTTCAGATAATCTGGCCACCGCTTCCATGCCCGGAGCCCGCAAGCGGGACATCTCATTTTCCGCCGTTCAGGCCGGCCTCGCTTCCACGGCGCCCAACTTCGCGAGCTCGGGCTACGTCATCCCGGCCGCCAATGCCGCGACCAATTTTCAGCAGGGTGAATTGCATCCCACCGGCAATGCCATGGACCTCGCCCTGGAAGGTCCCGGTTTTTTTTCCGTCCAGATGCCTGACGGCCAGCGGGCATACACGCGCACCGGTGAAATTCAACTCAATTCCCAGGGCCAGCTTGTCACCCCGCAGGGTTTTCCCGTGCTGGGCGACAACGGCCCGATTCAATTTGATTCCGGCAGCTCCGCCCCGATCACCATTTCCACCACCGGCGAAGTCAGCCAGGGTGCCGACCAGAAGGGGAAACTCAAAATCGCCGAATTCAACAAACCCAACCTGCTCACTGCCATGGGTGGTGGTTTGTTTCGCGCCGACGATCCGGCCTTGAAAACCACCGGCGGCGCGGCCACGCACGTGCGCCAGGGTTTTCTCGAAAATGCAAACAGTTCACCCACTGCGGAAATGGCCAGTCTCATCACCGCCATGCGGATGTTCGAGTCCAACCAAAAAGTGCTCCAGATGCAAAGCGACCGCATGACCCGCGAAATCAGCGACTTGGGCAATCCCGGTTGAAATTAATTACCAATTTGATTTATGCTTCGCGCCCTCTATTCCGCCGCCGCCGGGATGCAATCCCAGCAGATGAACCTGGACAACATTTCCAACAACCTGGCGAACGTCAACACCACCGGGTTCAAGAAAAGCAA
>CAZKTW010000020.1:0-24655 GCA_964555775.1 uncultured Bifidobacteriaceae bacterium | reverse complement strand
TTGCCGCGCGTGTCCGTCCGTTCCACCAATTCAAAGGGATTCACGCTGACGCGGCTTTGCTTGCGGAGCCATGTCCAAAAGGCCGAGAGCGTGGCCAGATATTCATTCAGTGTCTTGGGTGCTTTGTAGGCTTGCTCCTTGCGCCACGTTTGAAACGAGGCGGGCGTCACGTCGGCCAATCGCGTCCAGCCACATTCCCGCACCAGCCGCCGCAGCCGCTTGTCCACATGGCGCAGGTGGTCTGCCGACCGCCCTAGGACGGTCAACTCGTTGACGTATTCCGAAACCAGATCAAGCAACGGGCTTTGCGCGGCCTCCCGTTCCCCTTTCGCCGGAATCAATCCCGCCGATTCGTGTTCTAGTTCTTGAATCAGCTTGTTGAGCTTTTGCTGCGCAACCTGCTTGTCGGATACCTGCAAGGCGATGTCCCGCACTTTGCTGTCACCGGTAAGCCAAGTTGTCTTGCGAGTCGTCTTGACGGACGTTCGGCGGCATTGCTGCTGCCATTGCCGGGACGTTGCGCGGATATGACGCGAGACATTTCGCAGGATTTCTTGCCGGATGTTTCGCGCACATCGCGCGACCGTCTCGCGGGACGCTTCGCAGGTCGTCCACTGACGCCCGTGCCATCGCTCCAAGCGAACCGAATTTACAAACCAGTTGTTTGCCGATTTCAACCGCGTTCACGCCCTGCAAGCCGGTCCGGACCAGGATGGCGACCAGCTCAGCGGGGCTCAGTGCTTGTGCTCCGCGTTCAATGAGCCGTTCGCGGGGCCGTTCTCCGGCGGGCTGATCTTTTAGCCGTCCGCCCGAACCTGGGGTGTGTGCCGTGTGTTCATGCCACGTTGCCACAATGATTGTCCTTTCTGGGTTGAGGTTTTCGGTGAAGAACTGAAGTTCTAGGGGACAGTATAGCCGATGGTTAAACCATCTCCCAACAGCCGGCTGTGGAGAAACACATCCGTGTTCGCTCCGGGCTTTGGAAAGATGACCGGAACAATTTCCAACTCAATTTTTGAATCATGTCGTTTACATCGGAATAGTTTGATATGTCCAAAAGTTCTGGGCCTGCGGTTCAACTCGTCCAGAATTTTCTTTTCATCAGCCGGAGACGTACGGCATCCAAAAATAATTTCACGGATAGCAGGCGCGTCAATATTCAAAAAATAATGACGTTTTCCATTCTGCCCGGATGGTGGATGAAGCAATTCACTCAAACGGTAAATCCCGCGATATTCCTGTTCGTATTTCCAAATGATTCCCTTGGTGAAAATTACTGAAATCATCTGTCTGAATAATTCGGCGTTGGGGCTCGTCAATAGGGCATCCACAGATGTCCGGTTTTTTCTGTACTTTACAGCGCCGAACTTCCAAGCATAGCCCTTTGAAAAACTGGGATGCCCCAGATCAAGCCCAAAAGCCACTCCTTGATGGTAGTTTGCATAATGGGACCACATCGGGATGCTGTTATTCGGTTTGGAGACGCAAAGGATTCCCATAAGCTTGCTGGCCTCGTCCAATGATCCTAAATCGTTTTGGATTTGTTCCTCGCGGTAGAGCTTTTTAAATTTTTTGAACTGTAGCGGAATGACAGCAGGAAGATCTGCCAAAAATCGTTTGAAGCTGTATGGATAACCTTCATGCGTGACCATGTTTTCGTAAGGGTTTCTGAACGATTCTGGATCGCTGTGAACCCGATTGAGCATGTAGTCAACCGTGATGGTGAATTTCGACCGTGGCGTAAGCTCAAAAGGGTCGTTAAATTCGTTCGGCGGGGTAATTTTCAGGCGCAAGTCCTCTAGGATTTCGAATCCTGATTTGCCTGCATATTTATAAAAAATCATGCTGAAGTTTCAGCAAATCATACAAAAAAGCTAGTCGTCACTTGTATTTTTAACATGTGTTGTATCCTTGGACGAATGCCGCCACGAGCGGCAGCGGGTGACCCGCGCGTATCGGCCAACAGCCGAAATTCGTCTCCATAGCCCGTTTAAACCCGTTTGAGCGGGTTCCTGCGGGCGAATGCCTAGCATTGGCCCGCCCGCTCCCTCCAAGCCAAAGTCGTGGAATGTTTCCCGCTTGGAAGGGCTCCCGCCGAAGGGGTGTGGGGATGAGGCGGGTTTCCCGGACAAGCGCCGATAGCTCCCACGTCTTTGGCTTGCACCCGTTAAACCAGTCTCAGGCCACGGGAGCGTTTCGCTCTCGTGCCAACCCGTGTAACCCGTCCAAATTCGTTCAAGGACACCCTTGTCCTTTAACGGTATAAACCCGTCCGTGGGTGTACTCGTCTGGAGCGTGAGCGATGAGGGAGGTTTTGGGCGAGCACGGCCACTTGGCCGCGCGCAGCCCGACAGCCGCGTGAGCGGCAAAACCGACCGAAGTCGGGGGTGGGGAGAAACACGAAAAGTCGCAGAACTCCTTGTGAGTAAAGGACGGATTCAAATCAATGCCCCTCCCCATGTGGGGAAGGGTGTGGGGATACCCTGAACGGCGTATCAGACAGCCGGATTTTCTTCAAAGAAGGTTCGAACTTTGCCCAAGAGACACCGCCATAAAATTTCCGCTGCGGAATTGACATCGCCTGCCTCCGTCCCTAGCCTCCTTGCGCAAAGACACGCGCTTTGCCCCGAATTCACGTTCGGGGATTTTTGTTGTGAACCTCAGGCGCGGCTTGGCACGAAAAACTATGGCAAACACAATTCTGGTCGGCGCCCAGTGGGGCGACGAAGGCAAAGGCAAAATCATCGACGTGCTGACGGAGAATGCGGACATCGTTGTCCGTTACGCTGGCGGGAACAACGCCGGCCACACGGTTTTCATCGGCAAACAAAAATATGTCCTTCACCTCGTGCCGTCCGGCATCCTGCGCAAAAACAAGCTGTGCATCATCGGCAACGGCGTGGTCATTGATCCCGTCGGCCTCGTCAACGAAATCAAGGGGCTCCGCCAGCTCGGCGTCAAGGTCGGCGACAACCTCGTCGTGAGCGAGACCGCCCACGTGGTGCTGCCTTACCATCGCGAACTGGACGCGCAACGGGAAGTGCTCAAGGGCAAAAACAAGATTGGCACGACCAAGCGCGGCATCGGCCCGGCTTACGGCGACAAGGCGGCGCGCGTCGGACTGCGCATGATCGACCTGGTAAACCCGAAACGGTTCGAGGACAAATTGCGCCAGCGCATCAAGGAAAACAACGAGGTGCTGCACGCCCTCGGCGCCAAGCCGCTTTCCTTCAAACAGGTGCTCAAAGAATACCTCGCCGCTGGAAGATATTTGAAGCCGTTCGTTGCCAACACCGTTGTCTTGCTGCACCAGGCAACGCGGCGCGGAGACGATATATTGTTCGAGGGCGCGCAGGGCACCTTCCTGGACATTGATCACGGCACGTATCCGTTTGTCACCTCGTCGAACACGACATCGGGCGGCGCATCGACCGGTTCCGGCGTGGCGCCGAACAAGATGGACGACGTGGTTGGTGTAATGAAGGCATACACGACGCGGGTGGGGGAGGGGCCGTTGCCGACGGAGAACGCCGAGATTGCCGACATGCTGCACGCGATGGGGCGTGAATTTGGCGCGACGACGGGGCGGGCCCGCCGCTGCGGCTGGTTTGACAGCGTGGCCACCCGACACGCGACCATGGTCAACGGGATTGACGAACTTGCCGTCACCAACCTCGACGGGCTCGACACCTTGGAAACCATCAAGGTCTGCGTGGCGTATCGGCACGGCAAGGCGCGGTACGATTTTGTCCCGAACGACGCGCAGACGCTCGCGGAATGCACGCCGGTTTACGTGGAATTTCCAGGCTGGCGCACCCCCACGGACAAAGCCCGCACCTGGAAGCAATTGCCACCGAAAGCCCGTGCGTATTTGAAGGCGATCGCGGAATTGACCGGGGCGAAGCTGGCCATTGCCTCCGTTGGCCCCAGCCGCGACCAGACGATTTTTCTGTAGCGATACGGATTGCGGACAATAAATTTTCCTTTTTAGAATCGGCGCAATCCACGTAATCTGCGGTTGAAACCGTGAGCGCATCAACAGTTCATCTCAATCCCGAGGCCAAGACCTCGCTGCCGCAACACGTGGCGGTGATCATGGACGGCAACGGACGTTGGGCCAAGCAGCGCGGCCTGCCACGCGTCGAAGGCCATCGGCAGGGTGCGGAGTCGGCGCGGATAATCATTCGGACGGCGGGTGAACTGGGCATCAAGTATCTCACGCTTTACGCCTTTTCCGCCGAGAACTGGAACCGCCCCAAGGATGAGGTGGATGCGTTGATGAAATATCTCATCCACTATCTCAAAACCGAGACGCCGGAGTTGAACAAGAACAACGTTCGCCTGGAAGTCATCGGTCAGATTTACCGCCTGCCGGAAAACGTGCAGGAACACCTCCGGAAATCCATCGCTACCCTTTCCAAAAACAACGGCCTGACCCTTGTCATGGCCCTGAGTTACGGCAGCCGGATTGAAATTGTGGACGCGGTGCGGGGCATCGCCGAGAAGGTCAAGCGAGGCAAGCTCGATCCGGCGGACATCAACGAGCAGGTTTTCGCGCAGCACCTGTACACGCGAAGTTTTCCCGACCCGGACCTGTTGATCCGCACGAGTGGTGAGATGCGGGTCAGTAATTTTCTGCTGTGGCAGATTTCCTACGCCGAACTGGTCATCACGCCCACGTTATGGCCGGACTTCCGCAAGCCGCAATTTTACGAGGCGCTGGAGGAATATGCCCGCCGTCACCGCCGGTTTGGTGGAGTGTAGGCTGAAAATTCGACCTGGCTGGGGCCGGGAAATTCAGGCGGCCGCTGGCACCGGGTCGGGTGCGTTCTTGTTGAACGTGGTATTAATGACGTCCAACAGCGCCGCATGGTCAATGGGCTTGGAGAAGAACGCCACCGCGCCGGCGTCCAGAGCGCGTTGCCGGTCCTTCTGCGATTGGTCGGCGGAGATGATAATGATGGGAATGTGCTCGGCTTCACCCATGCGCCGGAGCCATTCCATGATGAAGAACCCGTCCTGCAACGCACCGCCCACATTCATGGCATCGGGCGGAAACAGGAGATCCAGCAAGATCAAATCCGGTTTTTCCCGGGAAACCAACCAAGCCGCTCCCGGCCCGTCGGCGGCCGTAAATACCTGATACCCATTGGCGTTCAACAACAGGGACAAAGTTTTCACTATGACCCGATCGTCATCCACCACCAGTATCTTCCTGCCCCCTGGCATGGCCGTTTTATCATTCATTCGCTTAATAAATCAACCAATCCATGGTTAATATATCTTTAAAATCGGGGAAATCAACCTATCGGCAGGAGAAAACCGTCGGGTCACATCCAGTAAACATGAACCCTGCAACCTCGATCCGGCGGGATGTGAGCGTCAGGGTTGGCTGGAGTCGCCCA
Organism: uncultured Bifidobacteriaceae bacterium; assembly: GCA_964555775.1. Classification (GTDB taxonomy): domain Bacteria; phylum Verrucomicrobiota; class Verrucomicrobiia; order Limisphaerales; family UBA11358; genus UBA11358. The sequence goes on along the minus strand of CAZKTW010000020.1, from coordinate 19,250 downwards.
GCACCTTGTGAATGGCGTCCAGCAAAGCGGAATGATCAATCGGCTTGGTGAAGAAGCCCACCGCGCCGGCGTCCAGGGCGCGTTGCCGATCTTTGGTCGAGTTGTCTCCCGAGATGACGATGATGGGAATTTTTTCCGCTGCCCCCATGCGCCGGAGCCATTGAATGATGAAAAAGCCGTCCTGCAGTGCTCCGCCTACGTTCGCTGCATCGACCGGGAAAATGAGGTCCAGCAGAATCAAATCCGGCTTTTCCCGGGTCACGACCCGGACAGCCTCCGGCCCGTCGGCGGCGAGGAAGGCATAATAACCATTGGAACTCAGTGTAATGGACAACGTCCTGAGAATGACTTCATCATCGTCCACCACCAGGATCTTTTTGCTGTTCGGTGTGGTCGTCGGATCGCTCATAATATCGCGGAACGAGCAAACTTATGATTAACCGGTGTGGGTTGCAACTTGAATCATAACCTCATCTTGAGTCACGATGATGCCAGGAAGGCGCATCATTTCACGGGCTCGAGCTTGGCGCGCAGGACATGGATGAGGGCCTTGACGGTCAGTTCGATGAAGAGGAACGGCTTGGCGATGAAGTCGTTTCCTCCCGCCACCCGGGATTTTGTGCGACCGTCAAAGTTGTCGAGGCGGGTGACAAAGACCACCGGGGTTTTCTTGTGCTGGGGCAGCTTGCGCAATTTGGCGCAGAGTTCGTAGCCGTTCATGCCGGGCATGTCCACGTCGAGGAAAACCAGGTCGAACGGTTTTTCGGAAAGCAGTTGGAAGGCGGCATTCGGGTCCTCGATGCTGACGGATTGGAGGTGTCCTTTTTCGAGCGCGTAAGTGATGGCGCGGCAGGCAAGGGTCTCATCGTCCACCACCAGGATGCGGGCCGGAGGAATTTCCTGCAGGTCGGGCCGGGTGCCATGCTTGAACAGGAAATCGAGAAAATCCACGGCGATGGCGATGGTGCGCAGGGTTGAGGCGTTGATGTTTTTGGGCTGCTCGTAAAGCTCCTTGAGCAGGGCTTCGATGGCGGCAGCCGGATGCGCAATCAGAACCAGCCCGGCCAGCCCGGCGTTGTTGTTGACCCGGCAGATGTGGTAATACAGCCCGTGAATGTGTTTGAGCTGGGTCGCTTCGGTGTCGGACTTGAAGAGGTTTTGCAGGCCGGCGCGCAAGTCGGCGAGGACGCCGGGCAGGCTGGCAATGAACTGGGTCCGGATTCCGGCCTGGATTTCGGCGTCCGTCTGGTGGCTGGATGGGACTGGTTTGGCCGCCGGGGCGCTTTCCGTCTTCTGCGGGGCATGTGAAATCGCCTGGCCGGCGCCAATGGTGCGGCGCAACAACTCCAACAGGTCCTTCGGTGAAAAATTGATCTTGGAAAGGCATTTTGTCGCCCCGGCCTTCCACGCCTCCTGCACCACGTTGGCCATGTAGGTGTTGGATAGAACGAAAATCGGCACCTTGGAAAAGTCCGGGTCACCCCGGATTTCCTTGATGACTTCAATGCCCGACATTTTGGGCAGCATGAGATCCAACACGATGGCATCGGGCCGGAACGTGCGCATCAACTTCAACCCGCCTTCACCGTCGGGCGCGATCTCGGCCTGGTAACCGTCCACGACGAGTTTGTTTCGATAAACATTCGCGGTAATCTGTTCATCTTCGATGATGAGGATTTTTTTCATGCAGTCAGCGTTTGGCGGCCCCTGGTCGGGAGTTGGCAACCGTAGGGTTCCTGGTCATTTTACCGGTTGGAACTTGCCCCGCAGGACATGAATGAGGGCCTTGACGGTGAGCTCGATGAAGAGGAACGGCTTGGCGATGAAGTCATTGCCGCCGGCCATCATGGAACTGGCCCGGTTGTCAAAATCGCTGAGGATGGTGACAAAAACGACGGGGGTTTTTTTGTGCAACGGCAGATGGCGCAATCTGGCACAGAGCTCATAGCCGGTCATGCCCGGCATGTTCACGTCCAGAAACACCAGGTCAAACTGCCTCTCGGCAAGCAACTGGATGGCGCCGTTGGGATCCTCGGCACTCACCGATGGAAGATGGGCTTTTTCGAGGGCGTAAATGATGGCGCGGCGGGAAATGGCCTCATCGTCCACCACCAGAATGCGGGCGGGAGGAATTTCCTGTTTGTCCGGCAGTGTGCCGCGTTCGAACAGGAAGCCGAGCGAATCGACGGCGGCGGCGACGGTGCGCAGGGTGGAGGTGTTGATGTTTTTCGGCTTCTCGTAAAGTTCCTTGAGCAGGGCTTCGAGGGCGGCGGCCAGATGGGCAATCTGGATGAGGCCGGAAATGCCGGCGTTGCCGTTGACGGCGTGGACGCGGCGGTAGAGCTCGTGGATGTGCTTGAGCTGGGCCACTTCGGTGTCGGCCTTGGTGAGGCTTTGCAATCCCGCGCGCAGGGTGCTGAGCGTGCCCGGCAAGCTGGAAATGAACGTTGTCCGGAGCTCGGCCTGAAAGGCGGCATCCGCCTCGCTGCTGCTAAGGGCGGCGGTTTTGGGCGAGGCTTCGGTCTTCAGGCGGGCTTGCGGCGTGGCATCGCCGCCGCCGACGGTGTGGCGCAGCAATTCCAGCAGTTCCTTGGGGGGACAATTGATCTTGGAAACACATTTCGAGGCGCCGGCCTTCCATGCGTCCTGAACCAGGTTGGTCAGATAAGTGTTGGAAAAGACGACGATTGGGAGTTTGGAAAATTCCGCTTCGCCGCGGATCTGCCGGATGACTTCGACCCCCGACATTTTGGGCAGCATCAGGTCGAGCACGATGGCATCGGGCCGGAACGTGCGCATCAGCTTCAATCCGCCTTCGCCATCCAGGGTGACTTCAACCTGATAACCTTCCACCGCGAGTTTGTTCCGATAAATATTGGCAACGATCTGGTCGTCTTCGATGATGAGAATTTTTTTCATGAATTAACAACAACGGGCGGCGGCAGGGTCACATTCAGTTGGATGACCAGAAATTGTTGGATGTTATTGAATTCGCGCGCGGCATTTTCATAGACTGCCGCGGCACTGGTCAAGGTGCCGGAAGCGCCCTGCTTTTCCAGTTCCCGGAGCAACGGCACGAACCGGGTCATGCCCAGTGTGGCGCTGGCGCCCGCGCAACTGTGCGCCACGCGGCGGACGTCATCGGCCTTGTTCGCGCGCACGGCGGCCTCCAGTTGCGCCAGCTGCTGGACGGTTTGTTTGAGAAACAGGTCAACCAACTCGCGGATGCTATCCACGTTGCTGTCGGTCAAATCGTTCAGGCGATCCATCTCCACCGGCGGTTCGGAGGAGGGTTGCGCGGCAGGTGCGGGTGCGGGCGTGTTGGTTTGCGGTTCGGGTGTGGATTCGGGTGTGGGCATATCAACTTTGGGTTCGGGTGCGTCGGTTTTGGGTTCAGGTACGGACGGTTTCGCCGGAATGGCCGCAGCCATTGCCTGCGGTCCCCAGCGTTCGATCATGGCGCGGACATCCTTCGGGAGAATGGGTTTGGGAAGATAATCATCCATGCCCGCGGCCAGGCATTTTTCACGGTCGCCCTGCATCGCCTGGGCGGTCATGGCGATAACGATGATATGGGACTGGTAATTTGGATGGCTGACGCCGTCCTTTTGTCGCTCGCGAATGGCGCGGGTGGCTTCCAGACCATCCATTTCCGGCATCATGACATCCATGAAAACCATATCATAAGGCTTTTTATCGATGGCGTCGAGGGCTTCGCGTCCGTTCCCGGCGAGGTCAGACTCATAACCGATCGATTTCAGGATGCGCGCGGCCACTTTCTGGTTGATGGCGTTGTCATCGCACAAAAGGATGCGCAACGGCAGCCGGTCGGTGAGGGGTTGCCCGGGTTTGGCGGTCAGTTCCTGCGGTGCGGCTTTTTTGGGACTGAGCAGGGCGCGCGCGAGCATCTCGCAAAGTTGTGCCGGCTTGACGGGTTTGTTGACCGTGTGGGAGAAAACGATATGAGTACTGCCGGGCGAGTCCGAATGCAGACCCAGCGGCATGAGCAACACCAACGGCATCATCGCCGCGCCGGGCAATTTATGGATTTCCATTGCCAGCGCCAGGCCGTCCATGCCGGACATTTGCAAATCCAGCACCGCCAAGTCATAGGCCTCGCCCTGCTTAAGCCATTCGAGCGCCTGTTGCGGACTTTCGGCGCCGTAGGGACTCATTCCCCACTTGGTCACCTGTTCGGCGACAATGCGGCGCACGGTGGCGTTGTCGTCCACGATCAAGAGCCGCAGGTCGGCAAGTTTGGGCTGACGCCCGGCCAGGGCGAACGGTGTTGGCTGCGGCTCGGCCTGGACATTGATGGTAAAGTGGAACGTCGAGCCGGTGCCGAGCGAGCTTTCCACCCACATTTTGCCGCCCATCAATTCAACGAGCTGTTTGCTGATGGCCAGGCCGAGGCCGGTGCCGCCGTAGTGCCGGGCGGTGGAGGCGTCCCCCTGCGAGAAGGGCTTGAACAACCGGTTCAGGCGTTCGGGCTGGATGCCGATGCCCGTGTCGCGCACGGAAAAATGCAGGTGCAGCAGCGAATGGTTTTGCACCTCGTCCGACTTGGTCGAGAGCAATTTGACTTCAATCAGGATGTCGCCCTTTTCCGTGAACTTGATGGCGTTGCTCAAAAGATTGGAGAGCACCTGCCGCAGGCGGAGTGAATCGCCTTCGATGGTCATGGGAATCTGGTCATCCATCTGATACGCCAGGTCGAGATTTTTTCCGAAGGCGCGGGCTGCTTGCAGGTCGAGCGTGTCCTCCACACAGGTGCGCAAATTGAATGGGCGCGCATCCAACTCCAGCTTTCCGGCCTCGATTTTGGAAAAATCAAGAATGTCATTGACGATGGCCAGCAATGATTCACTGCTGGTGTGGATGGTTTCGAGATAGCTGCGCTGCTCGCCGGTCAGCGGGGTTTCGAGGAGCAGGCTGACCATGGCGATGACGCCGTTCATGGGCGTGCGGATCTCGTGACTCATGGCGGCGAGAAACTCGGATTTGGCGCGCACGGCGGCCTCCGCGGTTTGGCGGGCCTCGGTCAGATTGAAGTTGTGCCGGTCCAGGGCGTTGTGCTGGCGCTTCATTTCCAAATGGGCGCGCAACTGGGCACGAAAGACAAGGTCGTCAAAGGGTGCGCCCATGCAATCGCACACGCCCAGGTCGAAGGCGCGCAGTTTGTCCGCCTTCCGGTCCGCGTCGGTGAGCGCAATGACGAGTGTGAATGAGGCCGGAGGGGTTTCCTGGAGCTGTCGCAGGAGTTCAAAACCTTCCGCATTCAAAGACATCAAATCCACCAGGACCATGTCCGCCGGGCGGGCGTTGATAAATTGCATCGCTTCCTTCGCGACGCGCTCCAGCGCGAAAGTGACGTTGTCTGTATGCAGCACCTTGGATAACGTCGCCAACAGTTTGGGATCGTTGCTGACCAACAGAATCTGGAATGTCGGCTGACTCATGACTTAGAATTCAACATTATCGACCCAAAAGCAGCACGAATCATTCCTTAATAGACAGAATTTCACTGATTTAGCCAATCTGATTTTTAAGTGAATATTGCCGGGCCGCACCGTGAATGCGCCTGATTTTCATCTTTTCCGGGAACGATAGCGTTTGCTTTCCATAAATCAACGGTGGCGGGGTGGATCCTGTGCCGTTGGGCCGGGTTTTGCCCTTCGGTTCACCCGGAGCCAGGACCGTGGTATTCCTTGGGCCACCCTCCGGCTCAGGCGGATGAACGCGTCTGCCGGCATCGATGGCGGGTGCCGCCGTTCCTGGCCCTGGAAAGAAACATTGCTGGCGTGCACGGGTGCCGGTAAACTTCCCGCCATGCTGCAAACGGTGCTCAACCCCGGTCCGGTGAGCGACGCAGTCCCTGTGCGCGACAGGCATCTCACTGCCTATCGCTACATGCTGCTGGCGCGATTGCTGGACGAAAAATTCGCCAGCCTCTACCGTGCCGGCAAAATCCATGGCGGCGTTTTCATCGCCCGCGGACAGGAGGCGTTGAGTGTTTCCATCGGCTTGTCGCTGAAAAAGGGCGATGTCTTCGCGCCGCTGATCCGCGACACGGCGGGGCGGCTGGCGTTTGGCGAAATGGTCATCGACGCGGTGCGGACCTATCTGGGTTCCACCCTCGGGCCAATGCGCGGGCGTGACGGCAATGTGCATCGCGGCCGGCCCCGGGAAGGATATCTGCCGATGATCAGTCACCTGGGCGCAATGATTTCCGTCGTCAACGGCACGTTGTTTGCGCGCCGCCTGAAGGGCATCACTGGGGCGGTGGGCGCAACGTGCATCGGCGATGGCGGCACAGCCACCGGAGCGTTTCACGAGGCGCTCAACCAGGCCGCCATTGAAAAACTGCCCCTCGTGCTCATCGTGGCCAACAACCACTACGCTTACTCGACGCCCAACGACCGTGAATTTGCCTGTCGCGATCTGGCGGACCGGGCGGTCGGTTACGGAGCGGAGGCGCATTCGGTGGATGGCACGGATCTGACCGCCTGCCTGCAGGTGGTTGGCGCGGCGGTGGCGCGCGCGCGTGCCGGGCATGGTCCACAGATGGTGGTGGCCACGCTGCTCCGGCTTTGTGGCCACGGGGAACACGATACCGCCGATTATGTGGATCCCAAACTCAGGAATTCGCCGGTGGGGCGTGATTGCCTGAAAGTGGCTGAAGAATTTCTGCTCCGTCAAAAATGGACGGACGGCGCGGAACTGGCCGGGTTGCGCGGTGAAATCGTTCGCGAAATCGAGGCCGCCGTGGCCCAGGTCCAGCGTGAACCCGTGCCCGACCCGTTTACCGAGGATTGGCGAGCGATTTCGTCCCGGCATTTGAGTGAAACGCATGTAGAGACAAACCCGGCATGAGCATCACCTATTTGGAAGCCATCCGTGAAGCGCAAGCTCAGGCGTTGCGGGACGATGCGCGGGTGTTTATTTACGGGCAGGATGTTGGCGCCTTCGGAGGCGCGTTCAAGGCCACGAAAAACCTGGCGAAGGAATATCCCGGCCGGGTGATTGATGCGCCCATCAGCGAGGACGCAATGATGGGCCTGGCCGTGGGCGCGGCGATTGAAGGCATGCGGCCGATCATCGAGATGCAATTCGCGGACTTTTCCACCGTAGGTTTCAACCAGATTGTCAACCAGGCGGCGACCCTTTTCTGGCGCACGAATGTGCCGTGTCCCATCACCGTGCGACTGCCCTTCGGCGGCACCTCCGGCAGCGGGCCGTTTCACAGCCAGAGTCTGGAGACGATTTACGCGCATTATCCCGGCCTGGTGGTGATGACGCCGGCCACGGTCGAGGACGCTTACAGCATGTTGCTCGAGGCGGTGGCGATTGATGATCCGGTGGTTTTTTGTGAGCACAAGTTGCTTTATTACCACCTCAAGGCGGAGAAATTGCCGAGCGAAGCGCTGCCGGTGGGCAAGGCCCGCATTGCGCGCGAGGGCCGGGATCTGACCATTGTTGCCTACAGCGCCATGGTGCATGAAGCGCTTGAGGCCGCCACCGAACTCGTCCCGGAAGGCTGGGAAATTGAGGTGGTGGACCTGCGCTCCGTGAAACCCCTCGACACAGACACGGTGATGGCCAGCGTTGCGCGCACGGGGCGGTTGTTATGCGTGGGCGAAGCCTGGCCGTGGGGCGGGGTGACGGCGGAGGTCATTGCGCGCGTCGCGAGCGAGGGATTCGGACTGCTCGATGTACCGCCACAGCGGCTCAATGCCAAAGACACGCCCGTGCCATACCACCCCAACTTGTGGACAGCCCACCGGCCCACGGCCCGCGCAGTTGCCGCCGCCGCCCGCAAAATGCTCCGCCTCTGAACCAATGAAAAATGCAGAATTAAAAAATAAAAATGAAGCCATGAATGGCGTGAGACTTTCGTTCAATTTTGCATTCTTAATTTTTGGTTTCTAATTTCATGCGCCTACCCATCATCATGCCGCAACTGGGCGAGTCCATCGCCGAGGCCACCATCATCAACTTTCTCGTCGAGCCCGGGGCGACCGTCGAAGCCGACCAGGATTTGATTGAAGTGGAGACGAACAAGGCCAGCCTGAGTGTCACGTCGCCGGCGCGCGGGCGCATAGAAAAATTCACCGTGCAGTTGAATGAGAGTTACGCGGTCGGCGCCGTGCTGGGCCACATCGAAGTCACGCAGGAAGAGGCGGTGCGTCTCGGACTGGATGTTCCGGTGCCGGCAAGAACCGGGGACACGGACCGCATTGTCGCGCCGGACGGAAACGGCGGCAAGAATCGCATCCAACCCACCGTGCGGGGATTGCCGGTGCCGGCGAACGCGGCGGGCGCGAGTTATCTTTCACCGCGGCTCAAGGCGCGCATGAACGAGCTGGGCCTGCATGCCGCCGACCTGGCGGGCATCGCGGGGAGTGGCGCGGCCGGGCGGGTGACCATTGAAGATTTCGAGCGGTTCATCACCAATCTTGAAAAACAGAAGATAACGCCGGCGTCATCCATGCGCGTGGCGGTGGCGGACGCGATGCGGCGCAGTTGGTCCCGGCCGCTGGCTCACGTCGGCATGCCGGTGTGCCTGGACCCGCTGTTTGCCCACCGCAAGGTGGCGCGGCCCAAGCCCGGCCCAGCCCTCTGTGCTTTGCGCGCCCTGGCCGTGGCCCTGGCGGAAAACAGCGCGCCCGCCGGACGGCTGGTCGGCAGCAAGATCGTCCATCCTTCCTCGATTGACATCGGGTTTGCCGTGGAAGCCGAGGACGGCGTGCTGGTGCCGGTGATCCGCAACGCGGACAAAAAACTGCTGAAGGATTTGATCGTGCCGTACAACCGGCTGATTGAACTGGCGCGCGAGCGGAAACTGCCGGCGGACGTGACCGGTGGTTCGATCGCCACGGTCACGAATTTCGGCACCTTCGGCCTGGAATGGGCGACTCCGATTCCACTGCCGGAACAGACCCTGGTGCTGGGCATGGGCGCGGCGCGGCATGAGCCGCATTGGGATTCGGTCAAGGGCCAGTTTGTGCCCATCATGGAGGCGAACTTCACGTTGAGTTTCGACCATCGCGTGCTCGATGGCGGCGCAGCGGGCCGCCTGCTTCAGCGCGTGGCGGAACTCATGTCCAAGCCGGACCAATTGTAACGGTTGCGTGAGTGGCAGAGAGAATCTATCGCTTCCTGCAAGGATGTGTTCGAGCTATGGAAAAGTTGCCGCAGGTGGTTTTGCTGTTGGAATCGTCCCGGGGGGCGGGGCGCGCCTTGTTGCGCGGGTTCGTCAATTACGCCCGGCATCATGGTCCGTGGGCTCTCAATTGGGAACCGGGCGGCTTGAATGAAATCTGGCCCCGACTGGGCCGGCTGGACGCTCAGGGGGTCTTCCTGCGGGATGGCAAACATATCCGAAAGGTGCTGGCTTTGGGCATCCCCACCGTGGTCGTGGGGCATCGCAATGAAGATTTTCCCGATGTCGCCCACGTGGTGACTGATTCCGAAACGGCCGGGCGCCTGGCGGCAGAGCATCTGCTGGGTTGCGGTTTCAAACATTTTGCCTTCTGTGGTCCCAATCACATCCACTGGTCCGCCGTCCGCCGGAACAGTTTTCAGCGGCACCTGAAACAGTTCGATCGCAAGGTCCACTTCTTTAATGTGCCGGCCGAGGGTTATGAAACGGCCTGGAAAATCGAGCACTCGCGGATGGGCCGCTGGTTGAAGTCACTGCCCAAACCGGTCGGCGTGATGGCGTGCAACGACGACGTGGCCCACCATCTGGTCGAAGCTTGCAAGACGGCCCGTTTGCATGTGCCCGACCAGATCGGCATCATCGGGGTGGACAACGATGAGCTGGTTTGTGAATTGTCTTCCCCGACGATTTCCAGCGTGGCGATCAACTTTGAGCGCGCCGGTTATGAAAGCGCCCGCCTGCTGGATGAATGGATGCGCCAGGGAAAAAATTCCCGGCCCCCCCGGATCGCGGCGCTGGCTACCCATGTCGTTCCGCGATTATCCACCGACATTCTCGCGGTGGAGGATTCGCAGTTGCTGAAGGCGCTGCGTTTCATCCGCGACCATGCCCGCGAGAGCCTGAGAGTGGCGGAAATTGCCCGGGTGGCCGGCCTTTCGCGCCGGGCTCTGGAAAACCGGTTCCGCCTCGAACTCGGACGTTCCATCTTGCAGGAAATCCGCCGCATCCGCGTCGATTTGATTGCGCAGATGTTGCTGGAAACCGATTTGCCGGTGTCCGACATCGCCGGGGCGCTGGGTTATGACAATTTGCAGCACATCGCCCGTTATTTTCGCAAGGAAAAACACATGAGCCTGGTGGCGTTCCGCAAACGCCACGGTTCTCCCTAGCCGGCGGCGTCGCGATCGGCGTGCGCAAAATGGCTAATAATTTACGCATTATGGGGCGCAGGCCGGGCGGAGTTGTGTTACCCTGTGGCGTCGCCCCAAAAGTCCATTCCGTCCAGGATCAACCTGTGATGGCCCGAAAAATGGATGGTGAAACGGAGCGGCCTCAGGTTTATTACGCACGCAACAACAGTCAACATTCACTGATCAACAGCCAGGTTTTATCATGATAAATCTCAAACAATCCGAAGTCTGGTTCGTCACCGGCAGCCAGCATCTGTACGGCCCCGAAACCCTCAAGGCCGTCGCGAAACATTCGCAGGAAATTGCCAAAGCGTTCAATGACGCGCCCGCAATTCCGGTCAAGGTCGTCTTCAAACCCGTCATGACCACGCCGGATGACATTACCGCGCTTTGCCAGGAGGCGAATAATGCGAAAAATTGCATCGGCTTCATCACCTGGTGCCACACGTTCTCGCCTTCCAAGATGTGGATCAACGGACTTAAGCAGCTCCGCAAACCCGTCGCGCATCTGCACACGCAGTACAATCGCGACATTCCGTGGGCCACCATCGACATGGATTTCATGAATATGAACCAGGCTGCGCACGGCGACCGCGAACACGGTTTCATCTGGAGCCGGATGCGGTTGAACCGCAAGGTGGTCGTCGGATTTTGGCAGGAAAAATCAACGCAGGAAAAACTCGGCGCCTGGGCGCGGGCGGCGGCGGCGTGGGCCGACTGGCAGACCGCGAAGTTCTGCCGCTTCGGCGACAACATGCGCGAAGTGGCCGTGACCGAAGGTGACAAGGTCGCCGCGCAGATGAAATTCGGTTTCGCGGTCAATGGCTATGGCGTCGGAGATCTGGTGAAGCTCGTCAACGCGGTTTCCGGAAAGGCCATCGACAAGCTGGTCCAGGAATACGCCGACACCTATCAGTTGGCCGCTGATTTGCGCTCCGGCGGCGCCCGGCACGATTCCGTGCGCGAGGCCGCCCGCATCGAACTTGGCCTGCGTGCCTTCCTGAAGGCCGGCAACTTCAAGGGCTTTACCACCACCTTCGAGGATTTGCACGGCCTCGCGCAATTGCCCGGCCTCGCCCCGCAACGGCTCATGGCCGACGGCTACGGTTTCGCCGGCGAAGGCGATTGGAAAACGGCCGCGCTCGTGCGCGCGATGAAAGTCATGGCGTCCGGTCTCACCGGCGGCACGTCGTTCATGGAAGATTACACGTATCATCTGCAGCCGGGCAACAAGCTCGTGCTCGGCGCACACATGCTGGAGATTTGTCCGAGCATCGCCGCCGGCAAACCGTCGTTGCAGGTGCATCCGCTGGGCATCGGAGGCAAGGCCGATCCAGCCCGGCTGGTTTTCAACACCCCGGCCGGCCCCGCATTGAACGCGGCGCTCATGGATTTCGGCAACCGCTTCCGCCTGCTCATCAACGAAGTGGATGTCGTCAAACCCGAACAGCCGATGCCGAAGCTGCCTGTGGCCCAGGCCGTCTGGAAATGCCGTCCGAATTTCGAGGACGCGTGCGCCGCGTGGATTTATGCGGGCGGGGCGCACCACACCGGCTTCAGCCAGGCCGTCACCACGGAAATGCTGGAAGATTTCGCAGCCATTGCCGGACTCGAAGTGGTCGTGATTGATGCCGACACAAAACTCCGGCAGTTCAAGCAGGAACTGGTCTGGAACGATGCCGCCTACGGTTTGAAATCCGGTTGGATTTCCTGATTCAAATCCCATGAGCAACCAATATACCATCGGTCTCGACTACGGTACTAACTCGGTCCGCGCCCTGGTCGTCAACGTCGCCAACGGCGCAGAAATCGCCGCGGCCGTCTGGACTTATTCCCATGGCACGCAGGGTGTGATTTTGTCGCGTGACCCGAATCTCGCCCGGCAACACCCGGCGGATTACGTCAACGGCGCGGAAATCACCATCCGGCAGGCGCTCGGCACGGCAAAAAAAACCGTGAAGGGATTCAAAGCGGATCAGGTCGTGGGCCTCGGCGTGGACACAACGGGCAGCACGCCATTGCCGGTGGATGCCCACGGCCAGCCGCTGGCATTCCAGAAAAAATTTGCGAACCATCCGGCGGCGATGGCGTGGTTGTGGAAGGATCATACCGGGGTCAACGAAGCCGCTGAAATCACGGCCCTGGCCAAAAAAATCCGCCCGCAATATCTCGCCAAGTGCGGCGGTACTTACTCGAGCGAATGGTTTTGGAGCAAGGTTCTCAAATGCCTTCGCGCTGCGCCGGAGGTTTTCATTGCCGCGCACTCGTGGATCGAACTGGCGGACTACGTTCCCGCAGCCCTGACGGGTACGGAACATCCGGATCAATTTATCGCCGGCATTTGCGCGGCCGGCCATAAGGCGATGTGGAATGCCAAATGGGGCGGCTATCCCGATGCCCGGTTCCTTTCCCGGCTCCATCCGCAGCTGGGCAAACTTCGCGCCCGGCTCACGCCGCGCGTTTATTCGGTTGATAAGTCCGTCGGGGGACTCACTTCCGCCTGGGCGAAGAAAACCGGTTTGACGGCGGGCATTCCCGTTGCCGTCGGCGCATTCGATGCGCACCTCGGCGCCGTCGGCTCCGGCGTCGCGCCGGGCACCCTCGTCAAGATCATCGGCACCAGCACGTGCGACATTACGATTGCGTCGAACCGGAAGAAACTCGCCGACGTGCCCGGTTTGTGTGGTATCGTGGACGGCAGCGTGTTGCCCGGTTATTTTGGCCTCGAAGCCGGCCAGTCCGCCGTCGGCGACATTTTCAACTGGTTCGTGAACTATCTGCAGCCCGGCGGCAAGGCCGGCACTCATGAGGCGCTGACGGCCGGGGCGGCAAAATTGAAGCCCGGCGAATCCGGCCTGCTTGCGCTCGATTGGAACAACGGCAACCGCACCATCCTGGTGGATCAGCGGTTGACCGGCCTGCTCGCCGGCCACACCCTGTACACCACGCCTGCGGAAATTTACCGCGCGCTCATCGAAGCCACCGCCTTCGGCGCGCTTACCATCATCAACCGGTTTGAGGAATACGGCGTGAAAATCAGCCAGATTGTCAATTGCGGCGGCATCGCGGAAAAAAACCCGGTCGTGATGCAGATTTACGCGGATGTGACCGGCCGGCCGATGAAGGTTTCGCGCTCGGCCCAGACGTGTGCGCTGGGCTCGGCCATCGCCGGCGCGGTCGTGGCCGGCGCGTACCGGGATTTTGCCCCGGCCCAAAAGGCCATGACCGGTTTGAAACCCCGCGTGTTCAGGCCGGACCCGAAGGCGCATGCGGTTTACCGGGAGGTGTATCCTTTGTACCGGAAATTGCATGACGCGTTTGGCACACGGGGTTGGACCGGCAACCTCCAGGACGTGATGAAACGACTGATTGACATTCGCAGCCGTGTCCGGAAATAATTCCGGTTTCACGCATGCTCGACGAGCTCAAAAAACAGGTTTGTGACGCAAACCTGCAACTGGTGGCGGAAGGCCTGGTCATCCAGACCTGGGGCAATGCCAGCGCCATCGACCGCGAGCATGATCTCGTCGTCATCAAGCCCTCCGGAGTTCCCTACAGCACGATGCGGCCCGAACACATGGTGGTGGTCTCGCTGGAAACCAGCAAGGTCATCGAAGGCCAGCTTAAACCCAGTTCCGACACGCCGACCCATCTGGTGCTTTATCGCGCGTTCAAGGACATCGGCGGGGTGGTGCACACGCACAGTCTTTACGCGACCGCCTGGGCGCAGGCCCAGCGGAAAATCCCGTCCTACGGCACCACCCAGGCGGATTACTGGTACGGCGAGGTGCCCTGCACCCGCTTGCTCAAGCCGGAGGAAATCAAAGACAATTACGAGGCAAACACTGGCCAGGTGATTGTGGATACGTTCAAGAAGCTGGATCCGATGCGGCATCCGGCCGTGTTGGTGGCCAGCCATGGCCCGTTCACCTGGGGAAAAAACGTTGCCGACGCGGTGCACAACGCGGCGGTGCTCGAGTTTGTTGCCCGGCTGGCGGGCGAAACGCTCCGCCTCAACCCCAAAACCAGGCCGATGCAATCCGCCCTGCTGGACAAACATTTTCTTCGAAAACATGGGCCGGAGGCCTATTACGGGCAAAAATGATCACGAAGCGGACATCGGTTGTTATCATCGTGTTCGGGCTTTGCTTGAATGCGGTTTTTGCGCTGGATGACAAAACCGCTTTTCTTTTTTCATTTTTCCGCGAGCCCAACGGCGAGGATGGTCTGCATCTGGCCTGGAGCCCCAACGGGCTGCAGTGGGAGGAATTAAAGGCGCCGGGAAAATCATTTCTCGCCCCCGAGGTCGGTGGCAAGTTGATGCGCGATCCCTGCCTGCAACTGGGACCGGACGGGATGTTTCATCTGGTCTGGACGACGAGTTGGGGCCGGCCCACCGTCGTCGGTCTCGCTCATTCGCGGGATCTGGTCCATTGGTCAAGGGAGCAGGCGGTTCCGGTGATGGAACAGGATCCCGGCGCAGAGAATGCCTGGGCGCCCGAGCTTTATTATGACGCCGGCAAAAGCCAGTGGATCATTTTCTGGGCCAGCACGATTCCGGGAAAGTTTCCGGAAACCGCCGGTTCCGGCGACCACAACCACCGGATTTATTGCATCACCACAAAGGATTTCACCGATTTCTCGCCGACCCGGCTGTTCTATGACGGTGGCTTCAATGTGATTGACGCCACGCTGCTGGCGGCGAATGGGAAATTCCATCTCATTATCAAGGATGAGACGAAAAATCCGGTGAAGAAAAATCTGCGCATCGCCGAGAGCCTGCAGCCGGAAGGGCCGTTTGGCCCGGCCGGGGAACCCATCGGCACAAACTGGGTCGAAGGCCCCTCGGCCATCCAGGCGGGCGATGGATACCTGATTTACTTTGACCATTATGTCTCGCCGCGTTATTACGGCGCGGTGAAATCTTCCGATTTGCAGCATTGGCAGGACATTTCACCCCAGGTGTCATTTCCACCGGGCATCCGTCACGGGACGGTCCTGAAAGTTCCGCAAAGTGTCATCCAACAAATCCAAAGCTCAAACCAGCAAATCAAACCAACAGGAAACTAAATATATGCGCAACTTAACGCAATCGGTTCTGCTTCTGACGGCTGGACTCGGAGTGGCCTCTCTTGTAGGCTGCGCCACCATGTCAACCCCAACCAATACCCTCGGAACCATCAGCCAGTCGCCTTTCGGCAAAACCTTGGATGGCACGCCGGTCGAGATTTACACCCTGCGCAACAGCAAGGGCATGGAGGCGCGCATCATGACCTATGGCGGCATCGTCCAGTCGCTCAAGGTGCCGGATAAAAACGGCCAGTTCGGTGACGTCGTGCTGGGGTACGACACCCTGGACGGTTACCTCACTAACAGTCCATATTTCGGCGCGCTCATCGGCCGGTACGGCAATCGCATCGGGGGCGGCCAATTCACCTTGGAAGGCAAGACCTACACACTGGCCACCAATAACGGCCCCAACTCGCTGCACGGCGGCATCAAGGGTTTCGATAAGGTCGTCTGGCAGGCCAAACCTTGGGTCACCGCCGGAGGCCCGGAATTGGAATTGACCTACCTCAGCAAGGACGGTGAGGAAGGGTTCCCCGGCAATCTCAAAGTCACCGCGGTCTATACCCTTACGGACAATAATGAACTGCGCCTGGAATTCACCGCCACCACCGACCAGCCGACGCTTTGCAACCTCACGCATCATTCCTATTTCAACCTGGCCGGGCAGGGGAACGGTGACATCCTTGGCCACGTCCTTTATATCAACGCCGATGCCACCACCCCGGTGGATTCCACGCTCATCACCACGGGCGAGATCAAGCCTGTGGACGGCACGCCGTTTGATTTTCGCCAGCCGGCTGCCATTGGCGCCCGGATCAATGATCCCGACACCGTCCTGCAATATGGTCCGGGCTACGACCACAACTGGGTCATCAACAAACCGTCCGGCCAGTTGGGGCTGATGGCGCGCATTTCTGAACCAACCACCGGCCGCGTCATGGAGGTGTTGAGCACCGAACCCGGTTTGCAGTTCTACGCCGGCAATTTCCTGGACGGCACCATCATCGGCAAGGGTGGCAAGGTTTACCCGCGCCGCTCCGCCTTCTGCCTGGAACCTCATCATTATCCTGATTCGCCCAACAAACCGCAGTTCCCCACCACCGAACTGAAACCGGGTGAGACCTACCACAACACCATCATTTATAAATTCAGCGTTCAATAACCACACCGGAAAAACCTAAATTCTATGAATGAAATAACCAACAGTGTGGAGACGGCAACCAACGCCCTTGCCATGACGTCAGTGGCAGGGGGAATGAACGGCACGGTGTTCAACGGCCTGGATGTGGCCGTCATCATCGCCTTTGCCGTCGGCATGATTCTGACCGTCTGGTTCTCCATGCGGAAGAAGAACGAGTCGGGCAAAGACTACTTCCTGTCCGGGCGCGATGCGAACTGGCTGCAAATCGGCTCCTCGATCTTTTCGTCGAACATCGGTTCCGAGCACCTCGTCGGTCTCGCCGGCGCCGGCTTCGTCACCGGCATGGCCATGGCGCATTGGGAAATGCACGCCTACTGGATCATCATTCTGGGCTGGGCCTTCGTGCCGATCTACGATCGCATGAAGGTGTTCACCATGCCGGAATTCCTCGAACTACGCTTCAGCCGCGGCTCGCGAAATGTCTTGAGCCTGCTCACCATGGCCAGCTTGGTGTTGACGAAAATCGCCGCCACGATTTATGCCGGCGACGTCGTCATCCGCACTTTGCTGAACGTGGATAAGATTCATGTTCCTGGTTTGGGCGACATAGACGTCTTCTGGGCCATCGCCCTGGGACTGGCGGCCACCACCGGTCTCTACACGATTTTTGGCGGCATGCGCGTGATCATGTACACCGCCGTGCTTCAGGCACCGGTGCTCATCTTCGGTTCCGTCTGCATCCTCTACATGGGACTGCACGTCCTGGGTCATGGCAGCCTTATTGACGGATGGCATGCCACCCTTGCGTCGGTCGCGGCTGCTACTTGGCACGGTGATGGTGTTCACCTTGTCCGCTCCATCAACGATCCCGACTGGCCGTGGCTGGCGATTCTGCCCGGTTCAGCCATCATCGGTTTCTGGTATTGGTGTACCGACCAGTATATCGTCCAACGCGTGCTCGCCGGCAAGAACCAGCAGGAATCCCGGCGCGGCACCATCCTCGCCGGCTTCTTCAAGCTGACTCCGGTGTTCATCTTCCTCGTGCCCGGCATGATCGCGTTTGCGCTCACCCGGACGCCCGGTGTCGGCTTCAGCACCGGCGGCGACGCCGCCTATACCTCGCTCGTCGCCCAGATTCTCCCGCACGGCCTTCGTGGCATGGTCGCCTGCGGCATGATCGTCGCGCTCATGGCGTCGCTCGGTTCCAAGTTCAATGCGTCCGCCACGCTCTTCACGATGGATTTCTACCGTGAATGGTATCCGAACGCCTCCGGCAAAACCGAGGTGTTCGTCGGCCGGCTAGCCACAGCGGTGATTGTGTTCGTCGGCATTTGCTGGGTGCTGGTGATCAAAAATCTCCACATGCCGCTCTACCTGTATCTTCAAAACGTGCAGGGTTATCTCTCGCCCGCCATTGCCGTGTTGTTCGGGCTTGGCGTGTTCTGGAAACGCGCCACCGCCCCCGCCGCCCTGTGGGCTTTTGTCATCGGCATGGTCGGTGGTTTTGGCCGCCTCGCCCTCGACCTTATCATGCGAGGCGACGCCGATGCGGTGTCCAAGCTTAAGGGCGATCACTACCACGGAGTCATCACTCATGCCCAATTTGACACAGGAATGGCGGCTATTCGGGCCACACACAACGGTTTCCTGTTCGACATTTGGAACATTCACTGGCTCTATTATTGCGAAGGTCTCTTTGTGGTCACCGCAGCGCTGATGATCATTATCAGCCTCATGACCAAGGCACCGGACCCCAAGACCATCAAATACACCTGGTATGGTGCGACGCCGGAGGAAAAGGCCGCCACTAGAGCGAGTTGGAACGCCTTGGATGTCATTCTGAGCCTGATAGTTGTCGGCTGCGTCGTCCTGTTCTATATCAAGTTCTGGTAATCGACTCATCCGCTTCAAGGCTGCGGCACAAACATGCCGCAGCCTTTTCATTTGTGTCCTCAAGAATTCAATGAACCGGTTGTCAGCACCCCGACCGCCTCCGGGGTGGGCATTAATCCAGACAACAAGGCAGGGCCTTTTTCGATTTTCAATGACTGTCTTTCGCTTCTTCTTTCTTGGCAGGCGGCATCAACTCGGAAACATAATCTCAGGGCGCTTGACCCTGCCCGCCAGCCATCGCATTTGTGCTGATCGTTACGCTTGCTGAAGGCGGGGAATTCTTCTCGGTGTGAATCTGTGTGCCGTGACGACGAGTCTTGGAGCTTTGAATGGGTGGGAGCAGTAAGCCTGCTGCCAACACCACCCCGATGGCGACGATAATCAATGTCCGGTGCTTCTGTTTCATGGTGGAATCTTCCCGCTTTCGAGCAGGTGGAAAACATCGGTGCGGATTCTCGGTGGATCGGCATTCCAATTCTCGTCCCAGTGCCCATAAATCTCCCAACAAATCATCGCGCTGGGGATACACCCCGGCGAGGTGATGAAAGCCAGCCGGTGTCGGCGGGGATACCTGTGGAGGAGCGGCAACGGAATCGTGCAGCGCGCGTTGGATAATGCGTGGCTGCGGGAACAAAGCGTGCCGGACTTGAAGTCACAATGGATCAAACTGCATTACGGAGGAGCGCCGGTTCCACTCAGGGACATCGCCTCCGTTAATCTGACCGGAACCGCCTGATACGGACCCGCATGTCAGGTGGTGTGGGGGCCGGGAGGCCAATCCTCCCGGCTACCC
>CAZKTW010000019.1:0-24875 GCA_964555775.1 uncultured Bifidobacteriaceae bacterium | reverse complement strand
TTTTGGGGCCTGGTCTCCATCAGTTTCGCCCTCTCGGCCACGCTGGCGGAGAACCTGATTCAAGCCGTCAACATCATCGGTTCCATTTTTTACCCCGTGATGCTGGGGTTGTTCGTGGTCGGGTTTTTCCTCCGTCGCATCGGGGGCACCGCCGTATTCTGGGGTGCGCTGGCGACGCAGGTGCTGGTCATTGTCCTCTATTTTCGACTTAACATCAGCTATCTCTGGTACAATCTCATCGGATGCGCCGCCTGCGTGCTGTTCAGCGCGATTTTGCAGGCTATACTTGGCGTTAATGTCAAATCGGCGAAGACTTGAAATGAAATTCAATTTCGCCAATGACATCATTGATCGCAGCGGCAAGCGAAGCGCGACGCCGCTTTTGCTGCTTCGAACTCAATTTCACGGCCGAGGTAAAGCGTCGTCGGCCCTCCGCTCTGCCGGCGC
The DNA here is from genome assembly GCA_964555775.1 of uncultured Bifidobacteriaceae bacterium. Classification (GTDB taxonomy): domain Bacteria; phylum Verrucomicrobiota; class Verrucomicrobiia; order Limisphaerales; family UBA11358; genus UBA11358. Next base: position 24,428 of record CAZKTW010000019.1, on the reverse strand, counting down.
AATCCAAAACTCATGACCACCGCGCCGGTCATTTGTTTCGGCCAGCAACCGTGCGGTTTTTTTCCGAAACGGTTTTTGGTGGCCAAAATCCAGACGGCCCGGCGCCTGCAGGTGGAACTGGGTGGAGAGATCATTTTCTTCTGCCACGACAGCGACCATGACCCGCGCGAAACGCAGACCGTTCTGCGTCATCGCAAGACCAACGAACCGGCCCGGCTCAATTTCGCCTTCAAAAACCGGGTCCAGCGCAAGTTTTCCCCGCTTTACCTGAAAGACATCGCGCCCGGCTGGCAGGACAAGACAGTGCTCCAATTGCCGAATTATGTCGGACATCCCCTGATCAACGCGTTCAAACAGGTTTCTGCCTCCAAAGTCGCTGATTTCTGCCTGGAGATGTATCGCCGCATGGGGTTGCTCGAGGGAATCCGCGTGGTGCGTTCAAGCGACCCGGCTGTCCGTCGGGCGGCTTGCGAGGTGCCGGAATATTTCGTGGATGTTCCTTACGAAGGCGAAACCGTCCGTGCCCGTTTCAACGCCGGCGCTCCAAGGTTGACGCTGCATGAAGGTGGGGATTCGTTCATCACCCTGCCCATGATCAATTTCTCCAAGGAACAAATCAGTCCTACGCGTGATACCCGGCTGCGCTGGATGCAATCCGTCGTGCATTGCACGCATTACGTTGCCGGTGCCGGTGAAAAAGCCTACCTTCATCCGGAAGAGACCCCGGAGATCACTTTTGTCAATCGCGATGCCATTGAACGTGCCGATGAAGCCTGGACAGAAATCATCCATTGAACGTGAGCGCCCGGGTTCGGAGCGCCGAGCACCCGCTCGGCTCGTTCCCTGGGAAACTGCGCAGTCCGAGCCGGGCGGGTGCTCGGTGCTCCAGCCGTTACTGGCTTTTGGGGCGCATCCGGACGACATCGAGTTCGGCTGCGGCGGTGTCATTGCCAAAGAGACCCGTGCCGGGCGTAGGGCGCATTTTGTCGTTTGTTCGCGCGGCGAGGCCGGAACTCACGGCACGCCGACGCAACGGGTGGCCGAGGCGAAAAAATCCGCCGCCCGATTGGGGGCAACGGTTGAATTCATCAAGCTTGATGGGGATGCGCACCTGGAGGTCCGCGTTGCCCATGCCATCAAGCTGGCGGGCATTCTGCGAAGGGTGCGACCGGGTATGGTACTGGCACCAAGCCTGGTTGAAAACCAGCATCCTGATCATGCAAAACTCGGACAACTGGCGCGGGACGCCGCCCGGCTTGCCCGATACGGCGGATTGAAGGAGTTGCGGCGGATTCGCCCGCATGCCATTGAGCAATTATTTTTCTTTGCGGTGACCCCGGAAGCCGAACCCTCCGGCATCACGCCCGTGCTGATCGATGTTTCGGCGCCGGAAATCATGGCCGCCTGGACCGCGGCGATGGAAGCGCACGTCTCACAGGTTTCCGCGCGCGGCTATGTTGAATTGCAACTCACGCGCGCGCGGTTGCGCGGACTGCGGGCCGGCATCGGCTATGCCATCGCGTTGTTTCCCAACGACCTATTGGTGCTCGATTCACTGGCGCAAATCGGCCGCAGCGCCCGGCGGTTTTGAACTCCAATCACGGATGAACACGGATAAACACGGCTTAGCTGGCAGGGCGGGCAGTCCTCTGCCCGCCGTCCGTCAAAATAAAAAGCACGGCGCGCACGGAGTGACGCGCCTTACCGGTAACGGTTTTGTCTTTATCCGTGTCCATCCGTGTCCATCCGTGGTTGAAAATGTATGAAAATCGGCATCACGTGTTATCCCACGGTAGGGGGCAGCGGCGTCCTGGCCACGGCCCTGGGGGAGGAACTGGCGCGGCGCGGGCACGAGGTGCACTTCATCAGCTACGAACGGCCGTTCCGTCTGCCGGTGGATGTGCCACGGCTGCATTTTCATCCGGTGGTCATCAACGATTATGAATTGTTCAAATACCCGGACTATACCCTGCCGCTCTCGGTACGGATGGCGGAAGTGAGCCGCGACCATCATTTGGACGTGCTGCATGTCCACTACGCCGTGCCTCATGCCACCGCGGCCATCCTGGCGCAATCCATGCTCCCGGCGGCTCAACGTCCGCGCGTGGTGACGACCCTGCATGGCACCGACACCACGTTGCTCGGCTGCGACCCGGGATACGGCCCCGCCATCCATCATGCGCTTACCTGTTCGGATGCCGTCACCACGGTGTCGGATTACTTGAAACAAGAAACGCAGCGTGTGCTCGATTTCAACGGGCCGCTGGAGGTCATCCACAATTTCTTTGAGCGGCGTCCGCCACGCCGGTCGCCCGGGGAAGTGCGCCGGGAGTTGGGTTTGCAGAATGAAGTGCTCCTGTTCCACTCGTCCAATCTGCGTCCGTTGAAGCGCATTGATTTGTTGCTCGAAACCGTCGCGCGCGTCCAGCCGCGGGAGGCGTTCAAGCTGGTCATTCTCGCGGGAGGCAACTTCGCGCCATTTGCCGCCGACGTGAAGCGGTTGGGCCTGGAAAACCGGGTGATCTTACGCGAGAAGGTGAATGACATCGAGGATTACCTGCAGATTGCCGATGTGGGACTGTTCACATCGGAATCGGAAAGTTTTTGCCTGAGCCTTCTGGAGGCGATGTGTTTTGGCTGTCCAAGCGTGGCGTCGCGGGTGGGCGGGATTCCGGAGGTGATGGAAGACAACGTGACCGGCCTCCTGACGCCCTTTGGCGATGTTGACGCATATGCGGCAGCGGTGTCGGATTTGATCCGGGACCCGGTCCGCCGGGCAGTGCTGGGCCGGGCCGCACAACATCGCGCCCGGACCCATTTTTCCGCCGCCGCCATTGTGCCCCGGTACGAAGCGCTGTACCGGCGGGTATGTGCGCGAACCTAAAGTCAAAAGTCTTGGTCATGAACATCAAATTTCCGGTGGCACAAGCTGTCTTGTGCCTGGCGCTTTTTGGCATGGCATGTAATGCCGGCGACTCGTCTTTTCAACTGGAAATGCGCCCGAAGGGGGTCCAGACCGTGACCATTGACAACGCTGCGCCCCGCCGAGATGTGAATGGACAAATTATCGATGCGCACGATGGCTGCCTGCAATTGTTCGGCGCGCGCTTCTACCTGTATGGAACGGCTTACGGGACAAACGACGGTTATGGCCCTTCCAACCGTTACCGGGTTTATTCTTCGCCGGACCTGGAGCGATGGACTCTTGCCGGCGACCTGTTCAAGGAACAACCGACGGGTGTTTATTATCGTCCCTACGTGATCTTTAATCAAAAAACCCGCAAGTATGTCCTCTGGTATAACTGGTATCCCGAACAATGGGATGGCCAGACCGGGGTGGCGGTCAGCGACTCGCCGGTAGGTCCATTTACCATTGTGAATACAAACGTGCCTCTTTCCTGTGCTCACGCAGGCGATGGCAGTCTCTTCGTGGATGACGATGGTACCGGCTATTACATCTACACAGCCATCGAGCAGGGATACACCGTCCGCGTGGAGCGTCTGACCCCGGATTATTTGGGTGGAACCGGTGAAACCAGCGGTATTCTTACCATCGGGGCCGAAGCACCGTTGCTTTTCCGGCGGGGGGACTTGTATTATGCCCTCAGTGGCCCACGCTGCGCTTTTTGTCCCGAGGGCAGCGAGGTGTTGGTTTATATTTCCATTTTGCCTTTGGGCCCCTTTAAAAGATGTTCAAGTTTTAATCGTCACTTTGAAAATGGCGCTCCGACCACGGTGACGCAATCAACCATCAACGTAACTGGTCCAAAAGGAGAATTTGTCTATTCTCCGACGAGCAAGGTCAGCTATCAAAACAATGCCCCCGTGATACCGGCGCAGGAAACCTGGGTGGCTAAAATTCCAACGTCTGAAGGACCGGTTTTTATCTGGATGGCGGACCATTGGAAATCAGCTCCCGATGGCGTCAAAGGCCACGATTTTCAATATTGGAGCCCTCCTCTGTCTTTTAATTCGTACACGCATGGCATCCTCCCGGTCAAAAATTCCGAACGGTGGAGCATTAAGTTATCGCGGGATGGCCAATGAGCTGTGGTGTTAAAACGTCGCTCAACGACACCGGAATGGGTCTCATCGTTGCCCTTCAAGTTGCTTTTCGGCCTGTTCGATGTCTGCGACAGAACCGGTCTGGAACCATTGGCCGCGATGCGGCAGGCAGAAGAGTCGGTTTTGGGCCAGGGCCAGGCGCCAGAGGATTTTGACGGTGAACTTTCCCTCAGGCGCATTCATTAAAATACGGGGATGCATGATGCCGATGCCGGCGATGATGTAGGGCGATTCGCGCTCGTTCCAGTCGATGGTGTTGCCGGGTTTGACGAACAGATGGTCTTCGCCTTTGTCATGTCCGATGGCCTTGGCCTTGGATTGCGCGAGCAGGAGAAAGTCCATTTTCGCATCATCCCAGTGCCGGCTCAGCCGATCCAGGGCGCCTTCCCGTTCATCCTGCCAGATGATGTCGCTGTTGATGGTAAAGACAGGCTCATCACCGAGAAGGGGCAGCGCTTTTTTCAGCCCGCCACCCGTTTCCAAAGGTTCGGTTTCCTCGGAGACCTTGACGGTTATTCCTTGGAGATGGGAAACATAAGCGGTGAGTTGATCTTTGAGGTGCGAGACATTGATAATGACCTCTTCGATGCCGTAGGCTCGCAGCTTCTCGAGGGCGTATTCAATCATCGGCTTGCCGGCGACCGGGACCAGCGGTTTGGGTATCCGGTCGGTCAATGGCTTCAACCGCGTGCCGTAACCGGCGGCCAGGACCATGGCTTTTTTAATTTTAGTGGGCATAAACATTCAACATCCAACATTCAACATCGAATGGTCCTGTTAAGATCCCTTGTTGGACGTTGAGAGTTCGATGTTGAATGTTCTTCTATTTCTTAAATGCAACATAACGCTCCATCCAACGTTTGACGCCAGCCAGCACGGGATGAATCAAAGCCCTTTGCAACAGGCGCTCCACGCGTGGGGAATGCAATTTTTTGTAATTGCGTTTGCCTTCGTGCCGGCTCAAACGTTCAAAAATAGCCAGCACGCGGGTGTGGCGTAACGCTGCCAGGATGGCCAGGGAAGTTTCAAAAGCCGTCCGGTCCAGGGCAGGGGACCTGGCCAGATACCGGCTCAGCATATTTGCCCGGAGATCGTCCGCGACATCGCGCCGGGCATCCTCCAGCAGCGACACCAGATCATAGGTGATCGGACCCTGGTAGGCGTCCTGAAAGTCCAGCAGGGCTGCCCGTCGGACGCCTTCGCGGTCGGGCAAGAACATCAGATTGGCCACATGGTAATCTCGCAGCAGGAGTGAAGCGGGAATCCGATGCGCGAGGGGCAGCACCTCCCGCCAGACGGTCTGGAATTCGTCCCTGCCCACCCGCGAAATCGTGGGCGTGCACCATTCCAAAAACAATTCGATGTCCGCCAGCATTTTTTCCGGATGATACGCCCGCAAGCCGGTTGGAATGGCCTGGGAATTTTGATGCAGGGCAATCAGGACATCAGTCGCCAGCGTGTACAACTTGTCCGCATCGCCGGCATCTTCCAGCAGGCGGGCAAAGGTTGCGTCGCCGAAATCCTCCAGCAATAGGAAGCCACTCTTTTCGTCCTGGGCCAGAATGGCAGGAACACTAAAGTCGAGTTGCTGGAGATGCCGGTTGATCAGGACGTAAGGGGCGACGCTTTCCAGATTCTGCGAGGCGTCCATCAGGATGGATGTTTGATTGCCCCGGTGCAGGCGGAAATACTTCCGGGCGGAGGCGTCGCCGGTGATGGGGTCGCCGGTGGCATTGCCCCAGCCGGCGGCATTCAGAAATTCGTGTGTTTTGGTGTCGGGAATTTTAACCACGGGTACACACGGATTAACACGGATGGGCCGGCGGCGCGATGAAAAATCCGGCGTCTGGAACCACCGGGTTGCTTCGAGCGAAACAGCCGCCAAACATCAAAATCTGAAAGTGGCTTTGAGGTAGGCAAAGCTCGGTTGCTCCAATTCCGCGGCCTTTGCTCCAAGGCTGGATTCAAATTGAAAGAACTGTCCATATCCGGCTTCCACATAGGCCCGGATGCCCGTCCATCCTTCCGCGCTTGATTTTTTGCAAACAAACCGGGACCAGTCGCGCGGGCAGAAATCATTCTGTTTTTCGGGTTGGAAATCAGTTGAAAAACCAGTGCTGTTCCGACACTCAAGCTTCAACCCGGCAATGCGATACTGGAGCCGGGGGGGCGGAAGTGTGGCCAGCGAATTGGTTGTCGAATCATAGCGGGCCACGCTGGCCGTCCGGGCTGGTAATTGATCGTAGCTGACCATCGCCAGGGTCATCACGGATTCCTGGCCCAGCACGGGAGTTGCCGTCAGGGCCGGGAGGAGAAGGAGAAAGCAGAGAACATGTTTTGACCCCGACAATCGGGGTGACAGGCTGGAATTTTTGGTTCCCTGCACGGGCGATTCGTAGCGACTTGCGTACCAACCTCGGAAAATATGCCAATCAGGAATTTTTCAGGTTTCCGGCGCCTGTTTGTGTCTCAAAAACAACCTGTTGTTACGATACACAAACAACAGGATTGAAGCGGTGATCCTGCTGCTGGATCTGGAACAAAGGGTCGCTCATTTGGTCTGGCAACCTTGATCAAAAACCTTAAGCAGGAGGTGCAAAAGCCGATGAAAAAGAAAAACACACTGCGCTGAACAGCTGAAATCTTTATAATCAAGAAGTGGTGGCTGGGGGCGGAATCGAACCGCCGACACAAGGATTTTCAGTCCTCTGCTCTACCAACTGAGCTACCCAGCCAGCTGCGGCCGGGTATTAAACCGGCCCAATCACCCGTTGGCAAGGTGAAATCAAACCGAAAACGCCCCGACCCAAATCCAGCATCGCCTCGACGCTGTGGCGGAATTGCTTGATGTTCTAATTCCAGCATCACCGGTTCAAATGAATGGGCTGCCGCGCCTATCGCTTTCTCAACTTGGCTGGCAGGGACAACGCCCGGCTCTTCCTTATTTACAGGGCGGCGTGTCGGGTTCAATTTGAAAGTCGTCAAAACTGTCACGATCAGGTATCTTGCAGACAATTCATGAGCGACATTACCTTGATACTTGAAGCCATAGACCGTGGAGAAGCGAAGGCATCGGAGGAATTGTTACCCGTGGTTTATGGGGAACTGAGACGACTGGCGGCAGCGCGCATGGCCCAGGAAGCTGCCGGCCAAACCCTGCAACCCACCGCTCTGGTCCATGAAGCCTGGTTGCGTTTGGTCGGACACAAAGAACAAGCCTGGCAAAACCGGGCCCATTTCTTTGGGGCCGCAGCCGAGGCGATGCGACGGATCTTGATTGAGCGGGCGCGCCGCAAGTCGCGGCTCAAGCGCGGCAGCAACCAGGCGGTGCTCGACATTTCCGAACTGGAACTGGCCGCGGCCATGCCGGATGACAAAGTATTGCTGGTGGACGAGGCCTTGGAACGGTTTAAGGCCGAGGAACCGGAGAAGGCGCGCGTCGTCATGCTCAAATTTTTTGCCGGATTGACCGACCGCGAGGTGGCCGAAGTCGTTGGGGTCAACGAGCGGACCATCCGGCGGCAATGGATTTTCGCCAAGGCATGGCTGTTCCACCATATTGCCGGTGAGAAATGACTTGTTCCGGCAAAGTGTCCTGTCCGATTTTGCCGCGCGTTGGCGCATGAAGGATTGTTGAAAAAGCAATGTCGGCTGCACGACCAGGTGAAGATACCGTATTTGAGGCGGCGTTGGAGATCCAAGACGCCGCCGAGCGCAAGGCGTTTCTTGATCAGGCCTGCCTCGAGGATGCCGGGCTCCGGACCAAACTGGGAAAGCTGGTTGCCGCGCATGAAAAGGCTGAACAGTTCTTTGCCAAGTGCCAGCCGGTCATGGCCGCCGACCCGGGCAAGGAAACCGTTTCTTTGTCCGCTGCGACGGAAACCGGTGTCGATGAGCAATTGGGGACACTGATTGGCCCCTACAAACTCCTGCAAAAAATCGGCGAGGGCGGTTGCGGCACGGTTTACATGGCCGAGCAAAAGCAGCCAGTGCGGCGGCGCGTGGCCCTCAAAATCATCAAGCTGGGGATGGACACCAAGGCCGTCATCGCCCGCTTTGAGGCCGAGCGCCAGGCGCTGGCGATGATGGATCATCCCAATATCGCCCGGGTGCTGGACGCGGGCGCGACCGATGCCGGCCGGCCTTATTTTGTGATGGAGTTGGTGCATGGAGTGAGAATCACGGAGTATTGCGATCAAAAACAGCTCGATACGAGACAGCGGCTGGAGTTGTTCATCCAGGTTTGCCATGCCATTCAACACGCTCATCAAAAGGGAATCATCCACCGGGACATCAAGCCGTCGAACATCCTCGTCACGCACCACGACGGGGTGCCGGTGCCCAAGGTGATAGATTTTGGGATTGCCAAGGCCACCCAGGAGCCGCTGACGGACAAAACCCTGTTCACGGTTTACGGGCATTTCATCGGCACGCCGGCCTACATGAGTCCGGAGCAGGCCGATTACAGCGGGCTGGACGTGGATACGCGCAGCGACATTTACAGCCTCGGAGTGTTGCTTTATGAGCTATTGACGAGCAAAACGCCTTTTGACCAGGGCGAGTTACTGCAATCGGGGTTGGATGAAATGCGGCGCACCTTGCGCGAGCGCGAACCGCACCGGCCTTCGGCGAAGATCAACACGTTGCATGGCACTGAACTGACGTCAACCGCACAACATCGGCATGCGGCACCGCCGAAGTTGATCTCGCAGTTGCGCGGGGATTTGGACTGGATCGTAATGAAGGCGCTGGAGAAAGACCGCCGGCGGCGTTATGAGACCACCAACGGACTGGCGATGGACATTCAGCGGCACTTGAACCACGAACCGGTGGTGGCGCGTCCGCCCAGCCGGATTTACCGGTTCCAAAAACTGGTGCGGCGAAACCAGGGCGTGTTTATCGCCGTGGGCGCTGTGTTTCTGGCGCTGGCCACCGGTCTGGGCACATCCACCTGGCTGTTTTTGAAGGAGCGGGAAGCCGAACAACAGCAGGCCCGGATGCGCCATGAAGCCGAGACCAGGGAGCAAATCACCCATGCCGCCCTGCTCGTCAGCCAGGGAAGGTTTGATGAAGCGGACAAGGCAGCCGGTTCGATTTCCTTTGACCAGCCATCGTTGGAAAGTTCGGCGGTTTTGCGTTCTTTGGGCGAGTGGTACGCCGTGCAGGGCCGCTGGCAGCCGGCCGCCGATTATTTCCGCAGGCTTCAGCAAGTCAATCAACTCGATGGCTGGAATATTTTGACACTGGATCATCTTGGCAACGCGGCGGTGCTGGCGCAACAGGGCGATGCCGCCGCATATGAAAATTTTCGGCAGGACGCGATCAACCGGTTTTCAGCCACCGGCAATCCGCTGGTGGCGGAACGGATCATCAAGGCGAGCCTTTTGCAGCCCGCCAGTCATGAGGTGCTTGGCCGGTTGGTCACGCTGGCCCGCGTCACGCGGTCAGGTTCGGTGAGTAACGCCAGGAATCAGCCGCCGTCGGGCCTGGCCTGGCGCCGGAATGACTCCGGCAGCATCAATTCAGATCCGGTTCAAATTTCCAATGCCGGCGTTCCGGGAATCCCCGGTGGTGGCGGTCCCGGCACCAGCACCTCCCTGCCGCTGCCAGCCGAATCCGCCGGGCAGGGGCTCGCCGGTGTGTGCAGCTTTGATGGCGTGAGTGTCGGGGTTGAATTTACCGAACCATTGGACATGGCCAGTGCCACTGCAAAAGAGAATTACCAGGTGAGCAGCTCCACCGTGACCAATGTGACACCCGGGGCCGACGGGAAAACGGTCGTGTTGTGGCTGTCCTCGCCACTGGCCGGCAACTTTTCAGTTGCGGTTCAAAACGTGAAGGATTCCAGTGGCCGGCTGGTCATCGGCAGCAGCATGGGCGGCACGGCCTTGAATTTGATGCTCCATGACCTGGACACCGGTCAGCCAAGTTCCGCGCTGTATGAAGGCGGCGTGGCGCAGATTGTGGCGGGCGGGGAAAACATCTGGGAAAAAGCGGATCATTTTGTTTATGCGTTCACCAGGATCACGGGTGATTTCGATTACCGGCTGAGAATCAATTCCATCAGTTCGACGTCCGAAATCTATGCGCGTGCCGGGCTGATGGCGCGAGCCTCTTTCAGCGAGCCCGGCGCCCGCGAGGTCATGGTGGGGATGAATGCGGACAACACCTTCCAGGTACTGATGCGGGGCGTGACCGGCGGCGATGCAGCCAGTCAACCGCCCAATCCATTGCCACCCGCCGGTGGATCGAATTCCTGGGTGCGATTGCAGCGGTTGGGTTCGGTCTTCCACTGTTATACGGGCACGAACGGGATTGATTGGAATGAGCTTTATCTGTTTGACAGCGCCGCCGGGACGGAGGGGCCTTTTGCGGATCAGATTTATTTTGGCATCGCCACGTCATCCCACACCACCAAGGCCACCATCACCGCCGTGGTCAGCGATCTGGGGATCAACCCCGATGTGGAGATCATGCTGCCCTCCGCCTTGTTGGAATATCGTCTCGGCAATTACGCCAAGTCTGAAGAATGGTGCCGGCAGTGCCTCAGTTATCCCGAGTACAACGCCTCGCGCACGGCAACGGCGCGGGTGATTCTGGCCCTGGACAGCGAGCACCAGCAGCAGCCGGACCGGGCCAGGGCGGAACTGGCCTTGGCCACCGATTCAATCAATCGCAAATTTGCCGATGGCCTGAATCCGGGCGCCTCATCCCAAGGTTTTTGGTTTGACTGGGTTTTCGCCCGCATTCTTTTGCAGGAAGCCACAACTCAGATTGAAAAATGAGCCGAGAAGTTAAAAATCCTCCAAAATCCTGGTTCTTCGTCGATGTACTTCGTTTTCGGCTGACCATCCACTGAGACCCACGAGGCCTGGGCACGATTGGTACGCTTCGCCCAAGCGGGGCAAGTAAATTGCATTTACCTTACAATCAATTGGTTATGTGGTTTCGCGCAAACGGCTCCGGACTCATGATAATTAATCCGCAAAAACTGGCCCTCAGATGTCCGGATTTGGCTTCAAAGGGCGCATTACATGTTGAATGCCAAAAACAATGCGGAAGACACCATGGCCGAAAACCCTTCGTATCCAGGTATCCAGCGCATTTGTTTTGAAAAAATCAGACAATAGTAGAGAAGTATAATTGAACCTATGAAGAACATCATCAAACTCAAACTCAAAACCTTGTGCGGGGCGGCAGTTGTTTTGGGTCTTTTCACCGCCACAACCCAAGGGCAAATCATTAGTTGGAATGTGGATGCCAACGGCACCATCAGTGGCGCCAACGTGGCCGGCGTGGTGTCGGCCGCCAACTGGAACGATTCGTGGCTCGAGAATGGCAATGCCATCAATGCTTTCGGGTCGCCAACCGCTGTGAACGGCCTGATTGATAATTCCGGAGCTGCCACCAGCCTGAACATCGCGTACCAGGCGTGGGGCTTTTGGTCCGTCCAGGGTTCCACTCCGGGACAGGACGCGGACGGCAGTTACAATCGGAACCTGCTTAATGGCTACTTGAACGCGGGCCCCGCCGGGTGGAATCCTCCGGTCACAACTTCATTCGTCACATTGAGCAGCATTCCTTATGCTCAATATGATATTTATGTCTATTTCTCCTCCGACACTGCTGGGCGTACCGGAACCTTGAGCGACGGAACGACAACCTACGACTTTTCGACAGCGGGGCCGGCAAGTGTCAGTGGAGCCAATGCCGTGTTCACCCAGACCACGGATACGGGCACATTGTATCCGACGGCCAATTACGCTGTTTTTAGCGGGCTTACCGGCAGTTCCCAAACCATCACCGAGAGTCCGCTGGTTAGTGATGCATGGAGCGGCATCGCCGGATTCCAGATCGTTGCGGTGCCGGAACCGGGCACGATGGCGCTGGGGGCTTTGGGGTTGATGGCTTTGGTTGCGATTCATCGCCGCAGCCGTTCTAAGCTAATCTTTTTGTAAGGGTATTGTAGTTTGATTGATTGTGGGGACAGCGCTGCCGGGGTTGCCGGCAGCGCTGCCAAAATGCAGCGACAATCGCGGGTGGAGGAAGCAACACCGGCGGCAGGGACGCGTTGGTAATAATTGAATTGATATCTGTTTCAATGTTTTTCACTCAATCCAAAACAAATAGTTTGTACATGATACCGTTTCATCGTCGTCGGGGGGCATTCACATTGATTGAACTGCTGGTGGTCATTGCCATCATCGCCATTCTGGCGGCGCTGCTGCTGCCGGCGTTGGCTCGTTCCAAGCGCAAGGCGCAACAAATTGCGGATATCAGCAATCTCAAGCAATTGTCCATGGCAAACATCATGTTTGCCGGTGATAACGACGGGGTATTAATGCATGCTCCGTCGGCTGCCGATCACTCGCCTTATGGCGTGAAATCAGAATGGGTTGGCGGCATGATTGATTATTTTTCCAGGGCGACCAATGTGCTTCTATGCCCCTCAGCCAAGGATTCACTTACCTCCGCGCAACTTCTCCAATATGGTCTTCCGGTTTACGACTCACCAGCGGGTACCCTGGGCGGGGGACAACCGGGCACCGCGGACAACGCCTATGTTCTTTATCTGGGTGTGAATTCGCCCATCGGTCGGTGTATTGCTTGTAGCTATACCTACAATGGCTGGTTCTATGCAGTCAACGGCGTTGATGCCGATCAGATAAGAGCGAGCAAAGATTGGATTTACTACAAAGAATCCGAGATTAAGAGACCGGACCTTACGCCGGTCTATGCGGATGGCATTTGGGAGGATGCCTGTCCTACGGAATTTGATTCTCCCTGCCAAAATCTTTGGACGGGCCCCAATTGGTTGACCAAGAAAGGCGGATATGAAATGGGTCGCGTTGCCATTCAGCGGCACGGCGGGATCATTAGGGCCTCGACCAGTTACAAGGCTGACTGGAAGGTTTCACCTCCGCCTGGAGGGATAGATATAACAACGTTTGACGGCCACGCGGAATTTACCAAGCTGCCCGATCTTTGGTCTTACACCTGGCACAAGAATTGGGGCCCGGCAACCATAGGACTCCCACAAGGCTATTAATCGCAGATAACACTGCTCGAACCAACCCAACCCTCAACTAAAACCTCATTATGAAATTCAAATCCTGTAACTTCTGGAAGACGACGGTCCTGGCTTTGGTCGCTTTTGCTTCCACCCTCGTCACCCAAGCACAGACGTTGACCAACCCTGTGCCAAACCTCGTCATCAGTTGGAATCTCGATGATTGGAGCACGATCAACCCGACCGATCTCGCCGGTCTGGCGCCGGCGACCAACTGGGTGGACACCTTCCTGAATGACATCACCACCAGTTTGCCGGACAACACCGGCGCGGCCACCACGCTCAATTTGAGCCGCGGTTCCTACAATACTTATCACGTCCAGGGCAACCATGCCGGATTGGATGCCAACGGCACGGCGAACCGTGAACTGCTGAACGGTTTTCTCAATGCCGGTCCGGCGGCTTGGGGCCCTCCGGTTACAAATACTTTTGTTGCGCTGACCAACATCCCCTATGCCCAATATGACGTGATTGTTTATTTCAATTCCGACACGAGCGGCCGGCACGCCAGCATTGATAACGGTACCAGCACTTATTATTTCAGCACGGTCGGTTCACCTTCCCGCAGCGGCGCGAATGCCCTGTTCCTGCCGACGACGCAGACAAACAGCGCTGTTTTCCCTGGCGCGGACTTTGCCTTCTTTCCTGGAATGACGAGCGCCAATGCCGTTTTTACGGAAATGCCCAAATCCGGGAACGACCAATGGCTTGGCATTGCCGGGTTTCAAGTCATCCAATCATCAAACGTCTATGTGCTCTATGGCCCAAGCCCGGCTAATGAGACGATTTCGCAGGGCCAATCTGCCAGCTTTAGCGTCATGGCGGGCGGTTTGAACCCCACCTACCAATGGCGTCATGCCGGCACGAACGTTGTCAATGCCACAAATGCAACTTATACCATTGCTTCGACCGTGGCCGGACAAGACGGCAACTATGATGTTGTTGTCACCAACAGCTTCAGTTCCGTCACGGGCACCGTGGCGACGTTGACGTTCTATGCGCCCAAGACGGACACCTGGGCCGGCACCGGCTCCGCCTGGGACTTCAGCACGCTTGACTGGACCGTCAATGGCGGCGTTTCCACAACGAATTACGCCGACACCGACAATGTCCGTTTCGACCCGCTGGGTGCCGGGCAACCAATTGTTTCCTTGGGCGGCACGGTTTTGCCGACTTCCATCACGGTTTCCAACTCGACCTACATATTGACTTCGGGCGGCATCAGTGGCGGTGGGTCGCTGCATTTGATGAATAATGCCCTTTTTGTTTTGGACACAGTGGATACCCGCACCGGTCCAACGTTGATTGACAACGGGAGCGTGTTTCAACTGGACAACGGCGACACCGCCGGGTCGCTCGGTTCCGGCGCACTCACGAACAACGGCGCGCTGCTCTTCAACGCAAACGGCGACGAGGCATACGGCTATCCGGTCTATGGCACCGGCAGTATCACCAACCTCGGTCCCATCGGTACCATCACTTTGGGCAACAATCTGACCGCAAAGTATCTCGCGCAGGCGGGCGGCGGCTTCCTTCTCCTGCAGGGCAGCAATACGCTATCCGGCGGGTTGGAGGTGTCCAGCGGCACTGTTTTGGCGCGCGCGGCCAACTGCCTTGGACTGGCACCGGTCGTCGTCAGTGGCGGCGAACTCCAGCTTATTTTCAACATTGACTTTACCGGCTCGGATATAAAGCTGGCTGGCGGCACGCTGCACGGCGGCGTCAGTGGCAGCGACAGCTACGAAGGCACCGTAACCCTCGCCACCGATTCCCAGATCAATGTTGACAGTGGTGACAGTCTTACCCTGAGCAATGCCTCGGGAATCTCTGGCAATGGGTTCAATCTCTTCCTGGGCGGCGGCGGCACTCTGGTCCTGGCCGGGGCCAACAACACCTGGAACAGTGTCACCATCACCCTCAGCACACTCCAAATCGGGAATGGCGGCGCCAGCGGCAGCCTGGGTGGCGGCACGATTACCGATAACGGCACGCTCGCCTTTAACTTGACCGGAAATCTGGTCGTAACCAATCCCATCACCAGCATCGGTGCGATTGATCAAAATGGCACGGGCACGGTGATTTTCACCGGTGACCTCAGTGCCTTGAGCGGCAGTGTCACCGCTTCGTCCGGCGGGCTTGGCGGCACCACCGCCATCGGCGGACCAGTGAGCATTCTGCCCGGGGCCACGCTCGCGCCCGGCACTCTCTCGGCCATCGGTACGCTGACGCTCAACGGCGGATTGACTCTCGACGGCAACGTGCTGGTCAAAGTCAACAAATCGCTCGCCCAGTCAAACGATCTCGTCACCGTCAGCGGCGGGTTGAGCAACACCGGCAGCGGCGTTGTCACCGTAAACAACCTGGGCCCGGCGCTGGCGGTCGGGAACAAGTTTACCTTGTTCAATCAGCCGGTGCCAGGCGGCAACACCCTGTCCGTGACGGGTGGCGGAGTGGTCTGGTCCAACAATCTCGCCAATGATGGCAGCATCATTGTGCTCTCCCTCGCGACCGTCTCCCATCCGGTGATAACCAGTGTGCACGTGGCGACCGGAACCACCAACCTGGTGTTTAGCGGTACCAATGGCGTCCTGACTGGAACTTACCATGTGTTGTCTTCGACGAACCTGACACAGACGAACTGGACGGTGGAAGCGACCGGCAGCTTTGATGGCAGCGGAAACTTTTCGGTCACCAATCCCATCGCGGCCGGCAATCCGTACAAGTTCTACCGGCTGCAAGTGCCCTGAATGACCGCCGATGACCTGGCTCACGTAATTTCAAATTACTCACAACCGGAGCCGCTCAAGGCTCCGGTTTTTTTATTATAAATATGGCAGTTCCAGTCAACTTTGGCACCGATTGCGGGTTTGGCAGCGGCGGGCATCCTGCCTGCCGCAGAGCCGGGTCGTCCCGCCCGGCGGATAAAACGCCCGTTGGCAGATACCAAGCCGGAACTATTCAGAATCGCACGTTCCCTCCCTTCGTTCCTTCCGGGCGGCCCTCTACGGCAGACGAGACGTCTGCCGCCACGGAATGGCGCCGGAGGGTGCCAATGTCAAAATGAACTGCCCTAGCAATAGAGAAATGGAAATTTCCATCAAACCTGAACCTGTTTGCTTCGGTTCAATCCGGAACAAAGTGGTGGTGAAATTGTTGACGCTGGCATTCCTGATGAAAGGAATGCTGGCTTGTGCCGCCTTGCCAGCAGGGTGGGCCGATCAAGATATCGGCTCGCCGGGTCTGGCAGGATCCGCTTCCTACACCAACGGCCTCTGGACGGTTGCCGGCGGCGGCGCGGATATTTGGGGCACCGGCGATCAATTCAACTTTTGCTCCAACAGTTTGGCGGGCGACGGCATGATTATCGCCCGCGTTGCTTCTCAAAGCGGCACGGACACTTTTGCCCAGACCGGCGTGATGCTCCGCAGCGACACTACCGCCGGCTCTCCTGAAGCATCGGTTCTGATTACACCGGGCAGCGGCGTCACTTTCCGTTATCGCCTTGCTTCCGGTGGATCAACCGCCCAATCAATCACCTCCGGCATCACTACACCGGTCTGGGTCAGGCTGGGCCGGTCCACCAACACGTTTACCGCCGCTTACAGCTCCGATGGCATCAGTTGGACGCAACTGGGGTCGCCTCAAATCATTTCGATGGGCAGCACCGTCCTGGCCGGATTGGCCGTGACCGCGCACAACAATGCTTTGATCAACACCGGCCGGGTTGCCAACGTCCTGATCGTCCCCGGGCCGCAGGTTGGCGTCCCCTTGAACCTCATCAATCCGTACACGGGGGGACTGCCTTTCGTTGGGGAAACCACCTGGCCATTGCCGCAGCTCAACATTGCGAGCAACGCACCCACGCCATGCATGGGCTGGAATTCCTGGTTCGTCGTCGGCGACGCTACCGGCCCGTCGGAAAGCCTGATCAAGTCCACCGCCGACGCGCTCGTCGCCAGCGGTCTGGCCGCCGCCGGTTATAAAATCGAAACGATAGACTGCACCTGGATCGCTTCCGGCCGCGGTTCCCGTGATGCGAATGGAAATTTGATTGTGAACTCCACCCGCTGGCCGTCAGGCATGAAGGCCGTGGCGGATTATGTTCATGCCAAAGGACTGCTCATGGGCGGTTACTCCGACATTGGCACAATGGGCTATGGCAGCCCGGCGCAAATCGGCGGCTTCGGCTATTATCAACAGGATGCCGATCAATTCGCCAATTGGGGCTGGGATTTCATCAAAATTGATGACCACGGGCCGGGGGATTTTTACGCCGCAGCCCGTGCCATTGCCAGCAATGATGCCGGCCGGCCGATAATCATCAGTTTTTCAACCCCGCAGGTGGACCGCATGTTTTTCGGGTCGCGCATCGCCAATTCCTGGCGCGTGGCGAACGACATCAGCGGCTTGAGCGGTTCGGTGACGTGGAGTTCGATCCTCAGTGAATTCGACACCGCGCAAGCGGACTGGTATGCGCAGGCGCCGGGACATTTTCTTGATCCCGACATGCTCATGGTTGGTTTTAACGGCATCAGCGATCTCGAGGGGCGGACGCATTTCAACCTATGGTGCATCCTTGGCGCGCCATTGATGATCGGCACCGATGTGCGCCCCGGCGGCGGCGCACTGCCGCCGCCCATCACGGCGACGACCATCGCCACGCTCACCAACGCCGAAGTCATCGCCGTGGACCAGGATCCGCTCGGCGCCGTCGGCGTGCAGGTCGCGCCGAACGTTTATGCCAAGCCGCTGGGCAGTTTCACGTCCGGCCAATTCGCGGTATTGCTGGTTAACCGTTCCAGCGCTTCGGCAAATATCACCGTGAATTGGAGTGACCTGGTATTGGTGGCCGGCAGTTCCGCCGCCGTGCGCGATTTGTGGGCGCATCAGGATCTGGGCAGCATCACCGGCAGCTACACCTCCACCAACATTCCGGCGCATGGCTCGACGATGCTGACCGTGGCCGGCACGTTTGACTGGAGCCGCCCGAGAATTTACGAAGCCGAATCGTCCTACAACAGCTTTTCCGGCACAGCCTGCTACGTTCCGGAAAATTCAAACTTTTCATCCGGCGCTTATGTCACCGGCGTCGGGTTCAGCGCGGCGAACGCGTTTCAGTTTAACAAAGTCACAGCACCGTCGAACGGTCTCTACGAAGTGGATGTTTATTACGCGTGCAGCGCAAATCGCACCGCGCTGTTGAGCGTGAACGGCGGCGCGGCGACGAACCTGACCTTTGCTGCGACCGGCGGCGATACGAGCAATGTCGGCGCCTTGGCGGTTTATCTGCCGTTGTCCGCCGGTGAAAACACAATTACCTTCGCCAATTCAACCAATCTTGCGCCGAATTTCGACAAAATCACCGTCTCGCGCGGCACCCCCGCCGGCCTGCAGGCAAGTGCCGGCGACGGGCGCGTGAGCCTTTCCTGGAGCACGCCTGCTATGGGCGTTACGTTTAATGTGTATCGCGGCACGAGCAGTGGCGCGGAAACGTTTCTCACCGGCGGGCTCGCGGTGGCCAATTACGTCGATTGGGCGGTGACGAACGGCGTCACTTATTTTTACGTTGTCACCGCGGTCAATCCCATGCTCGGCGGCGAAAGTCCCGGTTCCGCCGAGGTCAGCGCCAGGCCGCGTTACGCGACGACCAGTTTTGCGTTTTCTTCGTTTATGTCATCCAACAATCCGGTTGCGTGGTGGCGCCTGAATGAATTGGGCGGGACGACGGCGTTGGAGGCGGTGGGGGGACACAACGCCACTTATGGGAATGCCGTCACGCTCGGCGTCGCCGGGCCGCAGCCGCCGGATTTTCTTGGCTTTGAAATCACCAACACGGCCGCACAACTGGTCAATGGCGTGAACAATTCCTGGCTGGCCATGCCCGCGCTGAATTTGAACACGAACACCGTGACCTTCACTGCCTGGATTTACCCTGTCGGGAGCCAGGCGGCCTATGCCGGACTGGTGTTTTGCCGCAGTGGCAGCACCGTGGCGGGAATGAATTTCAACAGCGACGGCACGGATCTGGGTTACACCTGGAATAACGATTTTGGATCGTGGGGCTGGAGTTCCGGGATCCAGCCGCCAGCAAACCAATGGTCGCTGGTCGCGCTCGTTGTGCAGCCGTCCCGCGCGGTCGTGTATCTCTTCAGTCCAAACGGCGCGCAGTCCGCGACGAATTTCCTGACGCACCCGAACCAGGCCTTCGCCGGAAACGGCGCCATCGGCACCGACACTTATGCGTCGGCAGCGCGGGTTTTCAATGGCGTGCTGGACGAAGTCTCCGTGTTTAACCACGCCTTGACGGCGGCCCAAATCCAGGGGCTTTACGATAATGGCCACTTGTTGTCCCAGGTGCGGGTCGGGATGCAACAGGCCGGGAATGGATTGCATCTGGATTGGCCGCAAGGCACACTCTTCCAGGCGGCGAACATTACCGGCCCATGGTCGGCGGTCAGAAATGCCGGGTCGCCATTCGCCGTGACGCCGACCAATCCGGCGGCTTTTTTCCGGGTTTTACTGCAATAAAAATGAAACTGACGCAAACGATTTCCTTGCTGTTCCTTCCCGCAAGCCTGTTGCACGCCTCAATCACGGCCACCAACCTTCCGCTTACGGAACACGAACAGCGGATCGTTGCCGCCACAAAGCTCGGCGAGCACGCCGCGCCACGTTATAACGGCGGGCCGGTCGTTGGCATCCGCCCGAAAACACCGCTGATTTATGCGCTGTCCGTCAGTGGCGAACGGCCGATGTCGTTCGCGGCGAAAAATCTTCCCGCCGGACTCGCGCTGGACGCGCAGAGCGGCATTATCACCGGCTCGCTCGCGAAACCCGGCGAATACAGTTTCAGTGCCATCGCCAAAAATTCCGCCGGCAAAACGAGCGCAAAAATCATGGTCGTCTGTGGTGACACGCTCGCACTCACGCCACCAATGGGCTGGAACAGTTACGATTCTTTCGGCGATTCAGTCACCGAGGCCCAAACGCTGGCCAATGCCGAATGGTTCCAAAAGAACCTTCAGCCGTTTGGCTGGGACACAGTGGTGGTGGATTTTCGCTGGTATGATTCGCTGGCGGATGGCCATCGCGTGCAAAATCCTGAAGGCGTGACGATTGACGGATTTGGCCGGTGCATCCCGCCGACGAATCGGTTTCCCTCCGCCGCCGATGGAGCGGGTTTCAAGAATCTGGCGGATAAGATTCATGCGATGGGTTTGAAATTTGGCATTCACATCATGCGCGGCATCCCGCGCAAAGCCGTCGAGCAAAATCTCCCGATTGCCGCTTCAAAGTTTACCGCCACGCAAGCTACGCTGCCGGAAGGAGATACGAACCGCACCTGCGTCTGGAACCGCGATATGTTCGGGGTCGATGCGACAACCGAGGCGGGCAGGGCTTGGTACGAAAGCATCGCCAGGCAATACGCCGGGTGGGGGGTGGACTATATCAAGTGCGACGACATCGCGGACATGTTTCGCGGTAAAATTTACGGAGCCGATGAAATTGCGGCGCTTTCCACCGCGCTGAAGAATTCCGACCGGTCCGTCATGCTGAGTTTATCGCCGGGACCAACCCCCGTGGCCCAAGCCGCCCATCTGGAACAATTCGCCAATTTATGGCGCGTTTCGAATGACTTCTGGGACAATTGGAAATCGCTGGACCATAATTTCACCCTTTTTGCCCAGTGGTATGGGCACGGTGGGCCGGGCCACTGGCCGGATGGTGACATGATTCCCTTTGGGCGCATCTGCCAGCAAAACTGCGACGTGCATCCCGACCATTGGACGCGGTTCACGCGCGATGAGCAGCTCACCCTGATGTCACTCTGGGCGCTGGCCCCGTCACCGCTCATGCTGGGCATGAACCTGCCGGATAATGACGACTGGACCACGGCGATTCTGACCAACCCGGAAGTGCTCGCGGTGGATCAAGACGCTCTGGGGCTGCAAGCGCAACGGACAGTGATCACGCCCTCGGTTTCGGAAGTCTGGAGCAAAAAACTGGCGGACGGTTCGTTGGCGGCAGGATTCTTCAATCGTACGGCGAAGCCGGTGGCAATCGACTTTGATTGGCACGGTCTGGGATTTAACCACGCACCGAAAGTGCGTGATTTATGGTTGCGGGCGGATTTGGGCAAACAACCAAAATTCATCACCGAACTGCCGCCACACGGCAGCGTTTTGCTTCGCGTGGAATAATTCGCGCGGCGATCGTCCAACTCAACCCGGCGCGCCAGTCGAAACTCCGGGGGCGCATCTGGGCACTGTTCTTAAATTTCAATTTGGCCAATACAACCCCTTTGTCCCGGACAGGCAGGACGCGCTGTCCTACATTGGCGGCGAAGCCGCCAGCAACGTAGGGCAGGCGTCTCGCCTGCCCCTGCGGTCAGAACCGTATAGAGCTGCACCCATGCCCGGCCCCCGCATCATTTTAAGGTTTCGGATTTCGAGCTTTGGCTCTAGGGTTTCAGGGAACATTTGAAAACACTGCATCGATATCTGACCGGGCAGGTGCTCGCGGCGTTGCTGCTGACGGTGGCGGTGTTCACTTTTGCCTTGTTGATCGGCGACTTTCTCAAGGAAGTCCTGGGTCTGCTGATCAGCGGCCAGGCACGCGCCGGCATCGTCTTTCAGACCGTCGGCCTGTTGATTCCCTTTCTCATGGTCTATGCGTTGCCCATGGGTTTTCTCACGGCGACGCTGCTGGTGTTCGGCCGGTTCAGCGCGGAGCAGGAACTGACCGCGGCGCGCGCCAGCGGCATCAGCCTGTTATCGCTTATCACACCCATCCTGTTGCTCAGTCTGGTCTGTTGCGGTCTCAGCGCCTGGATGAATATGGACCTCGGTCCGCGCTCCCGGGTGCTTTCCAAAAACCTGCTGTTTCAACTCAAGGTGGGTTTGATGAATGCCCAGTTGCCCGAAGGCCGGTTCATTCCCGTGTCCACCAATTGTATTTTCTACGTGGATAAAAATAACGGCGGCAGCCTGCAGGGGGTGATGATTTTTCAGCTCGAAAATGCGACCAACGTGGTGACCACCTTGCGCGCGCCGCGCGGTGAGATCACGACGGACGTGACCAACAAACAAATCATTTTATACTTGTACGATGCCCGGAGCGTGACACTGAGTGGACCGCGGGTGGCAATCACCGGCTTCCCGACATTGAAATTGAATTTCGACCTGAACACCGTGACCAACGATCCGGGCAAGCCCCGGGTGAGCGACATGACGTTCTGGCAATTGCGGGATGAATTGCGAGATTTGGAGCTACGCATCGGCCTGCCGCCGGATCCGGCCCTGACCCCGGATGAATTGCGCGCGCAGGTTCGCGAATTTGTCCGGCAGCGGAAGGATTTGACCGAGCCGCTTCGCGTGGAAATGCATCGGGAAGTGGCGTTCTCCTTTGCCTGTTTTGGCTTCACGCTGGTTGGGATCCCCCTCGGCATCCGGGTGCACCGGCGCGAAACCAATGTGGGCATCGCCATGGCGCTCGTGCTGGTGCTGATTTACTACAGTTTCATCTTTGCGGGCCAATCTTTGTCCGGGCACCCGGAGCTGGTGCCGCATTTGATCCTCTGGCTGCCGAATTTCATCTTCCAGGCCGTTGGCGCGGTGCTGCTGTGGCGCGCGAACCGGGGAATTTGAAAATTATTTTGGCGGACGCCGGTAAATCTTATGCATCGCCGCCTGGTCCACCGGCTTGACCAGCAGTTCGTCAATATTCACGTGCGGCGGTCGGCTGGCGACCCAGACCAGAATCTCCGCGATGTCTTCCGCCTGCAAAGGATTGGTGCCGGCATAAACTTTTCCCGCCCGTTCGGCGTCGCCCTTGAAGCGCACGAGCGAAAATTCCGTTTCCGCCAGACCGGGATCCACCGTGCCGACGCGAATGCCGGTGCCGTTCAATTCCATCCGCAAAGCGCGGGTGATTTGCAACTCGCCCGCCTTGGCTGCGCCATACACCGCACCGCCTTCGTAAGCCGTGTGGCCGGCAACCGAGCCGATGTTGATGATGCTCGCGCCCGCGTCGTGCGGCATCAAGGGCAGGGCCGCGCGCGTGACGCGCAAAACGCCGAGCACGTTCGTCTGCAACATCGTTTCCCAATCCGCGTCCTTGCCTTCGGCGACAGGGTCCAGTCCGTGCGCGCCCCCGGCGTTATTGACGAGCACATGCAGGCCTGCTGCGTCCGACGTCTGGCTTTTGGGATCCTGGATTTTGGATTTCGCCCAGTTGATGAACGTTTCAACGCTGGCGGTTTTCGAAACATCCAGGTCGTGGAATTGCGCCTCCGGCGATCCGGCCCGGCGTGTTTCGGCCGCAACCTGTTCCAGCCGGTCAAGGCGCCGCGCGCCGAGCAAAAGCCGGGCGCCTTCCGCGCCGAACGCCCGCGCCGCCGCCGCCCCAAAGCCGCCTGACGCGCCGGTGATCAGCACCCACTTGTTTTTCAATGACATGGCCATGGCTGGACAATTAACTATTCATTCGGACGATCATCCGTTTTGGCATCCTCCTGCCGCCGAAGTTTGAATACATTCGACGATTTGTCGAACAAAAATCCGACGATCAAGGCGCACAGGCAGCCGACGACGACCCCGGTGACGCGCTCCCGGGAACTGTGCCACTTGTCGGTTTCGCCGGCGAGGGTCACGAGGATGACGGCGACAAATGCCGGCCGGAGCATGTCGTCCTGCCTGAGCAAAAAGCAAATCAGACCGGTGAGCATGACGCCGACGGCCATGGCCAGTAGCGGCTGGCGAATGAGGATGCTCAACGCCGCGCCGCCGAACGCGCCGGCCAGGTTGGCGACCACGCGCATCGATGAGGCCTTGAGTGAAGAGTGCAAGCTGGGTTGGGTCACCAGGACGGCGGAAACGGCCGCCACCCAGGGCAGGCCGGGCAGGGCGAGCAACTGGTAAACCAGCACGGCGGCGACGGCGGCCACGGTGGCTTTGGCGGAGAAAATAACGGCTTCAAAATGGCGCGGTTGCATGCGGATGGAATTATAATCACCTTCTCGCAAAAACGCCATCCGTGGCTCTCGTCGTCAGTGGTTCGCTTTGCAACTCTGGGTGGGGCGAGCGTCCTTGCGAGCCGTCGTCGCTACGCTTTGACGCGCCCAAACCGGCTCGTCAGGAGCCTCGCCCCACCAAAACAAAGTGCCACCGCCCAGTATTTGCGTGAACCTCGTCACTTAGCGGTTGCGTCCGGTGGTTTTTCTGGCAAAGCTATATCGGTCTGACGTGGATGGGGTCGTAGCTCAGTTGGTAGAGCGTCTCGTTCGCAATGAGAA